>NZ_BAABDD010000026.1:0-63638 GCF_039539445.1 Salinactinospora qingdaonensis
TATCTACCGCTGGTCATGGACCCCATCTACGGCTACCAGGCCCTCAACGTCGAAGCCCAACGCGACAACCCCGGCTCGTTGCTGAACTGGATGCGCAAGATGATCCAGATCCGCAAACGCCACCCGGTGTTCGGTACCGGCGACTTCACCGAACTGCACGCCAGCAACCCGAGCGTGTTGGCGTTTGTGCGCGAATACGGCGACGACCGGATGCTGTGCGTCAACAACCTCTCGCGGTTCCCGCAGCCAGTCGAACTCGACCTGCGCCGATTCCAGGGCGTCACCCCCATCGAGTGCACCGGCGGCGTCCGGTTTCCCGCCATCGGGGAGCTGTCCTACCTGCTCACCTTGCCTGGGCACGGTTTCTACTGGTTCCAGTTGCCACCCGTGCCCCCAGAGGAACGCACCCCGGAACCGGTGGCATCGCCCGAGGCGGCAGCCACCCCCACCACCCCGAGTGACCGAGGGCAGGCTCCTCGGCCCTCCCCCGCGTCCACCAGTAACTGAGAAGGAGAACGGACCGCTTCGACATGACGCAGCTAGAGGAGCTCCTGGCAGGGTGGATACCGCGCCAACGCTGGTTCGCCGGCAAAGGAATACCAATCGACGAGCTGACAGTGGAGTCACAGCACGTCCTCATCACCGGTCTACCGGGGCTGCGGATACTGGTGGTGGCGGTCAGTCAAGAGGGCGCGGCCGACCGCTACCAGGTGCTCCTCGGCCTGCGTCCGGCGGGAACGCTCGGCGCTGACCTGGCACACGCCGAGATCGGCACGGCAGAGGTCGACACCGCCGCCGGGGCAAAACCGCAGTGGTGCGCCCTCTACGACGCCGCACACGACCCAGAACTGACCGCGGAGATACTCGAACGCCTCGCCGGCTCCACGCCGAACGGAGCCAGCGCCAACGCGGTGCGGTTCCGGCGGCTGCCCGAAACCACCATCCGTACCGGCCTGCGCAGCCTGGTGCTCAGCGGCGAGCAGTCCAACACCTCGCTGGTCTACGGCGAAGACTACGTCCTGAAGGTCTTCCGCCGGCTATGGCCAGGACACAACCCGGATCTGGAGTTGACCGCGGCACTGACGGGCTCACCGTTCGTCGCCCGGGTGCACGGCTGGCTTGAGGTGGACCTGACCGACGAACACACGGCTACGCCGGTACCCACGACGCTGGCGATGCTGCAAGAGTTCCTGCGCAGCGCGACCGACGGGTGGGTGCTGGCGGGCACGAGCGTGCGTGACCTCTACGAGATGCCCGACACCGCCCCGGGCGACGCCGGCGGCGACTTCGCCGGGGAGTCCGAACGGTTGGGCAGCGCCACGGCCAGCGTGCACCGGGAGCTGGCACGCGCGCTACCCACCGACCTGTTGGGACCGGGCGCGGTCACCGAACTGGCCGAAAGCATGGTCGAACGGCTGCACTCGGCAGCCGACCAGGTGGGCGAGCTGAAACCGTACACGGCCCGGCTGCGCGCGGCCTTCGACGCCTTCGCAGAACTGGAGGAGCCGCTGCCCGTCCAGCGCGTGCATGGCGACTACCACCTCGGCCAGGTGGTGCGCACCGACGCGGGGTGGGTGCTGCTGGACTTTGAAGGAGAGCCCGCTGTTCCGGTCGCCCAACGCCAGCGCCTGTCGAGCCCGCTACGCGACGTCGCCGGGATGCTGCGTTCCTTCGACTACGCGGCGCGCTACCAGTTGGTCGAGCACCCAAGGGCTGAGGAGTTGACCGGCACGGCCCGCGCCTGGGCGCGGCGCAGCCGCGACGCATTCTGCGCGGGCTATGCAGCGGCAGGAGGGATCGATCCGGAAAAACACCTGACCGTGCTGCGGGCCTTCGAGTACGACAAGGCCGTCTACGAGGTCCTGTACGAGGCGCGACACCGCCCCTCATGGCTGCGTATTCCACTCGACTCGATCGCCGCACTGGCGGGAGGCACCCCCTCCACCCAGTGAACGCGACACACCCCGGTGGTGCTGAGGGCGCTGCGATGCTCCGGCGCCACCGCCACGGCCGATCGCCGCTGCTCCAGGGCGGACGAGCACGTGGCCCCACCGCCGCGCCGGCACAGGGGCCGGACTACGGCGGTGAGTGACAGCTCCACCCAACCTGTTCGCACACTTTGTTCCACGACACCACGGGAAACGCTATGAGCAACGCGCTCCTGGCCGAGATCGACCGCATCGTCGACGGCCACCACCACGACCCCCACTCGATCCTGGGGGCCCACCCCAGTCCTGACGGTGCCACGGTGCGCACGCTACGCCCGATGGCCTACTCGGTTCACGCCGTTCTCGCCGATGGCAACCAGGTAGAACTGCCCCACCTGCACCGCGGCGTATTCGCCGGCACACTGAACGTAGCCGAAGCCGGTGACTACCGACTGGCCGTGCGCTACAGCGCCACCGACGAAGCCCACATCATCGACGATCCCTACCGCTACCTGCCCACGATCGGTGAACTCGACCGCCACCTGATCGGCGAGGGACGTCACGAGGAACTATGGCGGGCCTTGGGCGCGCACACCCGCCGCTACCCCTCCGCTATAGGAGAGATCAGGGGGACCTCGTTCACTGTCTGGGCCCCCAACGCCCAGGGTGTGCGCGTGATCGGTGACTTCAACCATTGGAATGGGGTCGCCTACCCGATGCGCGTGCTGGGGTCCCTGGGGGTGTGGGAATTGTTCGTCCCCGACGTGGGCGACGGCGCGCACTACAAGTACCAGGTCCTGGGCTCCGACGGGCGGTGGCGCGACAAGGCCGACCCCATGGCCACCGCTACCGAACTCCCGCCGGACACGGCATCGGTGGTCCACACCTCAACCCACCAGTGGCACGACGACGAATGGCTGTCCCAACGCAAAATCGCCGACTGGACCCGCCAGCCCATGAGCATCTACGAGGTGCACCTCGGCTCATGGAAGCCGGGGCTGTCCTACCGGGAGCTGGCCGATGAGCTCGTGCCCTACGTCCGTGACATGGGATTTACCCACGTGGAGTTCTTGCCGGTGGCCGAGCACCCCTTCGGGGGCTCGTGGGGCTACCAGATCACCTCCTACTACGCTCCCACGGCCCGCTTCGGCTCCCCCGACGACTTCCGGCTGCTGGTCGACCGGTTGCACCAGGCGGGAATCGGGGTGCTGGTCGACTGGGTGCCGGCGCACTTCCCCAAGGACGACTGGGCGCTGGCGCGCTTCGACGGCACAGCCCTGTACGAGCACCCCGATCCGCGCCGCGGCGAGCACCCCGACTGGGGCACCTACATCTTCAACTACGGCCGTACCGAGGTGCGGAACTTCCTCATCGCCAACGCGCTTTACTGGCTGGAGGAGTTCCACATCGACGGGCTACGGGTCGACGCTGTGGCCTCGCTGCTGTACCTGGACTACTCACGCGGCTCGGGTGAATGGGCGCCTAACGCCTACGGCGGGCGGGAAAACTTGGAAGCCATCGAGTTCATCAAGGAACTCAACGCCACCGCCTACCGCCGCAACCCCGGTATCACCATGGTCGCCGAGGAATCCACTGCCTGGCCGGGGGTATCGCGGCCGGTCGACTCCGGGGGGTTGGGTTTTGGCTTCAAGTGGAACATGGGCTGGATGCACGACACGCTGGAGTACCTGCGGCGCGATCCCATGTACCGGCAATACCACCACAACGAGATCACGTTCTCGATGGTGTACGCATTCAGCGAGAACTACATCCTGCCCCTTTCCCACGACGAAGTGGTGCACGGCAAGAATTCGCTGCTGAACAAGATGCCCGGCGACGAATGGCGGCGCTGCGCCAACCTACGCACGCTGCTGGGGTTCATGTGGGCCCACCCGGGCAAGCAACTCCTGTTCATGGGCGACGAGATCGCCCAGGGGGATGAATGGTCGCACGAAACCGGCGTGCAGTGGTGGCTGTTGGACTACTCCCACCACGAGGGGATGCGGCGGCTGGTCGCCGAACTCAACCGGCTCTACCGGGCAACGCCGGCGCTGTGGACCCAGGACTTCGGCCCGGAGGGCTTCACATGGATCGACGGCGGGGACGCCAGCGGCAACACCTTGTCGTTCATGCGCCACGGCGACGACGGTACGGCGCTGGTGTGCCTGGTCAACTTCTCCGGTTCGCCGCACGAACACCGGCGGGTGGGGCTGCCGTGGGCCGGCACCTGGCGCGAGATCCTCAACACCGATGCTCACAGCTACGGGGGAAGTGGTATGGCCAGCACGGCGGGGGCGACGGCCACCGCGGAACCGTGGAACGGCCAGCCGGCATCGGCGGTGCTCACCTTCCCTCCGCTGGCGACCGTGTGGCTGTCCTACGAGGCGCAGTAGGGCCAGCGGGTGACATCGGCCGGGCGCGTCGCCGGGCGGTATGCCGGCGCCGGAGCCGCGCCCGAGCCGGGAGCGGGCCGGACGAGGTTGTTGTTTTTTGAAAAGGGCGGCGAGAGCGGGCGGTGGGCGCGCGGGTGAGCGCCCCCGCAGGCTGCCGAGATCGCGCAGCGGTCGAGGCAGGAGCGAACGGAGAACACTCCCCACGGCCCCCACCTCAGCCGTTCAAAAAACAACAACCTAGGCGGCGAGTTCGCACCAGGCGACATGCTGGGACGACTGCGGGGGGGCCATGAACCCGTAACGGCCATGGGAGCACAGGCTGACCATGGCCAGCCCGCGCCCCGATGCGGATAACGGGTCGTCGAGTGTCCGTAGCAGCACGCGCGGCACGCTGGGGGCGCCGGCCTTGGGGCCGAGATCGTGGAGCGCCAGCCCGATCCACGTGGGACGGAGGTGGAGCAGCACAGTGAACACGCCGCCCGCCTCTCCAGATTTGGAGTGACGAACGGCGTTGGTTGCGAGCTCACTGGCACACAGCCGGAGGTTTTCGCGCAGCTCATCGGAGTAGCGGTACCGGGATGCTCCGATGGCCTCGGTGGCGAATTCCCGGCACGATCGCACGGCCGTTGGGTCTCCCGTAAAACTACGGCATGCCGACGGTACCCCCCACTTCCTTCCCGGATGCAATTGCATGGGCGGGGGGATAACGTGGTTCATGGTTCAGCTCCCTGTCCTGGCAGGTGAGTTGGTTCGAGCCCTGGTCAGGCGCTAGCCCCGCTTGACCAGGGCCACTTTATTTTTATGCGTTTTCCGCATGATCGTCCCAACTGACGCAAAAACTGTGCGTAGCAAGACAACCACGCCGATAGTTAAAGTGTGCCGTCGAGCTATCTCCCGAGCAACCCGAATTGTCAAATTGACCTAGAATTTCTGTGTGGGAACCACAACGATGACCTCAGGTAGCCCGACGGTCGCCCAGTGGCAACTCGCCCGAGAGCTGAAGCGGCTTCGTAGCGAACACAAAATGAATCGGACAGAAGTCGCAAAAATTCTCGAAGTAACCGTTTCCAGCGTCAGTCGGTGGGAATCAGCGGAAAGGGTGCCACGGGAGAAGGAACTCAAACAGCTCGCACAGTACTACCACCTGAGCAGCCAGGAGAGCGACGAACTGGTAAACCTGCGCCGCCAGGCGGGCAAGCGTGGGTGGTGGCAATCCTTCGACCTGGAGAAGCGCTACGGCACCTTCATCGGACTCGAAGCCGACGCCACAGAGATTGAGATCTACGAGAGCAGCGTGATCACCGGGCTGCTGCACACACCCAACTACGCCCGGGAGGTGATCCGCGGCACGCTGCAAGCCGGAGAGCCGGTGGACGGGCAGGTGGAGGTGCGACTAGCCCGCCAGCAGCGCGTCCTCGACGAGAACGGCCCCGAGGTGTGCGTGGTCCTGGGTGAGGCCGCGATCCGTCAGCTCGTCGGTGGGCGCCAGATCATGCGCGAGCAGCTTCAGCACCTCATTGAGCTGATTGACCACCCCAAGGTGACCCTCCAGGTGATCCCGTTCAGCGCTGGGGTACACATCGGGCTATTAATGCCGAACTTCGTAATTCTGACCTTGGCGGATTTTCGTCTTTCCACCGTGTATCTGGAGGGACAGGCCAGTAACCTCTTCCTCGACAGTCACGAGGATGTCGCCCGCCATAAGCTCGCTTTCAAGAAACTGCGATCGGCGGGGGTGAGTGGGAACTTAGCTCAATCCCTGCTGGCGGACGTCATCAAGGAACTTTAGAAGAGGTAAGCGCCATGGCCACGGGGACTCAGCCGCTGCTCAGCGCTGGCATATGGAGGAAATCCAGCTACACCGGAAGCCAGGGAAACTGCGTTGAAGTAGCCGATCTGCCCGAAAAGCACGAGATGCGAGACTCCAAAAACCCCAAAACGGGCAAACTATGTTTCTCCTCCGCCGAATGGGCTTTCTTCATTACCTCCGTTAAAAACGGGCAGTTCTCTTAAGCCCCCGCTCCGAAGGACAAACTGGCGTGAATCTGTCCGGCTCCGCGCCCCACGACGGCGAACCGGATCGCCAGGGAGCCGCCGCCCACAAGCCTCGGGGGCTCCCCCTCATCTTCGGCCCCGAACACGTTCGGCCCCGGTGGTTCGGCACGTGCCGAACCACCGGGGCCACACCCCCATGGTCTCGAGAAGCCGAGCGTCACGAGTTGTAGGCGGTGACGTCCATCGACGCGGCGATCTGGTCGTAGTACTCGGCGTAGCGCGGGTCCACCGCCCACACGTAGACCACCACATCACTCTTGGGCAGGAACCACATCCGCACCTCGAAGGTGTCGCCGTTCTCGCACTCCACCTGCCAGACCGAGTGATGGGACTTCAGCCCGTCGGCATGGGTGGTAAACCCCTGAGTCGTCTGAGTCGACGCGGTGACCGCGACGTTGCCGGCCCGGGCCGTGCCCGCGCTGCGGCAGGCGTTGGGCTGTGCCGCCCACCCGTTGTCCTGGTTGAAGGCGTCGTCTTTCTTCGGCCAGTTGGCGGGATGGCGCTGGGCGGCGTGCGGAAAGACCTGGACGGCACCGAAGTCGCAGTTCTGCTGGCCTGGGGGGCGCATGCACAACGAGTCGCCCGAGTCGTCGACCTGCCAACCTTCGGGAGCGTTGATCTTGACGCCCTCGATTTCTGTGGGAACGAAACCTTCCGGTCCCGGTGCCTTTGCAGCGGCGACGACCCCGTCATAGGTCTGTTGCGGACTGGGGCCACCCTCCGAGGAGAAGGCGTCGGCGGCTCCAGAGCCGCTACACCCGGCCGCCAGCGCGGCGAGGGCCACCGCTGCGAAGCCCAACCTGGGGGCTTTGAACCGCGATCGGCTGGGCATGCCAGACATGCGTTTCCCTTCTCGCGTGAAGCTTGACCTCACCGACGATAGCGGGCGAATCTGGCTTTTCGCGCCATGTCCCGGGGGCTGAGAGAGGACCGTGCCGGTGCGCACCGTCGGCTATTTTCCGCAATGGGCAATCTATGACCGCCATTACCTGTTGCGCGACGTCCACACAAGCGGGCAGGCGGCAGAGCTCACCCACCTCACTTATGCATTCGCCGAGCTGAACAAGCGCGGCCAGTGTGTCATGACCGAAAAGGCCACCGGTGACTCCTGGGCGGACTACCAGCTCCGGTTCAGCGCAGCCGCCAGTGTCGACGGTGTAGCCGACGCCTACGAGCAACCGTTGGCAGGCAACTTCAGCCAGCTCCGCACGTTGAAGGCGCGCCACCCCCACCTGCGAGTGGGTATCTCGGTCGGCGGCTGGAACGCTTCGAAGTACCTCTCCAATGCGGCCCGCACGAAAGAGTCGCGTGCGGCGTTCGCGGAATCGTTGATCTCGCTGTACTTCGACGGCGACCTGCCCGTGCGGGCGGGCGAGCCCCAGGGCGGCCCCGGGGCGGCGGCGGCGATCTTCGACTACGTCGACTTCGACTGGGAGTGGCCAGGGTCAGCCGGCAACGAGCACAACGTGACCCGTCGCAAGGACCGACGCAACTTCACGCGCATCGTCGCCGAGACCCGCCGGCAGCTCGACGACTTCACCCGCCGCACCGGCAGACACGTCGAGATCAGCGCCTACCTGCCGGCGGAGCGCTCCCGTATCGAGGCCGGGATCGAGCCCGAACTCTTCGACTTCATCGACTTCGGAATCGTGCAGGGCTATGATTTCAACGGCGACTGGGACATGACGACCAACCACGCCTCGCAGCTCTACACCCCCACCGCCGACCCCTCGCCGCAGCGGCTCAGCGTGGACACGGGCGTCACCAACTACCTGAAGCTGGGTGTGGCCGCGCAGCGGCTGCTGGTCGGCGTCCCCGGCTTTGGGCGGGGCTGGCGCGGCGTGCCGGCCGGCAACGGCGGGCTGTACCAACGCGCCCGCGGAGTGGCGGCCGGCACCTGGGAAGACGGAGACGAGGACTTCGCCACCTTGGCGCGCAGACCCGGTGAGCGGTTCCGCGACCGCGCCCACGGCGCGCTGTGGCTCTACGACGGCGACGAGTTCTGGAGCTACGACGACCCGGAGCTGATACGCACCAAAGCCGGATACGTCGTCGAGCGGGGGCTGGGCGGGATGAGCCTGTGGTCGCTGGACAACGACGACCGGCAGGGCTCGCTGGTGCGAGCGATGCGCGCCGCACAGCGCTGAGACCGGCGGGTGGAGCGGTGCCGGCGCACCGGCCTCCACGGCCGTGAAGCGCCACGGCCGGACTCAGGGCACGGCGCCGGAGAAAACGGCCGGCTGCCGGGGATGCTCGAAACGCACGGTGAGCCTCCTGGCGTCGGGTGGGAAGAGACAGGCGAAGCGCACCGTCACCGAGGTGTCGACCTCACCGGCGGTCACGCGATCGGCGCCGTGGTCGGGAGCGAGGACGTTGGCCACGGCCTCGCCATCGGCGGCGCAGGTGAGCGGGCTCTGGGTCAAGCCCAGCACCCGACCGATCGGCTCCCTCATCCGGATGGCTAGCGCGAACACGACGATGGGCTCGCCCGCCGCGGAGTCGCCGCGCCGGCCGGTGTGGGGGGCCACTCGTACCGCCGACGCGCCGGCGACCCGCCGCCCGACGACGTCGACGCTGAATCCGACCTCGGCGGTCTGGCCGGTGAACTCGTGCTCATAGGCACCAACGGGGTAGGTGATGACGTGTTCCTCGCCAAAGGGGAGATGCCCGCCGTGGGCCGGTACGGCGGTACCCCCGACGACGAGGCAGATGAGGGCGATGAGGACGGCAGCGAAGGGAAGGAGGCGGGAAGCGGACAGCGGGCGAGCAGCCATGGGTCTTCCTTTTTCCGCGACGAAGAGGACGAAGAGGGGAGGGGCGATCACATCGCCCCGACGACACAATTAACCTTAGACATCACAGAAAGTAGTGTCGGGTTATCCACAAGCTTGACTGCGGGCTCCTCGATGCCGGTGCCCGGCGAGGCTGGTCGGCTACTAGCCTGTGCGTATGGTGGAAGTCGCGAAGCTGCTCGAACCCGTCTCCAAGCTGCGACAGCGGCGCGCTGGCCCGCTCGTCCTCGAACTCGACCTCACTGAAGGCATCTCCGACGAGTCGCCCGGTGACCCGCTTGGCCAACTGCTGGCTATGCGTCGCCAGCGACTGTTCGACATCCTGGAGGGCATCCGCCGCGGTGCCCGCGATCCCCGTGTCAAGGCGCTTATCGCCAAGATCGGTTCCGCCCCCATCAGCTTCGGCAAGCTCCAGGAGCTGCGCACGGCCGTGGGGGTGTTCCGCGCCAGCGGCAAACCGGCTCTGGCCTGGAGCGAGTCGTTCGGTGACTTCGGCCCTGGCACCGCCTCCTACTACCTCGCCACGGCGTTTTCCGAAATCGCCCTGGTGCCTTCGGGGGCGGTGGGCCTGACCGGCCTCAGCGTCACCAACCGTTTCCTGCGCGACGCGGTGGAAAAACTCGGGGTCGACTACGAGATCGGCGCGCGCCACGAGTACAAGAACGCCGTCAACATGCTCACCGAGCGCGACTTCACCGGACCGCACCGCGAGGCCACCGAGCGCATTGTCGCCTCCCTGACCGAGCAGGTGGTCGAGGGGATCAGTGAAGGGCGTGGGCTCAGCGCCCAGGACGTGCGTTCTCTCATCGACCGCGGCCCGTTCATCAGTCACGAGGCGCTGGAGGCCGGCCTGGTCGACCGGTTGGGCTACCGCGACGAGATCTACGGCGAACTGCTGGGGCGCTTCCGCGGCCCAGAGAGCGAGCACGAGGGGGCGCGGCTCCAGTTCGTGTCGCGCTACCAGCGTGCCCAGACGCTGGCCAGCCGGGTTCCGGCGGTGCAGCGCGGCGAGTACGTGGCGCTCGTCTCGGGTATCGGCCAGATCATCCCCGGACGCAGCCGGCGCTCTCCGCTGGGCGGCAGCAGCGCCATGGGGTCTGACACCGTCGCCGCGGCTTTCCGCGCCGCCCGTGCCGATCCCAAGGCGCGTGCCGTGGTGTTTCGCGTCGACAGTGGTGGCGGCTCCTACACCGCCTCCGATGTGATCCGCCGAGAGGTCAAGCTGACCTCGGAGGCCGGCAAGCCGGTGGTCGTGTCCATGGGGGACGTCGCGGCCTCGGGCGGATACTTCATCGCGCTGGGAGCCGACAGCATCGTCGCCAAGCCGGGCACGCTGACCGGCTCCATCGGGGTGTTCATTGTCAAGGCGGTCCTGTCGGAGCTGATGGGCAAGCTGGGGATCTCCAGCGACTCCATCGACGCCGGCTCGCACGCGACCATGTACAGCACCGATCGCAAATTCAGCGAGTCGGAGTGGGAACGGGTCAACGCGATGCTCGACCACGTCTATGACGACTTCACGGCCAAGGTCGCCGAGGCGCGGGGGATGACCCGTGAACAGGTCCACGAGGTCGCCCGAGGTCGGGTCTGGACGGGGGCCGACGCTCACACGCACGGGCTCGTCGACGAACTGGGCGGGGTGGAGACCGCCGCCGGGATCGCCCGGAAACGGGCCGGCCTGCCGTCGATGACCGCACTGCGCCCCTTCCCGCAGCCGAATCCGCTGGAGCGGCTGGTTCCGCCCGAGTCCAGCGAGGACAAGACCGCGGCGCGGCTGCGCGTGAGCTCGTGGGGCCCGTTGGCCGAGCTCTCGGCCCGGATCGGACTGCCCGCTGCCGGCCCGCTGGTCATGCCGGGGACGTGGGAGATCCGTTGAACGGCGACCCGCTGGTTGCCCCCACTGAGTTCACCGAGACCATGGCGCACTTCGCCACGGGCGTGACCGTGGTCACCGTGCGCGACGACCGCGACGATATCGGCACTACGGTCAGCGCCGTCGCCTCCATCTCGGCCGAGCCGCCCATTGTGTTGGTCAGTGTGCTCGCCGAGAGCTACCTCAGCGAGGTCATGGACCGGCAGGGGGCGTGGGCGGTGAACGTGCTCGACGCCCGCCACAAGGCCATCGCCGGCCGGTTCGCCGCCGAGGGCCGGCCGAGCGCGCGGTTGCTGCTGGCCAACGAGCCGCACCACCGGGGCGAACGCACCGGTGCGTTGATCCTCGACGAGGCGATCGCGGCGCTGGAGTGCTCGATGACGCAGCGTGTGGTCGCGGGCGACCACGTGGCCTATCTGGGGGAGGTAACCGCGCTTCCCGCCGTGGGGCGGGGGTCTGCCCCTGGTTCACCGCTGATCCGCTACGGCGGGAGGTACCACAGCCTCAGCTAGCCCCTTTTACGGTCTGCACTTTTTCGGTAACCGAAGTCGCACGGCGTGGTTAGTTCACTCGCCCTGGCTTGGGAGGGTGGAATGGAGCCATGGACGCCCTGATCACGTTCCTCGGTATTATCGCGGTCGGCCTCGTGCTCGCCGCGATTCTTTGACCTAGTCCGCCCGGCGACCTCGCACCGAAAACGAGGCCGCTCACCCGGCGATCCGCCCAGGGAGCGGCCTCATCCTCCGTGGAATGTGGCAACGGCGTGGGGGCTCTTACGGTGCTGTGCCGTGCCACATTCCAGCGCCCGCCCGGCGGCTAGACCAGGCCTACCGACTCCAGCCAGTCGGTGGCGACGTGGTCGGGGTCTTCGTGGTCGACGCTGACCCGCTGGTTGAGGTCGACCAGGGCCTGGGTCGTGAGTTCGGCGGAGACCGCGTTGAGGGCGTCGCGGGCGGTGTCGTCGACGCTGTCGCTGTGGATGAGTGGCGTCACGTTCTGGACGCCGAAGAGGTTCTCGGGGTCCTCCAGGACGACGAAGTCGTTGACAGCGAAGGCGGGACTGGTGGTGAACAGGTTGCCCGCCTGGATATCGCCGTCGGAAAGGGCTTGGGCGACGAGTGAGGAGTCCAGGGAGCGGAACTCGGCGAAGGTGAGGCCGTAGGTCTCGCTCAGCCCCGGCACACCCTGGGGGCGGGTCTCGAACTCGGCGGGCGCGCCGAGAACCATGTCACCGGCCACGTCCGCCAAGTCGGGGATGGCCGCCAGGTCGTGGCGTTGGGCGGTTTCGGCTGTGACCGTGAGCGAGTCCTTGCTCTGCGCCTGTGCGGAGTCGAGGATGGCGAGACTATCGGGGAGCTGTTGTTCGATGGTGGCGTTGGTGGCCTCGGTGTCGCCGGTGGTGGCCTCCGGGTCGAGGTGGAAGAGGACCGCACCGTTGTATTCGGGAAAGACCGACAGCTCCCCCTCCTGGATCTGGTGGAAGTAGACCTCGCGGCTGCCGATGTTGAACTGGGTCCGCACCGGCACCCCTTGCGCCCGCATCGCCTCGGCGTAGATGTTGCCGAGCAGGGTGCTCTCGGGGAAGTTGGCCGATCCCACGACGACCGCCTCCTGCGACGGGTCGGCGGAGCCCCCGCCTCCCCCCTCCTCGTAGGGGTCGGAGCTGCCGCACGCGGTCAGTATGAGGGGCAGCAGGGCGGTGGCGGCGGCGAGTCTGCGGGGGCTGCGCATGGCGTACCTTCTCTCACGTGAGGACCGGGGAGGGATCATCGCGCCTTCGACTGCCGCAGCCCCGGCGCGACCAGCGCGCGGCGCAGCGCAGCGAAGACGACGATGACGAACACAGCGAGGGCGACGACGAGCAGCGCGCCGCCCACGACCATCTCGAAACGCTGCCGGGCCTGGCCGTCGACGATGAAACGGCCGAGCCCGCCGATGCCGACGTAGGCGGCGATCGTGGCGGTGGAGACCACCTGGATGGCGGCTGTCCGCAACCCGAGGAGGATCAGCGGCAGCGCGACGGGGACCTCCAACCGCAACAGCACGTGACGCTCCCGCATCCCCATCCCCCGGGCGGCGTCGCGCGCACGGGGATCGACACCGCGCACTCCCTCGTGGGTGTTGACGAGGATGGGAGGAACGGCCAGCGCCACCAAGGCCGCCATCACCGGCAGCAGGCCGATACCGGCGGCCAGCACCACGAGCATGAGAACACCGATCGTGGGCAACGCGCGGGCGAAGTTGGCCACGGACACGGTGAGGAACCCGCCTCGGCCGGTATGGCCGGTGAGCAGCCCCACGGGGACCGCGATGAGGGCTGAGAGCAGCAGCGCCAGGCCAGAGTAGCCAAGGTGCTCGGCCAGCCGCACGGGGATACCGGCCGGGCCGCTCCACTGCGCCGGGTCGGCGAACCATTCCCAAAACCACAGCACCATCGTCTGGACTCCCTACCGTGGCTGTTCGGGCTCGTCGACCGGCCCGGCGGCACGCTCGCGTCGCCACGGCGTCAACAGGCGCTGCAACAGCACCAGCAACGCATCGGCGCAGAAGGCGAGCAGCACCGACAGGACGGTTCCGACGACGATCGGCGTGGGGAACTGGCGGCGGAACCCCTCGGTCAAGATGAGTTGGCCGAGCCCACCCAACCCCACGAGGGAGGCGACACTGACCATGCTGATGGTGGCGACCGCCGCGACGCGCAGGCCGGCCACGATCACCGGGACCGCGATCGGGAGCTCGACGCGCAGGAGTTGGCGCAGCGGCCCGAACCCCATGGCCGTGGCGGCCTGGCGCACGTGCTCGGGCACGTGGTGCAGGCCGTCGACGACGTTGGGCACCAGGATCGCCAGCGTGTAGAGGGTGAGCGGGATGACGGCCGTCCACAGGCTGAAGCTGGTGTAGGGCAGCAGCAGGAAGAACAGCGCGATAGAGGGGATCGCGTAGACGACGTTGACCGCTGTGAGCGTGGCCGGATACAGCGACCGCCAACGCACGCAGGCGATCCCCACCGGTAGCGCGATGAGCAGGCCCAGCAGCAGCGGGATCACCGACAGTTGCAGGTGCTCCAGCAGGCGGGTGCCGATGGGGTCGGCGAGGTTGGCGGCGATCCACTCCCAACTGATCAGCGGCGCCTCACCCATCGTGGCCGACCGGAGGCACGGTGGGCGTGGCGTCGTTGCCCACAGACGAGATGGCGGCGCCCAATTCGGACTGGGCGACGACGCCGACGACCTTGCCATCGGCATCGACCCCCACCGCTCTGCCGGTGGGGGAGAGCACGGCCGCGTCCAGCGCCGCGCGCAGCGAGTCGGTGACGACGCTGAAGACGTGGCCGTAGGAGACGAGTTCGAGCTGTTCGAGGCGCATAGTGGGGTCGCTGGCGTCGAGCGCGGTCACATGGACCCACCCGCGCGGTCGGCGGCGCTCATCGACCACGAACACCCACGGTTCCCCTTGGCCGAGTGCGATAGCGCGTGCGGCCTCGACCGAGGTCGCCGCGGAGAGCACCGTATCCCCGCGCAGCGGTAGAGAGTGGGCGGGGAAGAAAGACAGTCGCCGCACTCCCCGGTCGTAGCCGAGGAACGAGGCGACGAACTCGTCGGCCGGTTCAGCGAGCAGCCGCTCGGGACGGTCGACCTGGGCGAGGCTGCCGCCGGGGCGCAGCACCGCGATCGTGTCGCCGATCTTGACGGCTTCGTCGATGTCGTGGGTGACGACCGCGATGGTCTTGCGCAGTTCCCCCTGCAATCGCAGCAGCTCCTCGTGCAGGCTGCTACGCACGATCGGGTCGACGGCGCTGAAGGGCTCGTCCATGAGCAGGATCGGCGGGTCGGCGGCCAGCGCACGGGCGACGCCGACGCGCTGCTGTTGGCCGCCGGAGAGTTGGTGGGGGTAACGGTGGGCGAGCTGGGGGGAGAGGCCGGCCATCTCCATGAGCTCTCGGGCGCGCCCGCGGGCGCGGCGCTTGCCCCATCGCAGCAGGAGGGGGACGGTGGCGATGTTGTCGAGGACGGTGCGGTGCGGGAACAGGCCCGCGTGTTGGATGACGTAGCCGATCGACCGGCGCAGGTGGACGGGGTCGCTGTCGTTGACGTCGGAGCCGTCGATGCTTACGCGCCCCTCGGTGGGCTCAACCATGCGGTTGATCATGCGCAGCGAGGTCGTCTTGCCGCAGCCGGAGGGCCCGACGAGGACGGTGATCTCACCGCTTCGCAGGTGCAGGTCGAGTCCGGAGACAGCGACCGCGCCATCGGGGTAGCGCTTGGTGACTCCCTCAAAGGTGATCATGGGAACGTGTCATGTCCTCATCGGTGGGGGATCTCCTCGATCGGGTGATCGAAAGGCCGTCGCGCACGCTCGCCACATTCCACGTCAACCGAGGCGGCTGGAGCGCGCACCGGGCGAGGCCGTGGTCTTGCCCGGCGGTGGCTGCTCATCGGGCATGGTCGGCGAGCCAGGCGGGCAGTTCGGCGAGCCCATCGAGGATCACGTCGGCGTGGGCGGCTTCGGGAAGCTCGGCGTGGAGGTAGCCCCAGGGCCCCCGGCGTAGCAGGGCCGCCCGCATGCCGGCGGCCTTGGCGGGGAGGACGTCGTTGTCGACCCGGTCGCCGACGTAGAGGATCTCCTCGGGCTTGACGTCGGCCTCGTGGCGGACGCGGTCGAAAAACGCGGGATCGGGTTTGGCTACGCCCCACACGTCGGAGACGTGGATCGCGTCAACGGGCAGGCGCATCGCGACGAGAGCAGGCTCGGCGCGGGTGGGTTGGTTTCCCGCGACCAGGACCCCTAGGCCGGTCTCGCGCAGTCGCCGCAGGGTGGGGCGCACGTCAGGGTAGAGATCCTCGGCGTCGAAGTTCTCCCGCAGCGATTCCGGCTCCTCGGCCCGCCAGGCGGTGATTTCGGCGTTCACGTCGATGCCGGGCCGGATGACGTCGAAGGCGTCGCCCAGTGGCCGCCCTTGGGCGAGGACCCCGCCGATGATGGCGAAGAAGGTCAGGTGCGGCACGCCGAGCCGATCCGCCCAGCGGGCGAAGATACGCGACTCGTTGATGAGCGTCTCACCGACGTCGAACACTACGCTACGGATCTGCACAAAAAGGACGTTAACATGGCGGCTTCTCTGCCGCTGCGCACGCGTGTGCCCTCACCTGTACTCGGGTGGGCGAAGCACCGCGAAGGCGTCGGTGATCTCCAGTCGGCGGGCGCGGAATCTGAACAGGGCGGCGGGACGCCCGCCTGAGCGCCCTGAGGGCACGAACGCGCCCGTCTCTTCGATCTGGCCCCGGCGCAGGAGGACGCGCCGCAAGTTGGTGGCGGCCACCTCGTGGCCCAGGGCGGCGCTGTAGTAGCGGGAAAGCTGGGACATGGTGAACTCGCCGGGGGCGAGGGCGAAGCCGACGTTGGTGTAGGAGAGTTTGGCCCGCAGCCGCTGGCGTCCGGAGCCGATGATCAGCGCGTGGTCGAAGGCCATCGTGGGCAGATCCGTCACCGGGTGCCAGTGAGTGTCGGCGGGGGTCACCGGGTCGTTGTCGGCCGGCACGAGGCCCAGGTAGGCGGTGGCCAGGACACGTCCGTGCGGATGGCGCTCGGGGGCGCCCCGGGTTTCGAGCTGTTCCAGGTGGGTGAGCTCGCGCACGTCGACTTTTTGGGCGAGTTGCCGGCGGATGGACTCGTCGAGTCCTTCCCAAGCTCCCAACCGTCCGCCGGGCAGCGCCCAGTCGCCCTCGAACGGCGGCCGGGCGCGCCGCCACACCAGGACACAGAGACGATCGGCCCGAACCTGGAAGACGACGGCGAGCACCTCGTGGGCTGCCACATGGTCACGCGCCGTCGCTGCCAGCGCAGGCGCGCCGGCCGTGTTCCCACTCACGTGGTCGATGCCTGCCTCTATACCTTCCATTACGCCCATGTTAGGCTGCCACCAGTTTTTGCCTACAAGACAAAAACTGGATGTGACCACAGCGGCACATACCTCCGGTCGCCGCGCCCGGTCCGATCGGCCGGCCGGCGAGCGAACCAGCCGAAGGAAGAAGTAACACACATGGCAACGGCCATCGCATCGACGAACTCGCCTTCCCCCGACGAGCGCCCCGAAGGGACCGAGTGGGCCACGGAGGTCCGCCGCCTCGCCAAGGAACGCGACGCGGTCATCCTCGCCCACAACTACCAGCGCCCCGAGATCCAAGACGTCGCCGACCACACCGGCGACTCCCTCGCCCTGTCGCGACTGGCGGCCCAGGTGGAGGCGAGCACGATCGTCTTCTGTGGCGTGCACTTCATGGCGGAGACGGCCAAGATCCTCTCCCCCGAGAAGACGGTGCTGCTGCCCGAACCCAAAGCGGGCTGCTCGCTGGCAGACACGATCACCGCTGAGGACGTCCGCGCCTGGCGCGCCGAGCACCCGGGGGCCACCGTCGTCGCCTACGTCAACACCAGCGCGGCGGTCAAAGCCGAAACCGACATCTGCTGCACCTCGTCCAACGCTGCCGACGTCATCCGCTCCATCCCCGCCGAGCAAGAGATCCTGTTCCTGCCCGACCAGTTTCTGGGCGCCCACGTCAAGCGGATCACGGGGCGCGACAACATCCATGTCTGGATGGGCGAGTGCCACGTGCACGCCGGGATCGACGGTGCGACGCTGCGCGAGCGGGTCGACGCCGAGCCCGACGCCGAACTCTACGTTCACCCCGAGTGCGGCTGCGCGACCTCCGCGCTGTACCTGGTGGGCGCCGGCACGGTGCCGCAGGACCGGGTGAAGGTACTGTCCACGGGCGGCATGCTCACCGCGGCCGAAAACACCAAGGCCGACAAGGTCCTCATCGCCACCGAGACCGGGATGCTGCACCAGTTGCGCGCGGCGAACCCCACCACGAGCTTCGAACCGGTCAACTCGCGCGCCGAATGCCGGTACATGAAGATGATCACCGCGGACAAGCTGCTCAACTCGCTCCGCACGGCAACCACGGAGATCACCGTCCCCGACGGAGTCGCCGAACGCGCCCGCGCCTCGGTCGAACGCATGGTTGCCATTGGCTCGCCTGGGCGCGGCGGCGAGTAACGCCCCCACGCCCCATCAGCCACCCGGGCGGTGCGGTCACGCTGCGACCGCACCGCCCGTCGGCCCTACTCCTCGCGCTCGCCCCCGACACGGCTGAAGCCGCCTTTGCCCTCCTGGCCGTTCCCGGGCGATACCGCGGCGACCGCCCCTTCTCCGCTGTCGGCCCGCCCAACGAGAGCACGCCCCGTAGCAGGCCCGCGCCAGGAGTCCGCTCCGGCGAAGAGTCCCTGGTATGCCCCCGCGGGCGGGGCCTTGGGGGAGGAGGGCAGGTGGGGTTTCCCGCCGCTCGTACCTCGATCGCTGCGCGATCTCGGCGACCTCAGGGGCGGGCTGTGCCTGGAGCGGGTGCCGCCCCGGGGCCACGGCCAAAAACCGCTGCCCTTCCCCGTGAACCGCCCCAGGAGGACCTGTGCCTGGAAGGGGATGCGGTCCCGGCGCCGCCCCGCCTTCTTCGCCTGTGTGAAGGATGTCGGAGGGCTCGGCGCACCCTGCCCCGTGTCCGGGAGAGTGTCACCCCTTGTCGTGCCCCAAATGTAGCGTCGTTGTCTCGCCCCGGTGGCCGCCCGCCTCAGTGGTACCCCCAGCCACCGTGCCCCCTTTAGGCTGCCGAGATCGCGCAGCGATCGAGGCGCGAGCGAACGCCGCCCTCTCCCCCTCTCGCTGGACAAAAACATAAAGGTCCCGCGCCCACGGCCGCCGGTCGCAGCGTCCCCGAGATCCGCGTCACGTCACCGACGCCAATACGCCGCGCTTACCAGCGAAAACCGTCTGAAGTCACATCCAGGTACCCCCACACAACCGCAGTTACACAGCGCTACCTCTACAAAACCGGGCATATACGCCTAATCGAAGGAGTAAAAGGACTATGCTCGTGACCGCAATCCGGGGGGATCTGCGCTGCTAGCGGAAACATGACCACTGGTGTTTCGGGCGACTCCGGCTTTTCTACTTTTCCACTCCGCTGGATGCCCGCACCGCCGCAGTGGGTTTCAGGAGGGGATCTTGACTGCGCGACCAGAACCGGGCGGGGGCTCCTCCCCACCGACCGACACCGAATTCGCCGTGCTGGTCTCCGAAGGTCGCGGCTATGAGGAGTGGTACGACGCCTTCGCCCCAGGGGTCTACCGGTACTGCTGGACACTGATCGGCGCCGGCTCACACGAGCACCGTGACGGCGCCGGCGCGGCTGCCTGCGAAACGTTTCTGGCGGCGGTAACGCTGATCGACCGGCTACAGGACCGTTCACTGCTGCGCCCCTGGCTGTTCTCGCTGGCGCGAACCGCGTGCCAAAACCGGGGTTTCGCTCCGCACTCGCCCTACGGTGAATTGGTGGTCGCCGACGAGGAACGCCTCGCCGTCTCGACGCTGCTGCAACTGCCTCCCAGCTACCGCGAACTGCTGGAGCTGTACCTACGCCAGGAACTGACACCGTCACAGATCGGGCTGATCCTGGGGTTCGCTCCCGAAACCGCGAGCGAACTGTGCCGAGCAGCCCTGCGCAGGGTCGTCGACCTGCTGTCAGAACGCATGGCCCGCCCTGACCGCCCCGGTGCCAGCCAGTGGACGCTGATGGACGTCACGGAGCTGCTGGCCACCGTGAACCCACCCGACCCTCCGGCCGGGTGTCGGGTCGAGACGCTGGCCGGCTGCCGCCTCGCCGAACTGGCTGACGAGCGGGCACGAGCTGCCGAGATCGTGGCGCCGCTGGGAGCGGACGGTTTCCCGCTCCACTGCGAACGCGGTGCCGGGGCAACTCTGCTGGCCGGGGAAGGCCTCCTGGCTGAGGAAACCGACAAAGGCGCGACGCGCGAGGCGGAGGAGACCCAGACACTGCCCCGCGACCGCCTCACCACCGCCGACGTCCCACTCGTGAACGCCGCAGAGCCCGTGGCCGAAGTGGGGGGCGGGGAAGGCGGCGGCGACGAGGAGCACGTGCGGTGGGGACGCTGGCTGACCCCCGCCTTGGCTGGGTTGGCGACGGCCATCGTGGCTCTGGGACTGTGGGTGCTGGGCAGCACGATGGCAGGCGGCCCCGCCATCAGGATCGCCGGTTCGCCGCCCCCCGATCCCGTGGCGACCGCACCCGCCAGCCCCTCCCCCTCAACGGCCTCCCTCACCACCGAGATCTCGCCGAGCGAGCCCCCCACCGACGTCGAGACCGCCTCGGTCGCTGAGGCGAGCTCCCTTCCGACGCCGCGCCCGCAAAGCTCGGCCGGCGGCAGCCCCGAGAGAGCCGGCCACCCCACCCCAGAGGACTCCACCGTCGCCGCGGCCCCCACCTCCCAACAGAGCGCTACTCCCAGCACCGCCGCCTCGACCGGCGGCGACCTCGGCGACGACTCCCCCGAACCGGCTTCCCCCTCTCCCAGCGCGAGTGAAGCGGACCGTCACGACGGTCCCATCCGAGGACTCTTCGGCGGCATCTTGGACCTGTTCCAAGACGATTGAGCCAGGTCTGAACCAGGCCAGTGGGGCGGCACCGGCACAGGTTCGCTGCCGACCTCCCCAGCGCCGAATGCCAGGAGCGGTTGAGCAGCGCACCCACGGCTGTAGGCGCCGCCGCCCACCGGGCGCCGGTGGACAGGAGCAGAGGAGCGCCCATCGCAGGCACCGGCCAGGCTGAGCAGCGGTTCAGGCGAGGCAGGGCCGGCCAGCCCCACGGGGCCGCCCGGTCCCGCCTCGCCACCGGGCGCACGCTTTGGCGCCCCAGCCAGCCCCTGGCACGCCGAGAAGCCCGCTATGGCTGCCAGGCTCTCCTGAACCGGCTTCCCAACTCCCCCGACCGCGGCTGAGGTGGCTCCAGCACGACGCAACCGGGCCTCGTTGCGCAGCGGTTCGTTAGCGTTAACCGGCAGTTCGGCGCCACCGGCCAGGTATTAAACTGGCCAGTAACCTACGGGGGCGGGCATCACCCGGACGTGCCCCCCATGCCGCCTAACGGTCGACCGCGCAGGCGGCATGGTCGTCCGGCTCTTCAGTCGCCAACGGTGGCGGGACCAGCGAGCGACAGACGAGGTGATGTGTTGGCTCTGCCGGCAAAAAGCCACGCCCCCGATTCTCCTCGTCGCCGCGCGTCAACCGCGCCGCCGACATCTCCCGCTCACCGTGTCCCGACGCCGATGGGTTAGCCACATGCCGCACCACGATCACCCACTGCGTATCGCCCTGCTGTCCTACCGCAGCAAGCCGCACTGCGGTGGCCAGGGCGTCTACGTCCGGCACCTCTCGCGTGAGCTGGCCGCGCTCGGCCACCACGTGCGGGTCTTCTCCGGTCAGCCCTACCCCGAGCTCGACGAAGGCGTCGAACTAGAAACGGTCCCCAGCCTCGATCTCTACAACGACGAAGCTCCCTTCACCACCCCACCGCTACGGCAGTGGCGCGACTGGATCGACGCCCTAGAGGTCGGCACCATGTGGACGGCGGGCTTCCCCGAGCCATTGACCTTCTCGCTGCGGGTCCTGCGGGCGCTGCGCTCGCGCCACGGCGAGTTCGACGTGATCCACGACAACCAAACCCTGGGGTACGGCCTGCTGGGCGTGCAGCGCTTCGGGGTCCCGCTTGTGACCACTATCCACCACCCCATCACCGTGGACCGCCGCATCGAGATCAAGGAGGCCCAAGGCTGGATGAAGCTGTCCAAGCGCCGCTGGTACAGCTTCGTCGGAATGCAGGGCCGCGTGGCGCGGCGCCTCCACTCGATCCTGGTGCCCTCCCACGCCTCCGCTGACGACATCGTGCGCGAGTTCGGCGTGCGCCGCTCCAGCATCGACGTCGTGCCCCTCGGCGTCGACACCCGGTTCTTCCACCCTCGCCCCGATATCCCCCGCCTCCCCGGACACATCGTCTGCGTGGCCAGCGCCGACAGCCCGCTCAAGGGGGTGGCCACCCTGCTGCGGGCTGCGGCCAAGCTGGCTACCGAACGGCGGATCTCGCTGACCATCGTCAGTAAACCGCGGCCGGACGGCCCCGTCGAGCGGCTCGTCGACGAACTGTGCCTGCGCGAGCACGTCACCTTCCGCAACGGTCTCGACGACACCGAACTCGCCCACCTGCTCGCCTCAGCGGAGATCGCGGTCGTCCCCTCGTTCTACGAAGGGTTCTCCCTGCCGGCGGTGGAAGCCATGGCCTGCGCGACCCCCCTCATCGCCAGCCGCGCCGGCGCGCTGCCGGAAGTCGTCGGCGACAGCGGGGCGGGGCGGCTTGTCTCCCCCGGCGACGTGGCCGAGCTCGCCGCGACGATCGCCGCGCTGCTCGACGACGAGAAGGAGCGCACCCGGCTCGGAGAGGCGGCCTGGACCCGCGTGCGGGAAAGGTTTAGCTGGCGAGCGGTCGCGGCGGCCACCGCGCAGCGCTACGCCGCGACGATCGCCACGACCCACCACCGGTCGCCGAGCCTCAGCTCGCTGTAACAGCGCCGTCGTCGCGCGCCTGCTCCCGCCCCGCACAGCGGGTGGTCGCGCCCCGACGAACCGGCCGGTCAGGCCCGAGAAAAGGAGTGCCCCCTGATCACCGTCGACTTCACCCTCTTTCCCATCACCCCCGGGCAGCAGGTCCTCGATGTGGGCTGCGGCAACGGCCGACACGCCTTCGAGGCCTACCGCCGCGGCGCCGATGTGGTGGCCTTCGACCACAATGAGAACGACCTGGCCGAGGTCGCCACGATGTTCTCCGCGATGCGCACCGCCGGAGAGGCTCCGGCCGGCGCGCAGGCCGACACCGTCAAAGGAGACGCTCTCGACATGCCGTTCGAGGACGGCACGTTCGACCGGGTCGTCGCTGCCGAGATCCTCGAACACATCCCGCACGATACGCAGGCGATCGCCGAACTGTACCGCGTGCTGCGCCCCGGGGGGATCGCGGCGGTGACGGTACCGAGCTGGCTACCGGAGCGACTGTGCTGGGCCCTGTCGGAGGACTACCACACTAACGAGGGCGGCCACGTCCGCATCTACACTCGGGCCGAACTGGAAGCCAAACTCAAGGCAGCCGGCTTCGAGATCGGCCCGCACCACCACGCGCACGCGCTGCACACCCCCTACTGGTGGCTCAAGTGCGCCGTCGGCACCGCCAACGAGAAGCATCCGCTCGTCGCCTCCTACCACCGGCTCCTGGTGTGGGACATCCTGCGCGCCCCCAAGGTCACCCGCGCCACCGAACGGCTCCTCAACCCGCTGATCGGCAAAAGCGTCGTCGTCTACCTGCGCAAGCCCGCCAAGGCCGGCAGCGGAGACGAGGGACTGGGAGCCGGCACGTGACGGCGCCGCCCACCCCCCGACAACCGGCCCCCCTGGAACTGCCCGGTGTGCTCAGCGCCGAGGAGATCGCCCAGACCGCGCGCTACCTGAGCGGCTGCCAGGAGAGCGACGGCGCGATCCCCTGGTTCCCCGGCGGGCATGTGGACGCCTGGGACCACGTGGAGTGCGCCATGGCGCTGTCGGCCACCGGGCACCTCACGGCCGCCGAGCGCGCCTACGACTGGCTCGCCGCCACCCAGTCGCCCGACGGCTCGTGGCCGGCCAAGATCCGCGACGGCACGGTGATCAACCCGTTGCGCGAGGCCAACCACGCCGCCTACCCCGCCGTAGGGGTCTGGCAGCACCTCCTCGTCACCGGCGATACGGCGTTCGCGCGGCGGCTGTGGCCGACGGTGCGCGGCGGGATCGAATTCGCGCTGGGGCTACGCACCCGCCGCGGCGAGATTCAATGGTCCCGCTCCCCCGACGGCACTGCCGGCGACCACGCCCTTCTGACGGCGTGCGCGAGCATCCACCACGCCCTGTGGTGCGCTTCGGCCCTGGCTCGACACCTTGATCAGCCCCAGCAGGAGTGGGAGTCGGCGGCGGCGCGGCTGGGCCACCTCGTCGCCGATCACGAATCCGTGTTCGCCGACCGCGGCCGGTTCTCGATGGACTGGTACTACCCCATTCTGGGCGGCGCCGTGCGCGATGCACAGGCCAAGGAACGGGTCGCCGACCGGTGGGACACCTTCGTCGTGCCGAACCTGGGAACGCGGTGCGTGAGTGACCAGCCGTGGATCACGGGAGCTGAGACCTGCGAACTCGTGATGACGCTGGCCGCCATGGGCGAAAGCGACCGCGGCACGAGCCTCCTCGCCGACATGCAGCATCTACGCGACCCCGACGACGGCGCTTACTGGACCGGCTACCAGTTCGCCGAGGATGTCCGGTGGCCCGTCGAACGCAGCACCTGGACGGCAGCCGCGGTCATCCTGGCTGTGGACGCGCTGACCGAGACAACAGCGGGAGCGACCGCCTTCACCCGCGTCCCCTGCCAGGACGGGGCGTTTTCCGTGCCCGAGGCATGCGGGTGCGGGGACATCGTGGGCTGAGTTCTGTCTCTCGGGAGGAGTACGGGTGTGGGGCCGGGTGCCGTTCGCGCCGCCCGCGAGACCGGTCGTTCGCGACGGTGGTGGCGGACGTGGCCTTCACGGGTATGCGACCGCTGGGCGAAGCGTTGGTGGCCGGCGACTGAGGGAGCCGTCGTTCACTTCCACCTCGATCGCTGCGCGATCTCGGCAGCCCGCAAGAGCACCGGGCGGGTACGGGACGCGGAGCGGCCGAGGGACCACGACACGCGCGGAGGCAGCCTCGCAGCGCCCTCAGAACTCCCCCGACGCCCCCCGTCATCGATGACGTGCGCCCGCGCTCGCATCCCGGTGAGGCTGCCGAGCGAGCGAAGCGAGGAAGGCACGAGCGTCGGCCAACCACCTTCTAGGCCGGCGGTCGCGCTGTCACTGCCCCAAAACGACCGCCAGCCCTGTGTTCAGGTTCTGTTCTTTGGCAAGGGCGGTGAGGGCCGGCGGTGGGTGGAAGGAGGCGGGCGCCTTCGCTGCCGCCCCACAGGCTGCCGAGATCGCGAAGCGATCGAGGCACGAGCGAACGAAGAACACCCCCACGGCCCACACCCCAGCCGGCCGAGAACAGAACCCGGTCGCGGGGCGGTCCCCCGTTGGGTAGACCGCCCCGCGCCGTGGTCAGAAGTCGGAGCTCGCACCCGAGACGGTTTCACCGCCGGTACCACCGGTTCCGCCGGTGTCACCGCCGGTATCGCCGCCGGTGCCACCACCACCGCCAGTGTCGCCACCACCGCCGGTGCCACCACCACCGCCGGTGTCGCCACCGTCACCACCGGTGTCACCACCGTCACCACCGGTGTCACCACCGTCACCGGTACCGCCACCGTCACCACCGGTGTCACCACCGTCACCGGTACCGCCACCGTCACCACCGGTGTCACCGCCATCACCGGTACCGCCACCGTCACCGGGGTTGCCGGTGCCCGGCTCACCCGTTCCGGCGCCGGGCTCGGGCTGGCCAGGCTGCTGCGGCTCCTGGGGGCCCGGCGTGGCCGGTTCCTCTGGCTCTGGCTCGGCCCAGTACTCCGTCTCGCCGCCGAAGGGCGGATCGGGGAACTCCTTGACCTCCTTGCCTTCGTGGGCGGTGGTCATGAAGGTCTCCCAGACATCGGCTGGTGCGCTGCCTCCCGAGATAGGGCCGTAGTAGGGCAGCGAGACCGTTGACTTGTTGTCGGCGCTGTAAATGCCCACCGCCGCGGAAAGCTGCGGCGTATAGCCAGCGAACCACGCGGCCACGTTCCCGTCGGTGGTGCCGGTCTTGCCCGCGGCGGGACGGCCCGGCTTCTTGCCGGCCGCCGTACCGTAGTTGAGCACCTGCTCCAGGGCGTGGGTGGCGTCTGCCGCCTCGTCCTGGCTGAGCACCCGATTGCTGCCCACCTCGGGACGCTCGTTCTCACCGTCGAGGTTGATGACCTCGCGGACGACGTGCGGCTCGACGCGCACCCCGCCGTTGGCGAAGGTCCCGTACGCGCTGGCCTGGTCGAACGGACTGACGCTGGAGACCCCCAACGGCATGACCGGCACGAGCTGGTGGTCCTTGATGCTGCCCTCGGGCAGGCCCATGTCGTAGGCCATCTGCCGGACCTCCTTGAGCCCGACGTTCAACCCGAGGTTGATGTAGCCGGTGTTGCTGGAGAAGGCGGTGGCCTCGATCAGGTCGATAGGACGGTTGGGCCCGTGACTGGTGATCGACTTACCGTTGAACGTCTGCGGGTAGGAGCCGTCGACCATGGAGTTGAGGCTGTAGCCCTGGTGGAGCGCCGTCGCCAAGACGTAGGGCTTGAACGAGGACCCGATCTGGGCGGTGCCGTTGAAAGCGGTGTCGTACTGGTTGGCCATATAGTCCTCGCCGCCATAGAAGGCGACGACCTCGCCGTTGGCCGGGTTGACGGCGGTGAGGCCCACCTTGACCCCCTCGGAGCGGTCCTCGGGTGGGACGTGGGTGTTGACCGCCTCCTTGGCCGCTTCCATAAGCCGCTTGTCGAAGCTGGTGACGACCTTGTAGCCGCCGCGGTTGATGCTGTCCTCGTCATAGCCGAGCTCCTTGAGCTCCGCCATGGCCTGCTGCAACATGTAGCCCTTGTAGCCGCTGAGGTCGACGCCCTCCTGTGGGATCTGCTCGTTGGGCTTGGGGAACTCGTACTCCTGGGCCTCGGCCTGGGAGATGGTGCCCATGCTGACGAGTCCATCGACTACGTAGCCCCACCGGTTCTCCATCTCCGGTGTGGTCTCGCTGTCGGCCAGCCCGAACTTGGTGGGCTGCTGGATGGCCGCCGCCAGCAGCGCCGCCTCGGAGCTGGTCAGGTCACCGACGTCTTTGTGGTAGTAAGCCTGGGCGGCAGCCTGGATGCCGTAGGCGTTGCGACCGAAGTAGATCGTGTTGAGGTACTGCTCCAGAATCCACTCTTTGGGCTGGGACCGGTCGACCTTGAGGGAGATGATGATCTCCCGCATCTTGCGGCTGACCGTGCGCTCCTGGCTCAGCCCCTCGTAGTAGTTGCGCACCATCTGCTGGGTGATGGTCGACCCGCCCTGCACCTGCTGCCCGGTCAGCGTGGAGAAAGCCGCCCGCATCGTCCCGGTAATGGAGACGCCCGGCTCGTCCCAGAAGCCCCGGTTCTCCGCGGAGAGGATCGCGTTTTGGACCCGCTCGGGCACCTCCTCCAGATCCACCGGGTCACGGTTGACCCCGCGCTCGGAGAACACCGTCTCGCCGTCGGAGTAGTAGAAGGTGGAGCCCTGGTACATGACCTGGGCTTGGGTGGCGTTGGGTACCGGGATGGTGGCGTAGGCGACACCGAAACCGATCGTGGCCAACACGAACATGACCGCGACCGTGAAGATGCCGGCCCTGGTCAACCGGAACCAGAGCGGACGCTTGCGCTTGCCGTTCTTGCCGGCTTTGGTACCCCCGGACTTCGGGGGGCGCGTCTTGGTGAGCGACGCGGTGGAACCGTTGTCGTCGGCACCACCGGAGGGGGTGGGAGACGGCGGCTCGGGGGGACCACCTCGCCCCTGGGAGGCGCCGGCAGCGGTCGTTGCCGGAGAGCTCGCTTCGGTGGTGTCGGCACCCGCGGCCCGTTGCGAAGCGATGGTTTCGTCTCGACGCTGTTGGGAGCTTGCGGGATCGCCCCGCCCTGCGGGCCGAGAGGGGATGCCCGAGAGGGTGGTTTCGGTGGGAGCGGCACCGCTGGTCGCCGCGCCGTCGAACTGCGATTCGGTGTCGGTCGCTCCCGAGGTCGCCGTCGCGCTCTCCGCCGCGGGTGGCTCTGCTGACGGATGGGAGCCAGCGGTCGGCTCATCGCGTGAGGGAGGCCCGTGCCGGCGATCGGGGGTGGTGTCGGGCGACGGGCGAGTTTCCGAGGGCGAAGTGGTCGGAGAGCCTGCCAGCTCGCCGTCGTCATCGTCGTTGGCGTCGTCGGCGTCGTCGGCGTCGTCGAAGACAGGGGTGAAGGCGGCCGTGCCCTCCGGGTCCCAGCCGTCATAGCGCGAGGAGTCAGTCTCGGGCTCCGGCGTGGCGCCCGTTGCGGCGACCGTGTGCTCAGCAGTCGGCTCCTGACCGGCGAAGCTCCGGACCGTGGTCTCAGCGGAATCGGACGGCCCGGATTCGGGAGTCGGTGCGTTCGCCGGTGAGTGCGGACTTTCCGTCGCGTCAAAGGCCGCTGTGGCCGCGGGAGATTCCGACTGCGGTACAGCCGGGCTCAGCCACGTCGTCTCAGGATCAGCTCCCGCAGGGTCGCCAGCAACCGCACCGACCTCACTCGCAGTCCCCCCAACGCCGTCCTCATCGCCGGGGGGTGGCTGACCCGCCTCAGGCTCGGCTCCCGCAGGGTCGGCAGCGACCGCACCGACCTCGTCCGCGGCCTCCGCAATGCCGTCGTCGCCAGGACTCAGCCGAACCGTCTCAGGCTCGACTCCCACCGGCTCAGCCTCCCCACCACCAGCCTCGCCGCCGGGACTCAGCCGAACCGTCTCCTCCTGCGGATCAGACGACTCCACCCCCGCATCCCCACCAGAGACATCCGAGGACGACTCCCCACGCAACTCCGCAGGAATCGCGAAAGAAGCCGTAGCCGTCGCATCAACATCCTCACCAGCCTCGCCGCCAGGACTCAGCCGAACCGTCTCAGGCTCGACTCCCACCGGCTCAGCCTCCCCACCACCAGCCTCATCGCCGGGACTCAGCCGAACCGTCTCCTCCTGCGGATCAGACGACTCCACCCCCGCATCCCCACCAGAGACATCCGAGGACGACTCCCCACGCAACTCCGCAGGAATCGCGAAAGAAGCCGTAGCCGTCGCATCAACATCCTCACCAGCCTCGCCGCCAGGACTCAGCCGAACCGTCTCAGGCTCGACTCCCACCGGCTCAGCCTCCCCACCACCAGCCTCATCGCCGGGACTCAGCCGAACCGTCTCCTCCTGCGGATCAGACGAGCCCGACACTGAAGAAGTGGAAGAGTCGGAAGCCGTGCCGTCGGGCTCCTCGCCGGCGGCGTCGGGAGCAACGGAGGTTTCGGCTGCGGAGGCGGGGGCGTCTGCCGTGTCCTCCGCTTGGGTGATGCGGCCTTCCTCGTCCAGGGTCAGGCCGTACTGTTCAGCAAGGTTGCGCGCTACTTTGTCCCGAAAGAAGCTGCCGCTGTCCTTGAAGGCGCTCGCTCCGGTGTAGGGCGAGTCATCGGTAGCGGTCGCTTCTTCGGAGGGCTCGCGTTGAGCCGTCGATTCGGTGCCTTCCTCCCCTAAGGACTCGGTCGATCCGAACCAGTCGAAACCGGTGGTGGAACCGGCATAGGTCTGATGGTCGTAGGACTGGGTGGCGTGGTTCGCCTCCGGGTCATGCACATCACCGGGCGCTGACTCAGGTTGGGGGGCGGTGCCGCTCGCTGGAGCGGCAAAAGCGTCCTCTCCTCCGAGGCTCTGGTGCCCGGCGGTGCCGGTGCCGCTGTCGGCGGGTGATTCGTCGGTTCCGAAGACATCGCTGCTGACGGCGCGCGAGGTCGCCTCGGCGCTCGTGTCGCCAGGCGTGGTTGGGCGCGCGTCGCTGCCCTCGTCCGTGTGGTCGTTGGGTTCAGGCTGCTTGGAATCCACGTCGCTCGTCGCAGAAGAGTTACCGGTGTCAGACGTTTCAGCTTCAGGGCGCGGCTGGTTGTCGCCGCCGCCGTAGGTGCTCTCGCTCAGTTCCTCGCCCCCTGGAGTGCTCGTTCCCCCCTATACGGCGGTTGCCATAGAGCTGCCATAACTATGACGCGAAGGTGGGGCGGTTTGGTTTAACCAGAATCCCATTCGGGTCGGCGCGTCGGGGGGACGCCGAGACCCTCGGCACACGATACCCGGCTCCACCGCCACAGCAGGCGATTGCACAAGGTAGCGGGCGCCTAGACACCGACTTCGGAGGCACACGACGCGAAAAAGCCATGACCTCGGGCGATGACAGCGACGGTACCGCCGGCCCTCCCTTGAGAGAAAGCCGCGAATCGGCCGATCAGCGCCAATACCTCCGAAAGTAAGCATGAGAACACAGCCTAAAGATTCTCAGCGGAGTCCCAGCGGACTCCCGGGGTTTGCGCAGTAGCGGACGAACGCACCCCACTCAGGGACGGCGACGCAGTACGCGCAGTGACCCTTGGTGGGCGACCTCGACGAACTCGCCAGAGCTCAGCGCGCGACGGTAGATGTGGTAAGGGGGACGCCCCCCATCGGCCGGATTCGGAAAGACATCGTGGATGGCCAGCGCGCCGCCAGGTACCAGGTGTGGGCTCCAGTTGGCGTAGTCGGCCTGGGCGCTCTCCTCTGTGTGCCCCCCATCGATGAAGACCATCCCCAGGGGGGTGCGCCAGAACGCGGCGAGGGTGGCGGAACGCCCGACGATGGCGATGACGGTCTCCTCAAGGTCGGCGGCCGCCATGGTCTGGCGGAACGCCCCCAAGGTGTCGAACCGTCCCGTTATCGGGTCGATCAGGCTCGCATCGTGGTACTGCCACCCGGGCTGGTGCTCCTCGGAACCGCGGTGGTGGTCGACGGTGAACACGGTGGCCGCCGAATGCAGCGCGGCTGCGCCGAGATAGACGGTGGACTTGCCGCAGTAGCTGCCGATCTCCATCACCGGGCCGAGCGCAGCGTAGGCAAACGCCGCCTCGAAGAGCGCGCGCCCCTCGTCGTCGGGCATGAACCCCTTGGTCTGGGCGGCCACGCGCAGCAGCCGCTCATCCATCACGGGGGTGGGGGGCGTGGTCACGGTGACACCACCCTCTCGTGTCTCATAGGTCTGTGGCGACCGTGGCGGGCATGGGACCGTCGCTGCCGGGCGGGAACCGGCAGCGGTGAGAATCAGCCTTGAGCGGCCCGGGAAGGGCGGGCGCCGGTACGGGACCATTCGCCGAGCCGGGCGATCGCCGCGTCCAGGACTTCGTCACGCTTGCAGAAGGCGAATCGCACCAGGTGTCGCGCTTCGGTTGGGCGGTCGTAAAGGACCTGGGCCGGAACCATGGCGACCCCCGCTTCCCGAGGCATGGCTCGGGCGAACTCGATGCCGTCAGTGCCGCCAAGGGGGCCGATGTCGGCCATGACAAAGTAGGTGCCCTGGGTGTGGGTGACGTCGAAACCGGCGGCTCGCAGGCCGACCGAAAGCCGGTCGCGCTTGCCGGCGAGCGCGGCGCGGAGCTGGCCCACCCACCCCATCTCGCCGCTAACGTCGCTGAGCGCGTCGGCGATCGCGAGTTGCAGCGCCCCGTTGGCGCTGAAGGTGAGGAACTGGTTGACGGTACGCACCGCACGGACGAGCTCGCGGGGCCCGGTCACCCATCCGGTCTTCCACGCCGTGACGGAGAAGGTCTTGCCCACCGACGACACGGTGATCGTGCGCTCACGCATCCCGGGCAGGGCGGCCAGCGGGACGTGTTCGGCTCCGTCGAAGGTGAGGTGCTCGTAGACCTCGTCGGTGAGCGCGATGAGGTCGTGCTCATGGCACAGGTCGGCGATGACCGCGAGCTCCTCGCGGGTGAGGACCGTACCCGTGGGATTGTGCGGGGAGTTGACGATGATCATGCGGGTCCGAGGCCCCACGGCCGCGCGCAGCTCTTCGGGGTCGAAGGTGAACCGGCCCGCGGGGCCGGTGGGGCGCAGTGTGACCGGACGCCGCACTCCGCCGGCCATGGCGATGACCGCCGGGTAGGAGTCGTACATCGGCTCGAAGAGCACGACCTCGTCGCCGGGCTCGACGGTGCTAAGAACAGCGGCGGCGATACCGCCCGTGGCACCGACGGTCACGTAGACCTCGTCGGAGGGATCGTAGTCGAGTCCGTAGCGACGCGAGCGGTCGGCCGCGACGGCCGCGCGCAACTCCGGGCGGCCGAGCCCGGGCGGGTACTGGTTGACGCTGTCGCCACCGTCTCGAATCCGCCGGGCCGCCCCTTCCAGCAGCGAGGTAGGCCCGTCGGTATCGGGGAAGCCCTGTCCCAGGTTGATGGCGCCGGTATCGGTGGCGAGCCTGGTCATCTCGGCGAAGACCGTCTCACCGAATCCCCGCATGCGCGCGACAAGCCGTTCATCCACAGCACGCCAGCATAGACAACGGCGGCAGGTGTGGCTGCGGCGGGCCTACGAGGCGAGCTCCCGCCGCGCACGGACCTCGCGAAGGACGTCGTGGAGGCGCGCCATGTCCTCGTCGCTGAAACGTTCGAGGAAACTCACCATGGTGGCCCCACGATCAACGCTGCCGCTGAAAACTTCGCTCATCACACGGGCGGTGTGCTCGGCGCGGGACTCCCGTGGCCAGTAGCGCCATGCCCGCCCCGCTTTCTCTCTGTGGAGCAACCCCTTGTGATACAGGATGTTGGTCACTGTCATCACGGTCGTATAGGCGATCTCGCGGTCGTAGGTCATCCGCTCGCGTATTTCACGCACCACCAGTGGACGGTCGGCTTCCCACAGGCTGTCCATGATCGCGGATTCGAGCTCGCCGAACTCTTTCACGGTCGTCTTCCCCACCTCTGTCAACCTCCCCCACATGCGTTCTGACATGCTAGGGAGGAGAACGGGCGTCTCGTGGCCGAATTCGAGCAAGCGCACAGAATCCACACCGCACCCACGGCGAAGGAATCGGAACAATCGTCCTTTACCGGGTTCGGACGCTGATTTCGACGGAGGCGACCGCCGTTTCGTAGCCGTACGGTTACGCAGCGACTACTTCAAGGTCTGCATATGCGCCTCGACCTGCTCCCTGCGGTCGCGGGGGATCACATAGGGGCGCTCGGCGTTGATGTCGGGCCAGTTGTCGCTGATGTCCTCTACGGAGGCGTTGGGCAGCACGACCCCGCCTCCCTCAGCGATGAAGACGCGCGCGAAGCGTCCACCTCCCGCGGAGTAGATCTCGCCCGTGGTCGGGCAGTCCTCATGGGCCAGCCACGCCACCAAGGGCGTGACCTGCTCCGGGGCCATCTTGGCTGCGCCCTCGCGCGGAAGGGTGTCTTTGGTCATACGAGTGTGGGCCAGCGGCGCCACGGCGTTGGCGCTGATGTCGTAACTAGCGCCTTCGATCGCGAGGGTCTTGGTCAGCCCGACGATAGCCATGGTGGCCGCGGCGTAGTTGCTCTGCCCGAAGTTGCCGAACAGCCCCGAGGAGGAGGTGGTGTTGACGATGCGGCCGTAGCCGTGCTCGCGCAGGTGCTCGAACGCGGCGCGGGAGACGAGGAAGGCTCCCCGCAGGTGAACGTCGAGGACGGCGTCCCACTCCTCGACCGTGATGTTTTGAAACGACCTGTCACGCAGGATGCCGGCGTTATTGACCAGGATGTCGATGCGACCGAAGGTGTCGAGGGCCGCCTCGATGAGCCCGCGCGCCCCGTCGGGGGTGGCGACGTCGTTGGTGTCGGCCAGCGCCACGCCCCCGGCGCGTTGGATCTCGGCGACCACCGCGGCGGCGCGATCACCGGTCTCTTCGCGGGCGGTGCCGTCGACCTCCTCGCCGGCGTCGTTGGCAACGACCTTGGCGCCACGCGCGGCGAACGCGAGCGCGTGGGCCCGGCCCAGACCTTGGCCGGCGCCGGTGACGACGGCAACGCGCCCATCGAACCGGAGGTCGCTCATGTCTCCTCCTCAGATGCCTTTTTGCGCCCCCGCTCACCCCGACGCGGGCGGGACATTCCGACTCTAACGACAGGCACCACCGGAATAGGAGACGCGGCCCACACGGTATGCGCGGCCGAGCCTGGACACGGCCCGGCGGTGCCCCCGGGGTCCGCCGGAACGCGCCCAGCCGTCCTGCTCGGCCGCGCATTCACGGCTGAGACGTCGCGTTGATGGCACGGGTTCCCCGCACAAGCGGAGGAACCAAGGTGTGAGGGGGCGATAAGGGCGTAACGTGGGTTTCTTACTGCTCACCCCGCAGCTCAGACGTACTGTGAGATCTCGATTATGTGAATAATTGTTAGGTATATCCCACCGGGGTGACCATCCGCGGGCCCCATCCGAACGCTAGGAGAAGTAGCCTATGAGACGAGATCGCCAGCCGGGCGCGTTAACGCGACCGAAGTGGGCCGCCACGACTGACGCGCGTCCAGCGCTGTGGCTATCTCTCCATCACATTCACAAGCGAGCTGCGGAAGAGGGCGATCTCCGCCGTGTCGTCTGAGGCATCTCAACCCCTGTCAGATTTCGGGCCCAATGAGTGGCTGGTCGACGAGCTGTACCAGAAGTACGTCAACGACCCGAACTCGGTCGACAAGGCATGGTGGAACTTCTTCGCGGACTACAAGTCCGGGTCCACCAAGGCCACCGATGGCACTGAGAGCGGCGGTCAGACCGCGGCTCCCGGCAAGGCAGCCGGCAACGCCACCGCCTCCGAAAAGAAGACCGCCGCTACGTCGGGCGATGGCGCCACAACGAAGGCGAGCACGGCCGCGAAGCCGGCCACTCCATCCTCGCCCAACGGTACGGGCGCGCCCGAGGGCGGCGACTCCGGCGGTTCCGGGGTGCGTGAGGAGCGCCTGCGCGGCGCCCCGGCCCGCACTGCGGCGAACATGGAGTCCAGCCTGTCACTGCCCACCGCCACGAGCGTGCGTGCGGTGCCGGTGAAGCTGCTGTTCGACAACCGCATCGTCATCAACAACCACATGAAGCGCGGCCGAGGCGGGAAGGTCTCTTTCACGCATCTCATCGGCTACGCCATGGTGAAGGCGCTCCAGGCGATGCCGGACATGAACTACTCCTACGTGGAAGTCGACGGCAAGCCAGGCATTGCCAAGCCCGAGCACGTCAACCTGGGTCTTGCTATCGACCTGCAAAAGTCCGACGGCTCGCGCCAGCTTGTGGTGCCCAGCATCAAGCGCGCCGACGAGATGAACTTCCGAGAGTTCTGGACGGCCTACGAGGAGACCGTGCGCAAGGCGCGCGCCGGAAAGCTCGGGGTGGCCGACTTCCAGGACACCACGATCAGCCTCACCAACCCGGGCGGTATCGGCACCGTCCACTCGGTGCCTCGCCTGATGCCGGGGCAGGGCGCCATCATCGGCGTAGGGGCTATGGAGTACCCCGCCGAGTTCCAGGGCGCCTCGCCGGAGACCCTGGACCGGCTGGCGGTCAGCAAGGTCATGACACTGACCTCCACCTACGACCATCGCATCATCCAGGGAGCGCAGTCGGGGGAGTTCCTCCGTCAGATGCACCGGCTGCTGCTGGGTGAGGACGACTTCTACGACGAGATCTTCGAGTCGCTGCGCATCCCGTACGAGCCGGTGCGGTGGGTGCAGGACATCTCCATCAGCCACAGTAACCAGCTCGACAAAGCCAGCCGCGTCCAAGAGCTGATCCACGCTTACCGGGTGCGCGGTCACCTGATGGCCGACACCGACCCGCTGGAGTACAAGCAGCGGCGCCACCCCGACCTCGACGTCCTCGAACACGGCCTCACCCTGTGGGACCTAGAGCGCGAGTTCCCCACCGGAGGGTTCGGCGGCAAGCAGGTCATGAAGCTGCGCGACATCCTCGGCGTGCTGCGTGACACCTACTGCCGCACCGTGGGCATCGAGTACATGCACATCCAGAGTCCGGAGGAACGGAGCTGGATTCAGTCCCACGTCGAGCGCGAGCACGAGAAGGTCAGCCGCGACGAACAGTTGCACATCCTGCGCCGGCTCAACAGCGCCGAGGCGTTCGAGACCTTCCTCCAGACCAAATACGTGGGCCAGAAGCGGTTCTCACTGGAGGGCGGCGAGTCGCTGATCCCGCTGCTCGACGGCGTCATCACCAAGGCCGCCAAGGCCGAGCTGGACGAGGTCGTCATCGCCATGGCCCACCGGGGCCGGCTGAACGTGCTCGCCAACATCTGCGGCAAGTCCTACGGCCAGATCTTCGGCGAGTTCGAAGGCAACATCGACCCGCGCAGCGCCCACGGTTCCGGCGATGTGAAATACCACCTCGGTACCGAAGGCACGTTCGAGACCGCTGAAGGCGAAAAGATCGCCATCTCCCTGTCGGCCAACCCCAGCCACCTGGAGACGGTCAACCCCGTCGCCGAAGGGATCGTGCGCGCCAAGCAGGACCTGCTCAACAAGGGCCAGCACGGCTTCACCGTCCTACCGTTGCTCATCCACGGCGACGCCGCCTTCGCCGGCCAGGGCGTGGTGGCCGAGACGCTCAACCTCTCGCAGTTGCGTGGCTACCGCACCGGCGGCACCGTGCACGTGATCGTCAACAACCAGGTCGGGTTCACCACCTCGCCGGCCGACAGCCGCTCCAGTGTCTATGCCACCGATGTCGCGCGCATGGTGCAGGCGCCGATTTTCCATGTCAACGGCGACGACCCCGAAGCTGTCGTGCGGGTGGCCCAGCTCGCCTTCGCCTACCGGCAGGCCTTCAACAAGGATGTCGTGGTCGACCTGGTGTGCTACCGGCGCCGCGGTCACAACGAGGCCGACAACCCCTCGTTCACGCAACCGTTGATGTACGACGTGATCGACACCAAGCGCTCCACCCGCAAGCTCTACACCGAAGCGCTCATCGGGCGGGGCGACATCACGGTGGAGGAGGCCGAGCAGGCGCTACGCGACTACCAGCAGCAGTTGGAGCGCGCCTTCACCGAGACCCGCGAGGCGGGCAAGAAGCCGATCGAGCCGGGCGCGGTGACCAAGCCCGAGGTCTTCGACGAAGGGCGGATCGACCACAGCAGCGTGGAGACGGCCATCTCGGCCGAGGTGGTCAAGCGGGTGGTCGACACCCAGCTCAACCTGCCCGAGGGCTTCACTCCGCACCCGCGACTCCAGCCCCAGTTGCAGCGCCGCGCCCAGATGGTCGAGGACGACACCATCGACTGGGCCATGGGCGAGACGCTGGCGTTCGGGTCGCTGCTGCTGGAGGAGCACCCGGTGCGGCTGGTGGGCCAGGACAGTCGCCGCGGCACCTTCGGGCAGCGCCACGCGGCCCTGGTCGACCGCAACTCCGGCGAGGTCCACACCCCGCTCAAGCAGTTCGACAAGGGCACCTCGAAGTTCTACGTCCACGACTCGCTGCTGAGCGAGTATGCGGCACTGGGGTTCGAGTACGGCTACTCGTCGGTGCGCCCCGAGGCGCTGGTGTGCTGGGAGGCCCAGTTCGGCGACTTCGTCAACGGCGCCCAGACCATCTTGGACGAGTACGTCAGCGCCGGTGAACAGAAGTGGGGGCAGCGCTCCAGCGTCACCCTGCTCCTGCCGCACGGCTACGAGGGGCAGGGCCCCGACCACTCCTCTGCGCGCATCGAACGCTTCCTCCAGTCGTGCGCTCAGGAGAACATGACGGCCGCGATGCCCACGACGCCGGCGAACTACTTCCATCTGCTGCGCTGGCAGGTCAAGTCGCCCTACCGCCGTCCGCTGGTGGTGTTCACCCCCAAGTGGATGCTGCGGTTGAAGGCGGCCACCTCCAAAACGCAGGACTTCACGTCCGGGTCGTTCCAGCCGCTTCTGCCCGACCCCGCAGCGCCCGACCCCAAGGACGTGCGCCGGGTGGTGCTGTGCTCGGGCAAGGTCTATTACGACCTGCAAAACGCCCGCAGCCGCGGCGACGATCAGCACACCGCCGTCATCCGGGTGGAGCGGCTCTACCCGCTGCCCATCGACGAGATCCGCCAGCAACTGGCCGCCTACCCCAACGCCGGCGAAGTGCTGTGGGTCCAGGAGGAGCCGGCGAACATGGGGCCGTGGCCGTTCGTGGCGCTGGTCTTCTCCGAACAGCTCGACCGCCCCTTCACGCGGGTGTCGCGGCCGGCCAGTTCCTCCCCGGCCGCCGGGTCGGCCAAGCGCCACGACGTGGAACAGCAGGCCCTGGTCAACACCGTGTTCCCGCCGGCCGAATAGAGCAGCGCGGGGTGGCTCCGGCGCTGCGCCGGCGACCGACGGCGCGGCGGCGGAGCCAGAACAACGAGTCAAGCGGGGAATGGACCGGATGTACTACACCGATCGTGGTATCGAAGAGCTGGAGAAGCGCCGCGGCGAGGAAGAGGTGTCCCTAGCGTGGCTCGCCGACCAGTTGCGCACCTTCACCGATCTCAACCCAGAGTTCGAGACGCCCGTCGACCGGCTGGCCACCTGGCTGGCCCGCCTCGACGACGAGGGGGACGAGGAGTAAGCGGCGCGCCACGCGGGTGACGTACCAAAGAGGGCTTCGGGAGATCCCGGAGCCCTCTTTCGCGTTAGGTGCCGCAGCCACGGTACGGGGGGTCCTCAGGGGCATCCCTGACGAACCCCCGATAGTTTGCGACATATCTTGAGTCGCCGGCTCTCGCGACATATCGTGTCTCTCGTTAGGACACTGAGTCGAAAGGGACTGCGATGGCACAATGGACCATCGACCAGCCGGCGACGCGCACCCTCGACGGAATCGTGGCCCTACGAGTGCGCATCGTCGGTGGTCACCTCAACATTCTTCCCACCGACGATCCGGTGACCTTCGACATCTCCGAGATCTCCGGTGAGCCGCTGCTGGTCACACAAGAGGCCGGCATCCTCACCATCACCTACGACGACCTCACCCGCAGCGGGCTGCTGGAACGGCTTCGGCCCTCACAACTGTCCAAATACCGTGGTGTGGGGCGGCGTAGCGCCATGATCGACCTGCGGGTACCGCGCGAATGCCCGCTCGAACTGACCACGGTCTCGGCACCGGTCGTCATCGCCGGTGGCAGCGCCAAAACCCGCGTCCGCAGCGCATCCGGGGACGTGACGCTAGACGACATCAACGGCGAGATCGACGTCAACACGGTCTCCGGCGACATCGCCGGACGCGACCTCAGCGGAAGCTTGCACTGCAACACCGTGAGTGGCCAAGTCGCCGTCGCCGGCGGCCGGGTTTCGGACTTCTCCGCGCGCAGCGGCTCGGGGCGGCTCCTCGCCGACGTCGACCTGACCGCGGCGGCCCGGGTACGGCTGGCCTCGGTCTCGGGCGATGTGGCCCTGCGCGTGCCGGCCGAGACAGCGGCCACGGTGGAACTGCGCTCGGCTATGGGGCGAGTGGACTCCGCGTTCGGGCTCGACCGGCGCGACCTGCGCGGTCGAAGCACTATGAGCGGAAACATCGGCGACGGGATCGATCCCGCCACCGTCACCACCACCAGCGTCTCCGGAGGCGTCTCGCTGCTGCGCCGCCAACCCGACGCCCCGGCCGCGATTCCTAGGGGGACAACGTGAGCACGATCTTTGGCCACGGCCGGCTCCGGCTGTACTTGCTGAAACTGCTGGACGAGAACCCGCGGCACGGCTACGAAATCATCAGCCTGCTGCGCGACCGGTTCCTCGGGGTCTACTCGCCCTCCCCCGGCACCATCTACCCTCGGCTGAGCCGACTGGAGGAGGAGGGGCTGGTGACCCACGAGAAGGTCAACGACCGCAAGGTCTACCGGCTCACCGACAAAGGGCGGGAGGAACTCCACCGCCACAGCGACGACCTCGACGAGCTGGAACGCGAGCTGACCGCTTCGGTCAGCGACATCGCCCGCGCGGTCAAGGAGGACGTCCGTGACACCATCAGCTCGCTGCGTGCGGAGCTGAAGTTCGGCCCGCGCGGCGGCGAACAGCGTGACACCGGCGAAGAGGGCGCCGCCAATGACGAGCGCGCCACATCGGACAAGCGCGACACCGGTGCCTGGTGGGAACGCGATTGGGAAAAGTTCGCGCGCGGCTTCAGCACGTGGGGGCCGCCCTGGAGCAAGCACGGTCGCCACGAGGACGAAAGCAGCGGCCCCGAATTCGACCGGACACTGAGTGACTTCAGCGAACGGGTCAGCCGCGTCATGCGCGAGGCCGGGCAGGTCGGCGAATCGGCAGCCAACGACCTGCGACGCATCCTCGACGACACCATCGAGGTCATCCGGCGTGACCTGGCCGGTTGGGGGCCGGGCGGCGAGGAGAGCCGCACGGACACCACCGGCGACAGTTCAGGCTCTCCAGACCACGGGGACGCGGCACGCTCGGAGCAGGCCGGCGAACGCTCCCCACGGGAGGAGCCCCCGCACGCGGAGGGCGGCTCCTCCGATCCGTGGCAGACGGTGACACACGACGAGGGCGACCAACCGGCCACCGGCTCCGCCGACGACGACCCCGGCACAACGGACCCTGGAGGCGACACGACCACGCGCTGAGCGTCCCCGCAACGGTGCCGCCGCGCCGCGGCGGCACCGGCTACACCTGGGGCCACCGTGGCGCGTCAGTCCACTGTGAAGACGACCTTGCCGAAAAGGTCGCCCTCGTACATCGCGGCGAAGCCCTCCGCCGCCCGGTTCAGGGGCAGCACACGGTCAATCTCGGGGCGCACTCCGGTACGGACACAGAACTCAGCCAGGCGGGCAAGCTGCCCCCGCGTGCCCATCGCCGACCCCACAGCCGACAACTGTAGGAAGAACATCCTGGTCAACTCGGCTGAAGGGGCATCGCCCGAGGTGGCGCCGCAGGTGACGATCCGCCCACCCGGACGCAGCGACCGCACCGAATGCCCCCACGTCGCCTCACCGACACTGTCGAAGACGGCGTCCACCTTCTCGGGGAGGCGCTGGCCAGGCTCGAACGCGGCGTAGGCGCCGAGTTCGACGGCCCGGGCCCGTTTGGTCTCGGAGCGGCCCGTGACGTAGACGCGGTAGCCGGTGACCGCGGCCATCCTGATCAGCGCGCTGGACACACCCCCGCCGGCCCCCTGCACCAAAAGACGCGCGCCCGGCTCCACCTGCGCCTTCTCGAACAGCATGCGGTAGGCGGTCAGCCATGCCGTCGGCAGGCAGGCCGCTTCTTCAAACGACAGCCCCTCAGGCTTGGGCACCAGATTGCGCCGGGGAACGGCCAGCTTCTCGGCGAAGGAACCGTCGTAGACCTCTGAGAGCAGGGAACGGCGCGGATCGCGGGTCTCGTCGCCGGCCCCGTCCGTGGCGTCGCCGATGACGCCGTGGACGATGACGGGGTTCCCCTCTTCGTCCACGCCGGCGGCGTCAGTGCCCAGCACCATGGGCAACCGGTCGGCACTCAGCCCGACGCCGCGTAGGCTCCACAGGTCGTGGTGGTTGAGTGAGGCCGCTTTGACGGTGACCACTGTCCACCCCTGGGTGGGGGTAGGTTCGGGACGTTCCCCTGCTTCGAGGCAGGAAAGCGGGTCCGCGGGATCGATACGCGCGGCAGTGATAGCGAACATGCCCCGACAGTAGCGAGGCACCGTAACCAGAGTCACAGCAGGTCGTCCCCGAAACATGCGCTATGTCACCCCGGGTGGCCCACGGACGGAACACGGAAACCACGAAAGGGATGGAGCGGCAGGTTTCGGATCGAGCGGCGCGGACGATACATGCCATGCGTCGGTTCTCACCTACTCCGGGCCGCTGGTGTGCAGTGGCGGTGGCCGCGCATGGGAGCCGCACGGAAACGTTCGGGAGACCGGACCCCTTCCGCCGCAGGCCACCAGCCGTCGTCGAGTGACCTGGCTGCTCGGCTGGGTGAAGTAATCTTCTTGCGTTCCCGACGCAGCCTCTCCCCCGTGCCATAAGGAGGCTCTGGTGGCCGCCGGCTATAACCCCACTGTCCGCCGTCGTCGACTCGGCGTGGAACTACGTCGCCTGCGCGAGCACGCCGGATTGACCGGAGAGGAAGCGGCCGAGCGCATGTCGTGGTCGGGGAGCAAACTCTCCCGGATCGAACGCGGTCAGGTCGCGACGAACTCCGACGATGTTCGTGACCTGCTGGAGCTGTACGAGGTGACAGATCCCGGCCTGCGTCAGTCGTTGATCATGCTGGCGCGCGAGTCACGACGCCGCGGGTGGTGGCACGTCTACGGCGACGTGCTCCCCGAGCGGTTCGAGGTCTACCTGGGGCTAGAGCCAGAAGCGAGCACGCTGCGCTTCTATCAGAACCAGATCGTTCCCGGTCTGTTCCAAACCGAGGCCTACGCCCGCGCCCTGCTCCAGTCTCACGTGGCTCCGGTGGAGCCCAGCGAGGTCGACCGACGCGCCGAATTGCGTATCCGACGCCAGGAGGTCCTATTTAGAGAAGATCCGCCGGATGTATGGGTCGTCATCGACGAAGCCGCCCTACACCGCCCTATCGGCGGAAAAAAGGTTACAGCAGATCAATTCCTCCATCTCATAGAGATGGGCGATAAACCGCATATAACACTACAAGTCCTCCCGTTTGACCGTGGCGCACACCCGGGCGTCAACGGATCATTCGACATTCTTGAGTTCACCGAGTCCGACATTTATGCGCCACGGCTTGTCCATGTGGAAAATTTGACGAGCAGCCTCTACATCGAAAAGGCAAAAGAGGTTCGTTTCTACACCGTGGCCTTCGAACACCTGCGGACCGCGGCGCTACACCCTATGGAGACCCGGGAGTTGCTCACCGAATTGGAGCAGAGGGTCCGGTCGGGGGAAACGGAGGATGTCAATGACTAGGGAGGTGGGCGCGGCATGGCCGCGTTGGAAATGGCGGATACCGGGTGGCGTACGAGCTCCTACAGCGGAACGGCGGGCGGCCAGTGCGTGGAGTTCGCCCATCTGCAAAGCGGGGTCGCCGTACGTGACTCCACCGACCGGGAGGGGCTGATCCTGGCCTTCTCCCACTTGGCCTGGATCGCGTTCGTCCTTGTAGCTGTGAGCGGGGGTGTCTGACTCCACCGCGCGCACGCCCTGAACCGGCTGCCCCGGCAATCCCGCGGTTCGGGAGGGGCGGCGAGAACGGGGAAGCTGGAAGTGCCGCACGCGGCGATCTGGAGCGGGGGTTCCCGCTCCAGATCGGTCACGTTAAGCGATCATTCACCTACGATCGAGCGACACCCTCGGCGCGCGCCTGTTGGGCGACGGCTTCGGCGACAGCGGGGACAACCCGGGTGTCGAACGAACTCGGGATGATGTAGTCCGGGGCGAGGTCATCGCCCACCAGGTCGGCCAGCGCGTTGGCGGCGGCCATCTTCATGCTCTCGGTGATGTCAGCGGCCCGAACCTCCAGCGCGCCCTTGAAAACGCCGGGGAAGGCCAAAACGTTGTTGATCTGGTTGGGGAAGTCGCTGCGCCCGGTCGCCACGACGCTGGCGTACTTGCGCGCCACGTCGGGGTGAACCTCCGGGTTGGGGTTGGCCATGGCGCAGATGATGGCGTTGTCGGCCATCGTCGCGACGATCTCCTCGGAGACCTCGCCCGCCGAGAGACCGATGAAGACGTCGGCCCCGGCCAGCGCCGTCTCGATTGACCCGGTCAGACCGGATTTGTTGCTGATTTCGGCGAGTTCGTCCTTGGCGGGGGTCAGGCCGCCACGTCCGGCGTAGATCAACCCCTTGCTGTCAGCCACGGCGATGTCGCCAATACCGCCGGCGACGAGCATCTTGGTAACGGCTATCCCCGAGGCACCGGCGCCGGAGACGACGGCGCGCAGATCGCCAAGGCTACGGCCGGTGACACGGGCCGCGTTGCGCAGTGCCGCAAGGGCGACGATCGCCGTGCCGTGCTGGTCGTCGTGGAACACCGGGATATCGAGGCGCTCGCGCAGCCGCTGCTCGATCTCGAAGCAGCGCGGCGCAGAGATGTCCTCCAGATTGATGCCGCCGAAGGAGGGAGCCATCCGCGCCACGGTCTCGACGATGTCGTCGACCTCGCGACAGGACAGCGCGATCGGCACGGAATTGATGCCGGCGAACTCGGTGAACAGCAGGGACTTGCCCTCCATGACGGGAAGCGACGCCTCGGGGCCGATGTCGCCCAGTCCCAGAACCGCCGAGCCGTCGGTGACGACGGCGACGACACCGCTCTTCCAGGTGTAGGTGTCGACGAGTTCGCTGTTGTCCGCGATGGCCCCGCACACCCGGGCGACGCCGGGCGTGTAGGCCAGAGCCAGATCGTCGTGGTCACGGACCTGAACAGAGGAACGCACGTTCAGCTTGCCACCGCGATGCAGGGCGAAGGCGGGATCCTCGTCGAGGTGCGCGTGAGAATCAGTGGTCACCGTGAAAAACCCCTCAGTAGTAGTGCGCGTCCGCGACGGCCATAGCGCGGACGGCCGTATCTGCAAGGACAGCGCGTGGAGACGGTGTGCTAGGGGACGGATTGCGCCTCCGGTCGGCCAGAACCGAATGGCGAGCGTCGATCTCCACGAAACTTGTTGGAGCGGAGCGCTGTCGATGTCACGGGGTTGACCCGTTATCCAATCATCTCACAACGATTCACGCGCGCTCATGCCGACTGTGAAACCACAGGATCGTCACGAGGGTTTTCCCTGCTGTCGCCAGGGGACTGGCCGCTGCCCGCCTCGGGACGGCCGGCTCGCCCATGGTGCGTGCGCCCCGGCGACGCGCTGTGGTACGGGGCAGGGTGACAGCCATGACCGGCTACCGTGGATGCTGTGTCGCGGAATTCATTCGGCCCAGTGTGTGCTTATTGAAGAGAAATACCGGTAGCCGCGAACACCGTCCGCTTTTGCGTTGAGGAGCACCGTGATCCGTCCCGCCCGTCCCGGCGATGTCGCGACGATCCGTCAACTCGTAGGCGAGTTGGCCGAGTATGAGAAAGAGCCGGAGGCGGTCGTGTCCACCGAGGCCGATTTCGCCGAGGCGCTGTTCGGAGAGCACCCTGCCGCCTTCGCCCATATAGCCGAACACATAACGCCGGAGGGTGAACACACTGTGGCGGGTTTCGCCCTGTGGTTCCGCAATTTCTCGACCTGGACCGGGCGGCACGGAATCTATGTGGAGGATCTCTACGTCCGGCCACACTTACGGGGCCGAGGCTATGGCCGTGCGCTCTTGGCCGAGTTGGCGCGCACCTGCGCGCAACACGGCTTCTCGCGGCTGGAGTGGTCGGTGCTCGACTGGAACCGTGATGCCATCGAGTTCTACACGTCCTTGGGAGCGGTGGCGATGGACGAATGGACGGTGTTTCGCGTCAGTGGTGACAGTCTCGCCAGACTCGCGGCACGCGAGGACAGCGAGGAGGCACCGTCATGAGGCGACCCGGCAACCGTCCCTGCGTCCATTGTCGGAACACGGGAGTGCTCGCGTGCACCGCGGCGGGGGCGAACAAGATACATTGCTGTCAAGCGGCAACCTCGCTTCCCGGAGGAGGGACGTGACTGAAGAAACCGCTGTGCCGACCACGGACGCACTGGGAGTCCGAGACGCGGTGACCGTGCGTATGCCAGCCGAGAGCGCCTACCTGTCCGTCCTACGGACAGCCACGGCCGGCCTGGCAGCCCGGCTCGACTTCACCCTGGACGAGATCGAGGACCTGCGTATCGGGGTAGACGAAGCGTGCGCGATGTTGCTCTCCCAGGCTCTGCCCGGTACAGACCTCACGACCGAATTCGAACTTACCGGCGACGGCATGCGCATTGCCGTGTCGGTACTGACCGCCGATGGCCGGTTGCCGGCCCGTGACACCTTCGCGTGGACGGTCCTGTCGGCTCTGGCCGGTGATGTCGACGCCAATGTCGGCGCGGACGATCGGGTGACGATCGTCCTCCACAAGCGCCGTGACGTGGTGGAGTCGGCGTGAGTGAAAGGGGGCCCGCTCTGACGGCGAAAACGGAGCACGCGGTGCCCGACCGGGAGCGTGCACGAGAGTTGTTCGAGCGGATGGGTGAGCTCGCCGACGACTCGCCGGAACGGCAGCGCATCCGCGACGAACTCGTCGAGCTGCACCTGCCCCTGGTGGAGTACTTGGCGCGGCGGTTTCGCAACCGCGGCGAATGGCTCGACGATCTCACGCAGGTCGCCACGATCGGCCTGATCAAGTCCATCGACCGGTTCGACCTGGACCGTGGCGTGGAGTTCTCCACCTATGCCACGCCCACGATCGTGGGCGAGATCAAACGTCACTTCCGGGACAAGGGGTGGGCGGTACGGGTTCCGCGCCGGCTCCAGGAGCTGAAACTGTCGCTGACCAAAGCGGTCAGCGACCTGTCGCAGCGCGAGGGGCGGGCTCCCACGGTGCACGAGCTCGCCGACCACCTGGGGATGTCCGAGGAAGAGGTGTTGGAGGGCCTGGAGTCGGCCAACGCCTACTCCACGGTTTCTCTCGACGCTCCCGACAGTGGCGACGAGGATGCCCCGGCCGTGGCCGACTCGCTGGGCATCGTCGACGATTCGCTGGAGGGAGTGGAGTATCGGGAGTCCCTCAAACCCCTGCTGGAACAACTGCCGCCTCGGGAGAAACGCATTCTGCTGCTGCGTTTCTTCGGCAACATGACGCAGTCGCAGATAGCGGCGGAACTGGGAATCTCGCAGATGCACGTCTCGCGGCTGCTCGCGCGCACCCTGGCTCAGCTTCGTCAGGCACTGACCATAGACGACTGATCACCCCGACGATCGCCCCCCGATCCATGGACCGGGGCATGGAGCGGACTCGATGCCCCGTTTCCTCACGACTGCCGGTCGTGCCTTCCGCTTTCACCAGGGAAGAGTCTGGCCGTGGTGGACGGTGCGAGTGCGAGGACAAGCGCCGCGGCGGCGACGACGGCCAGAGCCACACTGATCGCGTACTGCTGGCTGGTCCACATGTAGTAAGCGATGACGCAGACGAAGATCTGGGTGAGGACCACCGGCGTGCGGGCCCAACTGTGCAGCATGAACAACCCCCACGCCGTATACCCCACTGCGGCGCCCGCGCCCAGCGCGAACACGGTCAGCGGCAGCGCGTAACCGACGTCGGTGGCGCGTCCGAGCAGTACTTCAATGAGCACGTACCCCCCGGCGAGCAGCAGAGCGAGAGCGATGAGGCTCTGTAGGCCGGTTGCGAGGACAATGGTCAGCGGACGTTGGGACACACCATCGAGCTTATCTGCCCGGCCGGCTACGCTCCGCCCCCCGCAGGGACCGTAGACTGACGGCGTGCGTGCCCTGTTCATTGCCAATCCCCAGGCCACCACGACGACCACGCGGGCCAGAGACGTCATTCTCCGGGCTATGGCCAGCGAATTCTCCTTGGACGTACGCCAGACCCAGTACCGCGAGCACGCCAAAGAACTCGCTCGCCAAGCCGCCGAAGAGGGCTACGAGCTGGTTATCAGCCTCGGTGGCGACGGCACTGTCAACGAGGTCGTCAACGGCATCCTGACAACTCCTTCACACCTTCCCCAGCCGGCTTACGCCGCCCTGCCCGGCGGAAGTGCCAACGTTTTCATCCGGGCACTGGGACTGCCCAGTGACCCCGTTGAGGCTACGGGGGCAGTACTGGAGGCACTGCGCACCGGAGCGCGGCGCACGGTCGGTCTGGGGCGTGTCAGCGGCCCCGACGACGACGGCCGCTACTTCACCTTCTGCGCTGGGTTTGGTTGGGACGCCGAGGTCGTGCGCGAGGTGGAGCGTCGCCGCCACCACGGCCACCGGGCCTCTCCCGGGATGTATATGAGCGTGGCGCTCAATCTGTTCTACAAGGGCGACCGGGTCCGCGACCCCTCACTCACCGTCCACCTGCCCGACCGCGACCCGGTGCGTGGGCTCCACGCCATGCTGGTCACCAACACGACCCCGTGGACCTACGCCGGCGCCTTCCCGGTGCAGCCGACGCCGCGCTCCAGATTCCACCTCGGACTGGACGCTTTCGCGCTCACCCACGTCGACACCCTGACCACGGCGCGCCTGGTGGGACAGATGCTGTCCCCGCGCGGCGTACCGGAGCAGGGCCTAGGGCACCTCTCGTGGCACGACCAGCCGAGATTCGTGGTCGAGTGTGAGCATCCCCGGGCCTTCCAGATAGATGGGGAATACCTGGGAGAACGAAAACAGATTGATTTCTGTTCTATTCCAAAAGCATTACGAGTGGTTTATTGATGCTTTTTCGGGGTTCAGAGAAAAGCGTCTTGTGACGCACACGACACGGCATTCAAGGCGCTGGGCGACGCGAACTCTTGCATGCACCCCATAAGCCTGTCAGGCTCAAAGTGTCGCCACACGTTACGGGTGGGTTAACGGACTGTTCCAAGGTCAGGGCGCTCGTACCCGCGCACAAGCGGGAGCGGGAGCCGTAACAAGCCCCCAGGTGGGCACACCGCAAAGCGGGTACCAGCGAAGAGGCGGACCCGAAACACACGCTCATATTCGTGAATTCGTTCACAAAGACCCGTTGCAGATCGTGCGCTGTTAAAGGAGTGAATCCGCATGGACTGGCGCCACCACGCTGCCTGCCGTGACGAGGACCCCGAACTCTTCTTCCCTATCGGCGATTCCGGGCCGGCCCTGATCCAAATCGAAGAGGCCAAAGAGGTATGCCACCGCTGCTCGGTCATGAACTCCTGCTTGGAATGGGCGCTGCAAAGCGGCCAGGACGGCGGGGTCTGGGGTGGCATGAGCGAGGAGGAGCGCCGTGCTCTCAAGCGCCGCCGCAAGCTGGTGAGCCGGCAGCGGACGGCCGTCTGAGACTCGTGGGGCCCTACGGTCGGCCGGGCGACCGTACCCCCGCGGCGGCCTCTCTCACGCCCAAGGGCCCTAGCGCGCTCAGGTGTGGGGCTGGAAGTCGCGTTCGATGGGCAGATCGATCGAGACCTTCGTCCCGCCCTCCTGCTTGGGTTTGATCTCCAACGTCCCTCCCAATTCCCCCACGATCAGTGCGCGCACGATGTGCAAGCCAAGACTGGTCGAGCCCTCGATGTTGAAATCGGGGGGCAGGCCGTCGCCGTCATCGGTGACCTCGACACGCAGCCTGGTACCGTCCTCCTCCGCACCGGGATGCGGGGCGTCACGGTCAGCGACGACCTCGATGACACCGGGACCGTAGCCCAGTCCGTGTTCGACGGAATTTTGGACCAGTTCCGCCAGCACCATGGACAGCGGCGTGGCCACCAATGCCGACAACAGCCCGAAGTTGCCCACCCTACGCGGCACCACCGAGGAGGACTCGGTCGAAGAGACCTCGGCGGCCATCTCGATCACACGATCGGCGATGTCGTCGAAGTCGACGATCTCGTCGGGCGTGTGGGAGAGCATCTCGTGGACGATCGCGATGGAGCCGACCCGGCGCACTGCCTCGTCCAGGGCCATACGCCCCTCCGGAACCTGGAGCCGGCGCGCCTGGAGCCGCAGCAGAGCGGCCACCGTTTGGAGATTGTTCTTCACTCTGTGGTGAATCTCACGGATAGTGGCGTCCTTTGTCATGAGTTCGCGCTCGCGTCGGCGCAACTCGGTGACGTCGCGCACCATGACCAGGGCCCCGATGCGTGCCCCACCAATGACCAACGGGATCGAGCGGAGCTGGATCGTCGACCCGCGCGCCTCGACCTCGGCTTCCTGGGGGACCCGGCCGCTCGCGGTCCACGTCAGCGACTCGTCGCGCGCGTCAGCGGCGACGGAGAGCTCCAAGGTGGTGCGCGCCAGGTCGGCTCCCACCAAGTCCGCGGTAAGCCCCAGCCGCCGGTAGGCCGAAAGGGCGTTGGGGCTGGCGTAGACCACCCGACCCCCCTGGTCCAGCCGTAGCAGGCCGTCACCCACCCGGGGTGAACGCACCATGAGTGGCCCCTGGTCGTTGAAGGGGAACTCGCCTTCGGAGATCATCTGTGCCAGATCGCCGGCACTTTGCAGGTAGGTGAGCTCAAGCCGGCTCGGAGTGCGCGCCGAACTGAGATTGGTACTGCGCTGGATCACCGCGATCGTGCACCCCTCACGCCGGACGGGAATGGTCTCCTCTCGCACCGGAACCCCGCCTGACCAGTCAGGATCACCCTCACGGCAGATACGGCCCTCGGTCCAAGCGCGGTCGAGCAGTCCCCGTTTGGTCGCCGACTGGGTAAGCTCCGAGTCGCCATTCGCGTGATGTGGATCACGCAGGAAGGTCTCGACAAGATCGTCCTGGAACGCCGTGGGACCGGTCGTAGGTCGCATCTGAGATACGGCCACCCAGCCGGTGTCATCGCGCAGGCGCACCCAAAGCACCAGGTCAGCGAAGGAGAGATCAGCGAGAAGCTGCCAGTCGGAGACCAGCGCGTGCAGCCACTCCAGGTCCACCGTCTTGAGCGCTGTATACCTTCGGATTAGATCACTGAGGTGAGGCACTCACAAATCATCCCACGAAGGAAGGCATACTCAAGGAACGCATCTGTGTACCTGTGGTCCAGACCAGTTGGGCCAAAACGGGTACTCCTACTGGGAAGGAGGGCCCGGCTACTGCCAAGATGCGGGCAATGCTGAACGGGTGGGAAGCGGTGGAGGAAACTGACGTGACGGCCCAGCGAACGCTCGAGGACGGCCAGCGAGTCCCTAAGTACTACCAGGTCAAAAGACAACTCCTGGATCTCATCGAAACCATGCCGGCCGGGAACCCGGTGCCCCCGGAGCGGGCGCTGGCGACCCAGTTCAATACTTCGCGCACCACAGTGCGCCAGGCGCTGACCGAGATGGTGGTCGAAGGGCGGCTGCTGCGCATTCAGGGCAAAGGGACCTTCGTAGCCAAGCCCAAAGTTGCCCAGGTGCTACAGCTCACCAGCTACACCCAGGAGATGCGATCACACGGCCTGCACCCGGCCACGCGCATCCTGGATGTGAGTTACATCAACGCCGACGACAGCCTCGCCGAACTGTTGGCCATCCGCTCCGGTGGGCGCGTGCTGCGCATCGAGCGACTGCGGCTGGCCAACGGCGAGCCGATGGCGGTGGAAACCGCCCACCTGGCGGCCCGCAGATTCCCCGGCCTGCGTCGCCAACTCGACCGATACGCATCGCTGTACGAGGCGCTGGCCAGTGCCTATGAGGTTCGGCTGGCTGAAGCTGAGGCCACGATCGAGACCGTGCTCGCCACCCCCAACGAGGCACGGCTCCTTGGAGTCGACGTGGGACTGCCCCTGGTGTTGCACTGCCAGCACAGCTTCGACGCCGAAGGCCACCCGGTGGAGTGGGTGCGTTCCCTGTACCGGGGCGATCGGTACAAATTCGTCACCCGGCTACGCCCTCCACACGAGTGAGACGTCGGCCTCGCGCGGTGGCCGACGAGCGAGAGGCACCCGTCGGCCACCGCGATATGAGACAAATCACATGAGTCGCTATTACTAGCTGGTAAGTTAGGGGAGCAGGCGCGTTAACCACGACGCCCCCACGTGCGCCCGATGGTCGAATCGAGAGGAGGACTCGGCGGCGCCCTCCCACGAGCCAGCACCGGCGCCACGCCGAAAACCCCTGATGAGCATGTCCCCTTTCCGCGGCCGTCTGACCGGCCACGCCGGCGCCCACGCCGTCACCGTCGCCCGACACCACGGCGTCACCACCATGTTCACCCTTTCGGGCGGACACGTGTTCCCGCTCTACGATGGCGCGGTCCGCCCCGAGCCGGTCATGAACCTGCTGGATGTCCGCCACGAGCAAACGGCCGTGTTCGCAGCCGAAGGCGTCGGCAAACTCACCCGCACGGCGGGCTGGGCCGTGCTCACCGCGGGGCCGGGGGTGACCAACGGGATCAGCGGCATGGCGACAGCGCACTTCAACGGCTCGCCCATGGTGGTGCTAGGCGGACGCGCCCCCGACGGCCGCTGGGGCCAGGGGCTGCTGCAAGAACTCGACCAGCCGCCCATCCTGGAGCCGGTGACCAAACGGGCCTGGACGGTACACGAGACCTCCCGGGTCGGCTCGGCGGTGCACGAGGCGTTCACCCTAGCCAACAGCGCCCACCGTGGGCCGGTTTTCCTCGACATCCCCATGGACCGGCTCTACGACCACGCCGACGTCGAACCACCGCTGCCCGCCCCCTCCACCGACCGCACCCCCGAACCGGACGCTGTCGCTACGGTGGCGCACCTGCTGAGCGAGGCCGAGCGGCCCGTACTGGTGTACGGCTCCGACGTGTGGCTGGACGGCGCCGAGGAGACGGCCCGCGCCCTGGCCGAGGAACTCGGCATTCCCGTGATCACCAACGGCCAGGGCCGCGGCGTGCTCCCCGGCAGCCATCCACTGCTCGTCAACCGCGCCCGGAGCACAGCCTTTGGCCAAGCTGACCTCGTCGTGGTCGTGGGCACGCCCCTGGACTTCCGGCTGGGGCATGGCCTGTTCGGCGGCAAAAACGGCGCAGGCCTGGCCAAGGTCGCCCACGTGGTCGACTCCGCCGATCAGCTCGCCACCCACCTGGGGCTAGCGGGATCGGTAACCGGCGACGTGGCCGCGGCGCTGCGCGGCATCGGCGACGCCGCCAAACCCCCTTCCGCCTTAGCGCAGTGGCGCCAACTGCTCCAAGACGCGGTGCGCGCCGCAACCGCCTCCGACGTCGAGGCGATGCGCAGCGACGCCGAGGCGATCCAGCCGCCCCGAATCTATGGCGAGCTCACCCGCATCCTCGCCGACGACGCTGTGGTCATCGGTGACGGCGGCGACTTCGTCTCCTACGCGGGCAAGTACATCGAGCCCGCCGCGCCGGGCAACTGGCTCGACCCGGGCCCCTTCGGCTGCCTGGGCACCGGCATGGGCTACGCCATCGCCGCCCGACTGTCGCGACCGTCGGCGCAGGTAGTCACCTTGCTGGGCGACGGGGCCGCGGGCTTTTCCCTGATGGACGTCGACACGCTGGTGCGCCACCGACTACCGGTCGTGATGGTGTGCGGCAACAACGGCATCTGGGGGTTGGAGAAGGCGCCCATGCAACTGATCTACGGCTATGACGTCGCCGCCGACCTTACGCCTCAGACCCGCTACGACGAGGTCGTCCGTGCCTTGGGAGGCGACGGCGAACTCGTGACCCGCCCCGAGGAGATCGCTCCGGCGCTGCGGCGCGCTTTCGACTCCGGTGTTCCCTACATGGTCAACGTCGCCACCGACCCCGAGAACGTCTATCCCCGCGCGACCATGGGGGTGTGAGACGCGGCGCGGCCACGCCCAGCGCGTCCCCTCCGGGACGGGGGAGGTCACGCCGTGGCTTTGGCGAGGAACCGCTCGCGCTCGACGATGACGCGCCGCACCGTCGCCGTGGCGATCGTGCGCTCCTGCTGCGTCACGGTCACGTCGAAAGTGAGCTGCTCCCCCGCAACGTGGCTCAGCACTGCCTCGGCATGCACCTGCGCGCCGATGGGAGTGGGGGCGGTGTGCGCGACCTCGACCTGGGTTCCGACACTGGTACAGCCCTGCGGCAGGTGACCAGCCACGGCCGCGACCGTGGCGGCCTCGGCCAGTGCCAGCACCCGGGGCGTGCCCAGCACCGCAACGTCGCCGCTGCCCAGTGCCACAGCGGTATCGGAGGTGGTGACATCGAGATCGGCATTGCCATGCAGTCCTGCGCTGATCGCCATGGGGGGCAACCTACCGGAGTCGGCCACGGTGGCGCGGCAGCGGCGATGCCGACTATTCCGCCACGACGGCCAGCAGGTCTCCCTCCCGCACGACGTCGCCCTCGGCGACCTCGATGCTGACCACCGCCGCCGGGTTCTCGACGACGACGGGGATCTCCATCTTCATCGACTCCAGGATCAACACGGCATCCCCCTCGTTGAGGGTGTCTCCCGGTGCCGCGGCCACCTTCCACACGTTGGCGGCCATCTCCGCACGAACCTCGGCCATCTCGTGCCCCTTCGCTCTCTAGGAGGCGATCTATCACCGACCGCAGTTCTTAAGGGACTATCCGAAATTGGCCGGTGCGTTCGCCGTCAGTGCGTTCCCGTTCGAGGACCCGCGCCAGTGCGTTGACCACCCGGGGGTCGTACTCACTGCCGCTATCCATCCGCAGGCGTTGCACCACAGCTTCGATCCGGTCGCGATCGGTGGACTCGCCCACCAGGTCGTCGAAGGCGTTGGCCACCTTAATGATGCGGCTACCCAGCGGCGGTGGGGAGTCGGTCGTCTCGTCGTAGGGGTCGCACTGGCGGCGAACGAGTTCGGCGACATTGTCGAGGACACCGGTTTCGCGAATCACGGCGGCTCCCAACTCAGCGATGCGCCGCTGTTCCCGGGGAGGCGCCAAAACGGTCGCGCCGCTGGGGATGGGGTCGCGCAGCGAAAGTTGCCCAATGTCGTGCATCAGCGCCGCGTACTCCAACTCCAAGACCTCGGACTCGCGCATAGCCAGCTCACAACCGATCGCGTGGGCAAGGCGGCTCACCCGACGCGAGTGGCCCGTTTCGACATAGCCACCGACTTCGGTGACCCGTGACAGCGACCGCACCGTCTGTAGGTAGGTTAGGCGGATCTCAGCGAACCGGCGGAAGGCGATCTGGGTCACCAGCAGCGGCGCTGTGAAGACCAGCAGCGCGGCGATCCCCATGACGCTGCCGGCGAGGGCGATGAGGACGCCCGAGGCACCGATCGCCATACCAATGGCGATCTGGGCGCGGATCTCGTCGCGAAAGGCCACGCGAAGGGGCGTGCGTAGCCGTTCGGCCCGAATGGCGCCGGCGATCACCGAATCGATCAGCCACACGGCTACGACGAGCAGCGCCATGATCCCCAGCCCCGGCCACCAGTGGGTGTCTCGGGGGTCAAGCGAAGCCGCGAGCGGGCGGAAGGCGTTGGCGAGGATCTCGATGATGAACAGCCGCCGGGCGAGATCCCCCCAACGCGGCGGCCGCCCCACAGTGATATGGGGAAGCTCGCCCAACACCATCCCCATAGCAACCACAGCCACGACCTGCCACGCCTGGTGGTGGACGGTCTCACCGCCGGCGGTGAGCAGGAACGTGTACCCGATGGCGCCGGCGGAGGCGATGGGGGCCACCTCCCGTTGGCCCGGTAGCGCGATCCGCGCCAACTCTCCCAGCGCGATGAGGACCCCAAAGGCCAAAGCCGCACGCGGTTCGGCGAAACCGGTCAACACCGTCCACAGGAGGGACACAGCGGCCACGATCGTGGTAACGACGATCAGCAGCGCCTGCGTGAGCTGGGCGTGGTGCCCACTCGCGTGGTGCTGGCGCCACTGCATGCCCAGCGGCGCTCCCTGGATGATCATTATTCCTTCTCCCCGGCCACTCGTAGCGGCGCGCTGGGGTCATCGTGGTCCTGCTGGGCGACTTCGGCGACATCGTCGTCGGGCGGCTCCACCACGTCCGGGGTCGTCCACCCGTCCCGGCCGACTGCTCTGATCAGCGCGTCGACCATCTCCGGGTCGAACTGTGGGCCCGAGCCGCGCCTAAGCTCGGCGAAAGCCTCCTCGACGGAACGGGCGTTGCGGTAGGACCTCGTCGAGGTCATGCAGTCGAAGGCGTCGGCCACCGAGATGATGCGCGCGAACTCCGGAATCTCCTTGCCGGCCAGCCCCATGGGGTAGCCTCGCCCGTCCATACGTTCATGGTGGTGCATGATGCCTTCGAGGGCTTCGTCGAGGAAGCCGATCTCGCGCACGATCTCGAATCCGCGCATCGGGTGCAACTGGATGGCCGCGAACTCTTCCTCGGTGAGCTTGCCGGGCTTTTGCAGCACCTTGGTCGGCACACCCAGTTTGCCGACGTCGTGCAGCATCCCGGCGTAGCGGATCGTGTGCACCCGTTCGGCGTGTAGCCCTAACTCCTCCGCGATCATGACCGAAGCCTTGGACACGCGAACGCAGTGGCCGCGGGTGTAGTAATCCTTGGTCTCCACTGCCTGACACAGCGTGGCCAAAGTAGCGTCGTGGGCGCGCTGCTCAGCGACGTACTGGTCGAAGGCCCACCGTGCGATGAACAGCGGCAACAGCACCAGCAGCACGGCGAAGGCGCCGACCGCGTTCCAGATGGCGGCGATGAACAGCCCGAGCATGCCATAGCCGATCGAGGAGAGCTCCAGCGTGGCCAAGGGGCGCCAACGCACCTTGCGCGGCCGTTGGAAGCGCACCACGCCGAGACACCACATCAAGCCGGCGACTAGGAGGGCGTTGACGACCGTGTGGACGAGAGTGGCCACGGTGAAGGGCAGGACGATCCACGGGAAACTGTCCGGATCGGGCACGCCACGCCCGCCTCCCAGCAACTGGAAAGCATGGCCACCGGCGTAACCGGCCAGCGCGAACTGGGCACCGTTGAATAGCCGCTTGACTGCGCCTTGGCGTCGTAACACCAGGCAAGAAGAGAAACCGACGATGGCCGCGCCCACCGGCCCGACGAGCACGACGGCCGCCAGCGACGCCGACGAACTGGGAGATATCCCGGTCTTACCGCTGTCGACCATTGTGCTGATCGACTCGGCGATGACGAAGAGAACGGCCAGAAGCACCAGTCTTCGCGGGTCGATCCCTGTGTAGGGTCCGAGCAACATCGTGACGGTGGCGCCCAGGCAGACCAGGCATACATACAACCGTGCGACAGCCGGAAGCGTCTGCAATGACGTTCCCTCCGCCCCATTTGGCGACCGAATCCTTCGTGACTTTCCGAGATTACGCTCTAGCGTCGCAGCCGACTATGGATGCTCGTGGCGGCGCGAGGACGGTGCCGGCACGGACACACCAACAGTGTGTTCCACGACCGGCCACGCGGCAACGAAGCTCTCAACTCCCCGGCTCTTCTCGCTTTGCGCGCCCAGCATCGCCCGCGGAGGCGGGGCGCGAATTGCCTCATACGGTAGATATAGCGGTCAGTTTAACGGCAACTCGCGCAAGATTCATTGCCACACTCCCACTGCCATACCGGCAGTGGGAATTTATACCACCAAGGCGAGCCAAAATTTCAAAATGCGGAAATACGAATCCACTTAGGGGCTGACCGAATAACCCCCTGCATCCAGATTTATTTTTGAAGCCGGAGCGTAAAACCGGAAAAATAAGCGACTGCCGCGCTACCAGCGCACCAACACAGTGATCACCAGTCACCCTAGGTAACCGCGTGATACGGATGTCAAAAAAGCCGCCGGCGAGAAGACGGAAGAATCAACTTCATCTCGGGCGTGTCGCGGGGAGCACTCTAGGGATTTCAGATTCCCACCCCCCGAAAAGCGGGCCAGTGTTTTCGCAATTCACACTAACGCCGACAAATAGAAAAAAACGGGCGACCGCCGTTTTCCGGCGATCGCCCACCGTAGTGGAAGGCCCGGCGGTAGAGCACCAGATCGGGGCGGGCGCACACTGTCCCACGGGGCGTCCCCTCGCCCCTGAGGTCACGCCCCGCGGCGTCCTCCCCCCATGCCTGCGGTGGCGTTCCTCTGGCGAGCGCCAGCACAGCCTTACCCCCTTGTCCTGGCCGGCATCTCCCACAGGCGGCAGCGTCCCCGCAGATGCGGCCAGCGGCGAGCAGGACGGCTAGTCCGCGGCGTGGGTCTCGCGGATCTGGAGATCAGCTCGGGCCGCCTCCAACCGGCGCAGCACCTTGCCCCGCAAATCCTCTGGCACCGGATCTTCGCCACAGTGTTTAGCGACCAGCTTCTTAACCGCCTCTTCGAGCCCGTACTCCTCCAAGCACGGAGCACACTCGTGCAGATGCTCGCGGATCAGCGCGTAATCGGCTTCGTCGAGTTCCCCGTCGATATAGGTGTAGACCCGCGCCAGCACCTCACTACACGGCGTGCGGTGCGGCTTCCCGCAGCTCATCCCTCGTCCCTCCGATGCGCCCCGTCGGCGCTGACAGCCACCGACTCATGTAGCTCCCGGGAGAGAATGCCGCGCTCGACGGCATACTCCTCCAACAGGGAACGCAACTGGCGTCTACCGCGGTGCAGCCGTGACATCACAGTGCCGATGGGCGTGTCCATGATCTCGGCGACCTCCTTGTAGGCGAAGCCTTCAACGTCGGCGAGATAGACGGCGATCCGGAAGTCCTCGGGTAGATCCTGCAAAGCCCGCTTGACATCGCCATCGGGTAGATGCTCAAGCGCCTCAGCTTCGGCGGACTTCAGCCCGCTGGAGGTGTGGGAGGCGGCTTGGGCAAGCTGCCAATCCTCCACATCCTCAGTCCCGGCCTGCTTGGGTTCACGCTGCTTCTTGCGGTAGGAGTTGATGAAGGTGTTGGTCAGGATGCGGTACAGCCAAGCCTTGAGGTTCGTTCCCTCCTTAAACTGATGGAACGAGCCAAACGCCTTGGCGAACGTCTCCTGGACGAGATCCTCGGCATCGGCCGGGTTGCGCGTCATCCGCAACGCGGCCGAATAGAGCTGGTCGAGAAACGGGAGCACATCCCGTTCAAACCGAGCCCCCCGCTCGTCGACTGTCTCCTGGCCCTGACTCAAGCCCGCCGGCCTCCTCGTGCTGGTGTCCCGTTGGGCAACCGTAGACACACCATATGACGTGGTGGACGAGGGGCGCACGTCCGCCGCGGGCGGAGGGCCCGTGGGCCGCTCTGGCAGTAGGCACCCATGTGAAGCCGGCATCGACCCGCCTTTACTGTCGGTTCTTCCGCTCGCGCCCGAGGCCACACGACCCGTCGCCGAATCTCCCCGAGCAGCTCACTCGTGTGGTGATGTGGATGCCAACAACGCCACCTCGCGACTGATTCCAGTCAGCGGGCGGTTTCGGGAGCTTCGACCGCTTCAGCTCCTTCGACCACTGCGACACGCCAAGGCAGGAGTTTTCGTGTTCGGGTAGATGGGAGAGGTGCAGCGTGAAAGAGTGCGGGTAAAACCTCAATCAAAGGCGTGGGGAGAGGAGCATGCGTGCGACCGTCCTCCAGTTCCGCGGTTCATGCGTCGGCCCCCCGAACAACTGGCGGCGCGACAGCGGAAGCATCACCTTCGACAGCGGCCCACTTCGCCTCCACTGATTCGCTGTCGGCTTACTGGCGCTTCTACTGGGCCGTGGCAGAAGCACAACTCGTGCGGTGGCTGCCCAGTACCCCTAGCCGTATCCTCGACTTGTCCGGGCCGGACTTCCGCTGCGCGCACCGCGCGGTGGCAGCGGGCCACGACGTCGTGACCCTGGCCTCCTCTACCGAAGAGGCGCACCGACGTCCCCTGGAGGTCGTCAGCGGGCAAGAAACACGATCCCGCGGACGCCCGGCAGGACGACTCCGCCGGATCGTGGGGGACGCGATGCTGCTGTCCGGCGTGACCTCCGGGGCCTTCGACGGGGTGATCGCCGACAACCGCGTCCTATCCCAGCACCTGCTCACCGAGGCGTGCCTGGCCGAGATCGCGCGCGTGCTCCGCCCCGGCGGGCGCACCCTGCTATGCGTCGACTCTGTGGTGCTGGGCATGGCGCTGCTGGCCGAACAGGACTGCTGGCCCGAACTCAGCTACGCCCCCAACGCCGACGTGCTCCTGGTGCCATGGCCCGATGGCACCATCACCCGGTGTTTCACCGTCGAACAGCTCTCCGAGGTGCTGACCGACGTGGGCCTGGAGCTGGAGTGGGTCAAGCCGCGCACCGTGCTCTCGGCGTCGACAGTGGAAATGGTGCTCGACAGCGACCCCAACGCCCTGAACCGGCTCGTCGAGACCGAACTCAAAGCCGTGGAGTCCGACGACTACGTAGGGGTGCACATGCTGGCCAGCGCGAAACGCCCCCAGTGAGGCTGGGGCGGGACCCGCGTGAGCCCCGCCCCAGCGCCACGGTCACTCCTGGGCCATCGGAAGGTGCACGCGCTTACCGCTTTGCACGAACTCCTCCGATTTCTGGCGCATCCCCTGCTCGATGGCCGCCACCGTCGAAAGTCCGTTCTCCTCGGCGAACTTACGCACGTCCTGCGTGATCTTCATCGAGCAGAACTTAGGGCCACACATCGAGCAAAAATGCGCGGTCTTGGCGGGCTCAGCGGGCAGAGTCTCGTCGTGGTACGCCCGCGCCGTATCGGGGTCCAACGCAAGATGGAACTGGTCATTCCACCGGAAGTCGAACCTGGCCTGCGACAGCGTGTCGTCCCACTCCTGGGCCCGGGGGTGGCCCTTGGCCAGATCAGCGGAGTGAGCTGCCAGCTTGTAGGTGATGACCCCGGTTTTGACGTCATCACGGTTCGGCAACCCCAAATGCTCCTTGGGGGTCACATAGCACAGCATCGCCGTGCCGTGCCAGGCGATCTGAGCGGCCCCGATCGCGGAGGTGATGTGGTCATAGCCCGGCGCGATGTCGGTAGCCAGCGGCCCCAGCGTGTAGAAAGGCGCCTCACCACACAGCTCCTCCTCCAACCGCACGTTCTCAGCGATCTTGTGCATGGGAACGTGCCCCGGCCCCTCGATCATCACCTGGACATCGTGGGCGCGGGCGATGTGTGTCAACTCACCGAGAGTGCGCAGCTCGGCGAACTGCGCCTCGTCGTTGGCGTCGGCGATAGAGCCCGGACGCAGACCGTCACCCAACGAGAAGGTGATGTCGTAGGCGCGCAGGATCTCGCAGAGTTCCTCGAAATGGGTGTAGAGGAAACTCTCAGTGTGATGGGCCAGACACCATGCCGCCATGATCGACCCGCCACGCGAGACGATCCCGGTGACGCGCCGAGCCGTCAGCGGTACATAACGCAGCAGCACCCCAGCGTGGACCGTCATGTAGTCCACACCCTGCTCAGCCTGCTCGATAACGGTGTCGCGGTAGATCTCCCACGACAGCTTGGCCGGGTCGCCATTGACCTTTTCAAGAGCCTGATAGATCGGCACCGTCCCCAGCGGAACCGGCGAATTGCGCAGAATCCACTCGCGCGTCTCGTGGATACGGCTACCGGTCGACAGGTCCATGATGGTGTCGGCCCCCCAACGGCTGGCCCACACCATCTTCTCCACCTCCTCCGGGACCGAGGAGGTAACAGCGGAGTTGCCGATGTTGGCGTTCACCTTCACCAGGAAGTTCTTGCCGATGATCATCGGCTCCGACTCCGGGTGGCAACGGTTGACCGGGATCACCGCACGACCGATGGCCACCTCATCGCGGACGAACTCTGGCTCCATGCCCTCGCGTGCGGCCACAAACCGCATTTCAGGCGTGATGATGCCGGCCTTAGCACAGGCCAACTGGGTGATCGCGCCACTGCTAGGCGCATGTTGCGGGTGCCCCTCCCCCGAACGCCGGGCGATCCATTCACCGCGCAGCGCCGGCAGTCCGGCGTGGACGTCGATGGTCGCGGCCGGATCAGTGTAGGGGCCTGATGTGTCGTAAAGATCGATGTGGGTGCCGTCGCTCAATCCAACCCTGCGCTGCGGGACCCGCAGCACACTCCCCGAATCGGGATCGGTGATCTCGCGGTAGACCTTCTCCGAACCCGTAATGGGGCCGGTGGTCACACTGGGTTGGACACTGTTGTCGTCGAGCGCCGTCAAGGCACGCCTCCCTACGTCGGAATTACCCGAACAGGTTCTGCGGTCGGCGGCACCGGCCCCCCATTGGGCCAGCCACCCTCTCAGCCCGCCAAGGCGCGAGCTCCCGCGGTTATGGAGTTGTCCGGCTCACTACCCACGCCCCGCCCCCCGGTCGACTCCGGGAGAGCGGCACAGGCGCTGTGCGCCGTATTCGTTGTCGCTCGTTGGCTTGGTCCGTGCCGGTGCTCGCCTGCCGTTGCTCACGACAACCACGGCCACGCCGTGACGCGGCACCGCCCCTCGCGAGGGAACACACAGGACACTAGGGGCCTATGGCACCGGCCACCATACCGGGGCCGCATCCGGCCACCATGGTCGAGGGGCGCCAACCGAGGGGCACCTCCCCTCCGGCTGGGAGCGCCAACCGGCTAGAACAGGGAAGCCACACCCGCCTCAGGCGGCTCCTCGACCGGTTCGAGCAGCTCAGGCCCGTTGTTACGGACACTGTTCACCGCCGTGGTGACCTGCTCGGCAGTGAACTCGCTCGCCGGAGTGGCCGCCATGAGCGGCAACAGATCGGCCAGCCCCGCGGCCGGATCGAGCCACGTCCCCCAGTTGGACGTGTCCAGCACCACCGGCATGCGCTCATGGATGTGGGCGAGTTCCGGCGCGGCCTCAGCCGTGATGACAGCGCAGCTCCACAGCCACGCCGCCGGGTCGTCGTCGGCGCGCTGCGGGTCACGCCAGCGTTCAAAAACGCCGGCCAGGGCCAGCGGACGACCATCGGCATAGCGCACCGCGAAGGGGCGTTTGGCCGTCCTGGCTTTGCGCGCGGCATGCTCGGGATCAGTCACCGGAGAGGTGCCCGGCTGCGCCGGTCCCGGCGTGCGCTCGGGGACGAGTTGCCACTCGTAGTAGGCATCAGCGGGCAGCAGACAGCGCCGGTGGGCGAAAGCGTCCCGATAAGCCGGCTTATCCGCCACAGTCTCGCTACGAGCGTTGATCATGCGGTAGCCCATGTTGAGGTCTTTGGCCCAGGAAGGCACGAGCCCCCACCGCAGCACGCGCAGGTAGCGCGGCCCCGGTGGCCGGCCATCGCCCGAACCCCGCGGCGGCGGCCCCAAAACCGCCTGCACCCGTGAACCGGGCGCAATGTTGTAGTCGGCGGTCAGCTCCTCAACCGGGGGCCAGGCACGCGGGTCGTCGCCCTGGCCCGCCGGGGCGTCGGGCTCGGGAAAATCGAAGGCGAGCTGGAGTTGGCTCCGGTTGCGCGCCTGCGCGTAACGGCCACACATACTCTCAGCTTATGGCCACTGCCGGCCGAGCGCCGCTGCCTGAGCCGCCAATGACGACGATCCCACAGTGCGTTGAAGGGTGGGGGACGCTCGCTCGGGTATACGCCCTTGCATGGGACTGCTACGCACACAAGCCCGACGGTTGCTCGCCATCCCCTTCCTGCTGGAAGGAGTGCAAACGCTGCGCGATCCTGCGCCGCGCGCAAAGGAACTGTCACCCGTGATCCACGAGTTGTCGCGCAAGTACTCATGGCTGCCCGACAATCCCGAACTGTTGGTTCGGCTCCAAGGAGCCACCGGTGTGGCAGGCAGTGCGCTGCTCATGAGCAGGAAAGCCGGCCGGCTGGGGTGCGCCGTGCTCGCCGTGCAGTCGCTGCCGACCCTGGTGGGGGAAAGGCGCTCACTCACAAGCGGCGACCTCAACGGTCGCGACAGCGCCCGCACCACGATGGCCAAGGACTTGAGCCTGCTCAGCGCTTTAGTGCTGGTCGCCACCGAGCCGAAGCGACGCCCCCCGCGAGCGGTGTGGGAGGCCCGTCACACCGCGGACCTAGTACGCCGTAGATCGCTGGAGGCTCGCCAAACCGCACGGCAGCGGGTACGCAAGGCAGCCGGCAGGATGAAACGCTAGCCACTAGCCACGGCGCCGCGCCGCGCGAGGCTTTGCCATCGCGCGGCGCGTTCTTGTGAGACCCCCTTTGTGCCTCTGCTCCTCCTTCTGTGCCTGCCTTTCTGTGCCTGCCTCCTTGCCTCCCTGACTCACTGGCTGGACCCCGTCCGTCTCGCCTCCCCACCGGCGGCACGGGAGGTCTGCGCGGTTAAGAAAACCGATCAGGGCCAGCGCACGAGGCCATCGGCGCCGCTCGTTGCCGCCACTCGTTCGGCGTTGAGGTTGACGACGCGACCGCGAAGGCGCCCGGTGTGAGACACCCCGGTGGGTGGAGGTGTTTCGGGGCTCGGTGTTGGCCGCTGGGGGTTGGGGGTGGCGACGTTGGGCGGCGAGGGCAAGCGGTGGGTGGGGTGGTGCCGGGCCGGTTCCGGGGGATGGGTGGGCAGGCCGTGACGTGGGGCGGCGAGGGCAAGCGGTGGGTGGGGGTGGTTCGGGGACCGGTGCTGTGCACTGGGGTTTCCGGCGGCGACGCAGGGCGGCGACAGCAGCCGGTGGGTGGGGTGGCGGGTGGGATCGCCCGTGGGGGTGCTGGTGGCGGGGGCGGGTGGTGGCTGGGGCCTCGTTGTCGGTGCTGCCGATTTGGGCTGGGGTGGGGCAGTAGGGCGGTCGACAGATGGGGGGTGTCTCGCATAGTAAGACGGCGGGGGCGGGAGGTGCGCTCAGTGGTGGGGGCAGCGCAACACTGGGCGTGCGAACA
>NZ_BAABDD010000027.1:0-62310 GCF_039539445.1 Salinactinospora qingdaonensis
GCCACCCCGCCTCCACCCCTAGAAAAACCCACCACCCCCGCCCCTCGCCGCCTTCCGTCGCCGCCCTTCACCCCCGCCAACAGCATCGACTCGGAGCCGCCTCTGCCCACCGCCCGTCCTCGCCGCCCTCCGTTACCGCCGGTAACCCCAGCGGCCGACACCGATACCCGAAACCCCTATCCACCACCTCTCCTCGCCGCCTTCCGTCACCACCCCCACCCCAGCGCACAGCAGCGATGACCGTGCTCCCTGCTCCGAAGCAGCCCTCGCTGCCTCTCGCCCCCACCTATCTGCCCCTTCCCTCTTTCCTTCTGCTTCCTGCTTCCCCTGCTGTTTCCCTGCTGCCTCTCTCCCCTGGCCCTCCTCTCCCCTGGCTCGCCCCGCCCTCACGAAACCCCTATGCCCCCCACGCTCTCCGACCCCGCCGCACTATTTCGCGGAGCCGCCCCGCGGTGCGGAACCGTCTCGCCTCCGCACCGAGCTGTCCTGCCTCCGCACCGAGCCGTTCCGCTTCCACGCCGTCCCTCCACGCACGGAAGCGGCACCCTCTGGCCCGATCCGTCCGCTGACCTGGCCATCAGCGGCGGGAGAGCGCCCTTAACGTCACGCCCCCTGGCTGACCAGTGACTGTTCATCTGGGGTCCATGAAACGGTCACGCGCACCGGGCGTGACCAGGGCTAAGTTGGGCTAGCCGTATGTCCATGACGTATGTGGCAAATGGTGAAAACGGGTTCCGGGTCCGCCCGCTGGAGGTTCTTCCATGGGCTCGCACGCCTGGCGCGGTGAAGGCATCCCCGACCAGAGTGGTCGCGTTGCCGTCGTCACTGGCGCTAACAGCGGAATCGGCTATGTGACGGCTCGCGAACTGGCCCGCTATGGTGCGCACACGATCCTGGCCTGCCGTGACAAGCAGCGCGGCGAGGCTGCGCTGGAGCGGTTGCACGCCGAACTCGGTGAGGCCGGCTGCGGTCGTGCCGAGTTGGTGCCGCTGGATTTGGCCGACCTCGGCTCGGTGCGGGACTTTCCCGTTTCGCTGCCGACGGATCGGGTGGACCTGCTCGTGAACAACGCCGGTGTCATGGGCCTGCCCTACCAGCGCACCGCCGACGGGTTCGAGATGCAGTTCGGCACCAACCATCTGGGCCACTTCGCGTTGACCGGGGTACTGCTGCCATGGCTGAGCAACGCGGCTCAGCCGCGCGTGGTCACGGTGAGCAGCAACCTGCACCAACGGGGCCGCATCGACTTCGATGACCTGCACAGCGCCGGCTCGTACGACAAGTGGCGGGCCTACGCCCAATCGAAGCTGGCGAACCTGCTGTTCGCTGATGAGCTGCAACGCCGCGCTACAGCCGCGGGGCATCCGCTGTTGTCGATGGCGGCACACCCCGGCATGGCGGCGACCAACCTGGCGGCGGGGCTGCCGACGCTGCGGGGCCGACCGCGGCTGGCGGCGCTGCTGCGTTCGGGGATCGGTGTGCTGGGCCAAAGCGAGGAGCAGGGGGCGCTTCCCGTGCTGCGCGCGGCGACCGACCCCACCGTGGCGGGCGGCTCCTACCTCGGCCCTGCCCGGATGGGCGGCACACGCGGGCCTCCGGTACTCGCGCGGCGCGCCCCGGCCGCCTGCGACGAGTACGCCGCCGAGAAGCTGTGGCGCATATCAGCGGACCTGACGGGGGTGCGCTACTTCTGGTGAGGCAGCCGTCACCGGGTGAGGCGGATGGAGCGCCTTCAATGGGGCACTCCCCCAGAGAGACAGTCGTCACCCCTGGTGAGGCCGCTCATCGCCTTGACTCAGAAGTTGCCGTGTCTATCGTCGTGTGTGCGCTCCCCCGGCGGGCCTCCCCTCGCCCCGCCGGTGTCCGAAGGTTGGCCCCTGGACGGCTTGGTGGCTTGCCCACACCCCTCTCGTCGCAGTAGCGGCGGCCCCACGGGCCCCACAGGCTCACGAGCGCGGCCCTGAGCAGGACTTGGGCAGGGTCGCCGTGGTCTCCTCTCCGCACGCGGGGGCACGGAGAGGAGGCCACGGCATCGGAGAAGAGGGAGGCGGGGACAGCGCGGCGGGGTGAGGGGGCGCCGCCCCGGGGCGTGGCTGGGGGCAGGGGCGAGCCCGCGCACGGGCGCTGTAGTGGCTGATCCCAGTGGGGGCAGGGCTGGGGGGAAGTCGGAAGGCCCCTGCGCGGGCACGGTGGCTCATAGAGGGCTGGTGGGGGCGCGGGCGCAGCTTATTCAGTGGTGGAGGTGAAGACCTCCTCTCGGGCCTGTTCGAGGGCGGCGAGGAATGCGCCGCGCAGCACGGGGTTGCCCTCGATCCCGCTGAGGCTGACCTGGGAGACGTTGGGGCCGATCTGGCTGGCCGCCTGGGCTACTCGGCGGGCTAGGTCGGTGCCGCCGCTCTTGGGAACCTCGCCGCCGAGGACGACGAGGTCGGGGTCGAGGACGACGCAGACGGAGGCGACACCGCGGGCGATGCGGCCGGCCAGTTCGCTGAGGAACTCCTCTCCTTTGCTGCCGGCCTCGCGGGCGGCGCGCAGGGTTTCGATCACGTTGGTCTGTGGCAGGCCGTAGGTGCCGGCGAGGGCGAGGATCTCCTGTGCGCCGACGAGGGCTTGGAAGCCGTGGGTCAGGGAGGGGCGGCCGTAGGCGGTGCGTAGTGACTGGTAGCCGCCGGGGAGCCCCACGTCGTGGGGCAGCGGCGCGCCGGGGACGGGCAGGTAGCCGATCTCACCGGCTCCGCCGGTGCGGCCACGGTGGATGCGGCCTCCCAAGACGATGGCCATGCCGACGCCGCCGCCGCTGCCGATCCAGACGAGCACGAAGTCGGAGACGTCGGTGGCCACTCCTTCGGCCTGCTCGGCGAGGGCGGCGAGGTTGACGTCGTTTTCGATGGTGACGGAGCGTTCGAGGTCTCTGCGTAGCGCTTCTAGGACGCCCTCGTGCCAGGAGTGCAGTTCAAAGGAGAATCGGACGTCGCCGGTGCGGGGGTCGACCACGCCGGGGGTGCCGATGACGCAGGCACGCAGCCGTTCCATTGGCACCTCGGCGCTGTGGACGAGCTTCATGACGGCCGCGCGTACCACCGCCACGGGGTCGTCGGAGTCGTTGGGGTCGACCGTGACTTCGGTGACGATTTCGCCGGTGATGTCGGCGATGGCGGCGGTGACCTCAGATGGGCCGACGTCGAGGGCGGCCACGTAGGCGCTGGAGGGCACCACGGCGTACAGGGCCGCGTTGGGGCCGCGACCGCCTCCTTGTGTTCCGACAACGTGGACGAGCTGGCGCTCCTCCAGCCGGGAGAGGAGTTGGGAGGCCGTCACTTTGGACAGTCCTGTGGCCGCTCCGAGCTGGGCACGTGTCATCGGCCCCGAGGAGATCAGCAACTCCAGCGCCGCGCGGTCGTTCAACTGCCGCAGCAGTTGAGGAGTCCCCGGGCGTCGAGACATAACCGTGATACTCCCGTCTCTATCTATTAGGAAAGTTTCTTGTTAGTTTATCGTCCAACCCGCACCGCGTGGTCCCCGGCACCGTGTTCCCGCAGGAACGGTACGGGAAAGCGCCACCGGATCGGGGCACCCGCGAACCTGCGCGCAGGGCTAGCCAAACACATATCCCCGTATCGACAACCACTAAGCCTGCGTGGCACTGGTGTCCGCCCACCCCCTTGGGCCCCGGAACCCCGCACTCGTCGTGATCCCCGAAGGGAGAATCCCGGTGAAAATCGCGAAGTCCGCAACGGCGGCCACAGCGCTGCTGCTCGTCGCCGCGTGCGGCGGCGGAGGCGAATCCCAACAGGACGAGAGCACCCCTGAGGAACTCACCGTCTGGGCCATGGGAGCCGCCCAAGACTCCTTGCAGCAGTACTTCGACGAGGTCGAGGAGAAATACCAGGAGACCTACCCCGAGACCGCCGTTGAGGTGGAGTTCGTCCCGTGGGACTCCCTCCAGGAGTCCATGAACACCGCGATTGCCGGCGGCGATCACCCCGACGTCTTGCAGGTCGGCAACGACCAGGTGTCCAACTGGGCCGTCCAAGGCGCGCTGCTGGACATCACCGAACAGGTCGACGGCTGGAGCGCGGCCGGCGACCTCGACCAAGGGGCGTTGGAGTACGGTCGCTACGACGGCGTGCAGTACGGCGTCCCCTGGCACGCGGGCGTACGCACCCTCTACTACCGCACCGACTGGCTGGAAGAGATCGACGCGCAACCACCCAAGACCTGGGAGGAACTCGTCGATGTCGCCACAGCCATCGAGGAGGAGAAGGGCGTCCCCGGCTTCGCCGCCCCCACCGACTTCACCAACGGTATCGCCAGCTTCATCTGGAGCAACGGCGGCGAGATCGCCGTCAACAACGGCGGGACGTGGGAAGGCAAGCTGGACTCGCCCGAAACCAAGGAAGCCATCGAGTTCTACGCCGGCCTGACCACCGATGAGGAGATCTCCCCGCAGTCCTACGTCGGCGAGAACGAGCTGATCCCGCTGGCCGACATGGCCAACAGTAAGCTCGGCATGTACATCGACGGCGGCTGGGCCCTGGGCTCCATGGAGGAGCAGGCCGAGGACCCTTCGGTGGTCGACGCGATATCCGCCGCGCCGCTGCCCGGCGCCGACGGTACCGCCCCGGCCTTCATCGGCGGTTCCGACCTGGCGATCTTCGCCCAGACCGAGTACCCCGAGCACGCTTGGGAACTGCTCAAGCTCATGGGCGGTAAAGAGTATGGCCAGAAGTGGGCCGACGCGGCCGGCTTCTTTCCCGTCTACCCCGAACTGCTCTCCGACCCCCAATACACCGACGACCCGGTGAAGCAGGCGGCGGCCGAGCAGATGCAAAACACCAAGTTCTTCCCGGCGACCCCGAAATGGAACGAAGCCGACCAGGATCAGAAGATCCTGCCCAAGGCGGTGCTGGAGATCGTCAAGGGTGACGACCCCGACACGGTCCTCCGGGAGGCGAACGAGAACCTGACCGAGATTCTCAACAAGCCGGTGGAGTAGCCACCTCCCACCGAAAACGATCCGCGCCGGTCAGCGTCGGCGGGGCGGTGGTTGCGCCCCCGTCTCGCCCGCTGGCCGGCCGGGCCGCCACCCGATAGAGGAACTTCCAGCCCCATGGCACAAACCGTCGAGGTGGCGCCGGCGGCCGACGAGCCGGCACCGGCACCACCGCGCACCCAATGGCGCTTCCGCCGCAGACTCACCTCCGCGCCCTACCTGCTCATCGCGCCGGCGTTCATCCTGCTCGCCGTCGTCTTGCTATGGCCCATCGTGCAGATGGTGTGGTACTCGTTCACCACCTACACCGTCCGCCACCTGGCCCCCACCGGCCCCACGCCCGAGTGGAACAACTTCGAGCATTACATCCGGCTGCTCTCCGACCCGCAGTTCTGGGGCATCCTGCGCAACACCGTCGTGGTGACGGTCGTCATGGTGGGCGCCACCATGATCGTGGGCACGCTCGTGGGCATTCTGCTGCACAAGCTGCCCAACTGGCTGTCCACCACCGTTGCTGTCGGGATGATGCTGGCCTGGGCGACGCCGGCGATGAGCGCCTCGCTGGTGTTTCGGTGGCTGTTCCTGCCCGAGCGGGGGCTGGTCAACGTGGTCCTGGCGCGCCTGCCCGACTGGCTCGTGGGATCGGGCTGGGAGAACTACAACTGGTTCCTCGAACCACTCCCACTGTTCACGATCTTGATCACCGTCATCGTCTGGCAGTCGTTCCCGTTTGTGTCGGTTTCCGTGCTCGCGGGCCTCAAGAGCATCCCCGCCGAGCTGTACGAGGCCGCACGGGTCGACGGTTCCAGCGGCTGGCGCGCGTTTTGGAACATTACGCTGCCCATGCTGCGCCCCTTGTTCTCGCTGATCCTCGTGTTGCAGATCATTTGGGACCTGCGCGTGTTCACCCAGCTTTACGTCCTGGCGAACAGTTTCCAGAACAAGGACGTCTACCTGCTCTCGTACTACATCTACCAGCAGGGGTTCAACGCCAGCCCGCCCAACTACGGGATGGGCTCGGCGATCGCCGTGGTCATGACGCTGATGATCCTCGCCGTCACCGCCTACTACGTGCGCATCATGATCCGCCAGGGAGAGACCCGATGACCGCCCCCACGACGCCTCCTCCCGCCACGTACCGCACACCGCGGGCGCCACGGTTGGCCAAACGGGCCAGCCGGGTCGGGCTCTACTTGGCCGCTGTCGCGGTGTTCGTCTTCTCGGTCTTTCCCGTGTACTGGATGATCGCGACGGCGTTGAAACCGCTCGGGGAGATCTTCGCCCAGACTCCCACGCTGTTTCCCACCAACCCGACGCTGGAGCACTTCGACCGGGTCATCAACGATGAGCTCATCCCCGGTGTCCCGTTTTGGCGGTTCCTGGCCAACAGCCTCATCGTCACGCTGGGGGCGGTGGCTATGGGCGCGGTGTTGTCGCTGCTCGCCGCCATCGCCGTGGCCCGCTTCAAGTTCCGGATGCGCACCGCGTTCATTCTGCTGCTGTTGGTGATCCAGATGGTGCCGATGGAAGCCGTCATCATCTCGATCTTCATCAACTTCAAAAACATCCAAGACGGTACCGGCGTGCAACTCCTGGGCACGCTTACCGGCCCGCTGATCGTCTACACGGCGGTCTCGCTGCCGATCACCACCATGATGCTGCGGGGCTTCGTCAGCGCCGTCCCCAAAGAGTTGGAAGAGGCCGCCGCCATCGACGGCGCCAGCCAATGGACGATCTTTTGGCGCGTGCTGATGCCGCTGGTGGCCCCCGGTCTGGTGGCGGCCAGCATCTTCGCCTTCATCACCGCCTGGAACGAGTTCATCGTCGCGCTGACCTTCCTGGGACGCAGCACCGAAGCGTACACCCTGCCGTTGACGCTGTCGTACTACTTCGGCCGTTACGGCACGGAGTGGGGCGCGATCATGGGCGCCTCCACGCTGCTGACCGTGCCGGTGATGATCTTCTTCCTGTTCGTCCAGCGCCGCATGGTCTCCGGGCTCACCATGGGCGCGGTCAAGGGCTAACCCCCTGAAAACCGGGCACCGCGCGCCGCTCCCCTCCACTCCCGGCGCGCGGTGCCCGCCTGCCCGCGCAGCCCCCGCATCCCGCGCCACGAGCCCCCTGGGATGCCCGCGATCACTGAACGGAGTCCCCGTGATGCCCACAGACCGCACGCTGGAACGGCTCGCCAACGCCACCTTGCTGGTGCCGTTCGAGGATCTCAGCGCCCCCCGCTGGGCGCTGGACGGGTTGGCCGACGGCTTCGCCGGCGTCTGCCTGTTCGCCAACAACATCGCCGACCGCGAGCAACTGCGCACTCTCACCCGACAATTGGAGTCGGCTGCCGAAGCGCCGCTGATCTCGCTGGACGAAGAGGGCGGGGACGTCACCCGCATCGGCCACCTCACCGGCAGCGACTATCCCGGCAACGCCGCGCTGGGCAGTGTCGACGACCCCGCTCTCACCCGCGCGGTCCACCGTGCCCTCGGCGCCGAACTGCACGGACTGGGGATCACCCTTGACCTCGCCCCGTCGGTCGACGTCAACACCACCGCCGATAACCCGGTGATCGGTACCCGCTCTTTTGGCGCCGACCCCGAACTGGTCTCGCGCCACGCCGGCGCAGCAGTCACCGGTTTGCAAGAGGGCGGGGTCGCGGCCTGCGCCAAGCACTTCCCGGGACACGGCGCCACCTATCAGGACTCCCACGAGGAGACACCAGTCATCGACGCCGACGTGGACCTGCTGCGCCGCCGGGAACTGTCACCTTTTCGCGCTGCGGTGCAAGCCGGCGTGCGCAGCGTGCTCACCGCTCACATCCGGCTGCGCCCGCTGGGCATGGCCGAGCCCGCCACCCTCACCCCGGCGATCGTCACCGACCTGCTGCGCACCGAGTTGGGGTTTGACGGGATGATCATCTCCGACGCTTTAGAGATGCGCGGCGTCAGCGGCGACATCGGCATCCCCGAAGCCGCGGTGCGGGCGCTGCTGGCCGGCTGCGACCTGCTGTGCTTGGGACGGTTCGTCTACCACGACGAGATCGTGGCGGTACGCGAGGCCATCGTGACGGCGGTGCGCTCGGGCCGGCTCGACGGGCAGCGCTTGGAACAGGCGGCGCAGCGCACGGCCCTGGTCCGCTCCTGGACAACGCAACGCCGCACCACGACCGAAGACCCCGCCATCGGGCTGGACGGCGCCCGGCGGGCGGTACAGGTCACCGGAGAGCTGCCGTCGCTGCACTCTCCGCTCGTCGTCGAACTCGACGCTCCCCCCGGTGCGGCCGTGGGCGAGGTCCCGTGGGGGCTGGCACCGTGGTTCCCGGAGACGGTGCGCCTCAGCGCGGAACGGGAGCGCAGTGACAAGGTGCTCGCCGATGCCAGCGGGCGCCCCCTTGTCGTCGTGGTGCGAGACGCCCACCGCTACCCCGCCACGCGCGGGTTCGTGACCGAGCTGTGCCGGGCGCGCCCCGATACCGTGGTGGTCGAACTGGGGTTGCCGGCTTGGCGTCCCGAATGCGGCGTCTACGTCAGCACCCACGGTGCCTCGCGCGCCAGTTGCCAAAGTGCGGCGGAGATCCTCGGTGCGGCCGGTACGGTACCGATAAGCTGACAGTGACGGTACTGGCCCCACGTGATCTCCGCCGCACCAGCAGCGTGCTGGAGTAGGGCGGATTTCCGGTAGGAGAGGTGGTCATGAGGCTAAGACCAACGGTGGCCCCGCGCTGTGGCACCCCGGGGCGCCCGAACGATCCGCGGTTCGCGGCATAATCGCAGCATGCGCCTTTCTGCCCGGGTCGATTACGCTTTGCGCGCCGCGGCCGAACTCGCTGCTGCCAGTGGCGGACCGGTAACGGCCGAACAGCTCGCGCGCGCTCAAGCCATCCCCGGAAAATTTCTGGAGAATATCCTCACCCAACTGCGTCGCGCCGGCCTGATCCGCAGCCAGCGCGGTCCCGTCGGCGGCTACTGGCTGGCCCAACCGGCCGAGGACATCTCGATGGCCGACGTGATTCGGGCGGTGGACGGGCCACTGGCCAACGTCCGGGGCGAGCGTCCAGAGCACGTCGGCTACGAGGGCGCCGCCCGCAGCCTGCAACAGGTATGGATCGCGCTGCGCGCCAGCGAGCGTTCGATCCTGGAGTCGGTGACTCTGGCCGACGTCGCCAGCGGCAAGCTCCCCGAATCGGTGCGTTCCCTGGCTGAGGACCCGGGGGCGTGGGCGAGCTGACCCCACGCCCCGGGGCTGTGGCCATCGCCGGTAACGCCCCAAGCCGCGGCCGGGAGCCGCTGCGGGTTTGCCCACGTCAGGCGGGGCGGGCACCGTCGTGGTGCCCGCCCCGTGTTCCCCGCTGACCGGTGGGAGCGCGGCTAGCGCATGGCCTCGAACATCCAGTGCTGCTGCTCCAGATCCTGGGCAGCCGAGATCAGCTCGTCTTGCGTGACCTGATCGGAGTGCTCGGTAGCCGCGATGCGCTCGCGGAAACGCCCCACCATCGCGCCGATAGTGTCGGTGATCAGCGCGATGACCTTGTCATCTTGTAGGTATCCCGGGTCGGGTTGGGGATTTTTGGTGTCGGCTGCCACCTTCGTGGAGCGGCCGTCGGGAGTGACGCCCACAGCCACCGCTCGCTCCGCGAGGATGTCGGTGTGGCTGCGAGCCGCAGTCACGAGTTCGTCGAGTTGTAGGTGCACAGAACGGAAGTTGCGCCCCACGACGTTCCAGTGGGCCTGCTTGGCCAGCAGCGAAAGGTCAATCAGATCGACCACCGCTCCTTGCAGGGCCTCTGCGGTAACTTTGCGGGCGTCGTCAGAGAGCGGGCTGTGAATCTTGGTCATGGCTGACGTCCTCCTGGCTTGTCCGGTTGCGGGGGACGACTGCCCCAACACCGGAGCGGAAAACGCAGGAGGAGAGATCGCGGCTGAGCAGGAAGGGGCGCCGCCGGCGCTCGACCGGCGGTGCCGACGTAGTTGTGGGGTCAGGGGAAACATGACGTCGGCCGCGGTGACGACGGCCGGCGTCACCGCATACGCGCGCATGCCCGTGGCTATACGCCCACCATGTCGACCACATCGGGAACGCGGTCGGGCACCGCGTCGATGTCGATACGGTCGGCGCTGGGAACGGACTCGCTCGGGACCGACCCGCTGATGAGAGCGGCCTCTTGCAGTTCGGCCAGTGCCAACTGGTCAGCGACCTCCCGGAGCACCTGGGACAGTGGGACTCCCAACGCTCCGCAGATGGACGAGAGAAGTTCGGAGGATGCCTCCTTTTGTCCTCTCTCGACCTCCGACAGATAGCCCAACGAGACCCGCGCGTCGGCCGACACCTCGCGGAGGGTGCGGCCCTGCCGCTGCCGAAGCTGCCGCAGCACCTCACCAAGCAGGTGACGAAGCAGGACCATCATTCGCGCTCCCTCCCACCGGTAGCGACCTTCATGCAAAACACCGTACCTGTCTGAAGCGTGATCGTCGCACCTCATAGCTTCCTGTTCGCTGGAGGGATAACACGATCTTGAACAGGCTTGTTCCCCACCTTGGCGCGATTGAACAGCATGTGGACCACTATTCCGAAGTGGAGCGCGCCACCCTGGCGCTGAGCAGGCGTAGCGCCTGCTCGGTCGTGACGCGCCTGATCTGAGCGCGACTTCCCCCCAGCGGCAACTCAGTGGCCCCTGTGCCCTCAGGCGAAGCGAACCCCAAAAAGACGGTCCCCACCGGCCATCCGTCTTGGGGATCGGGGCCGGCGACGCCCGTGACCGCCAACCCGTAGGTGGCAGCCAAGAGCTCACGGGCCCCCAGCGCCAACTGTATGGCCACGTCAGGGTGGACCGCTCCGTGACGGTGAAGAAGATCATGGTGCACCCCGAGCAGACTCTCTTTGACATCGGTGGCGTAGCAGACCACGCCGCCCCGGTAGGTGACCGAAGCTCCCGGAATGTCGGTGAGCGCAGCCCCGATCAGCCCGCCCGTCAGCGACTCCGCGGTGGCGACAGTAGCCGAACGCTCCCGCAGCAGCCTGTGCAACAGCGTGGCAGCGGCGCGCGCGGCATCGGAGATTTCGGCCATGTCACCCCGTTCACGTTGACTCGGCTGTGGAGGACGACGCGGCGGGTGGGGAACGCCATAGCCGCACGGCCTGGATCACGTAGTCGGCCCCGGTGATCACGGTCACGGCCAGGGCGGCTCCCATGAGGGCATACGCTCCGAAGACCAGCGGCTCAGGCAGCGGGAACAGGTAGGCGGCGATGGCCACCACCTGCAACACCGTTTTGAGTTTGCCGCCGCGACTGGCGGGGATGACGCCGCGCCTGAGCACCGCGAAACGCAAGGCGGTGATCCCCCACTCACGGATGAGGATCACCAGCGTGACCCACCACCACAGCTCACCGAGGATCGACAGCACCACCAGCGCCCCACCGGTGAGCGCCTTGTCGGCGATGGGGTCAGCGATCTTGCCGAAGTCGGTGACGAGGTTACGCCGCCGGGCCAACTCACCGTCGACACGGTCGGTGATGGCGGCGAGGAGGAACACCACGAAGGCGACGAAGCGCCACACCGGGTGATCGAGGAACATGCAGACGATGAAGACCGGCACCATGATGAGCCGGACCGCCGTCAAAATGTTGGCGATGTTCCACAACGGCACGTTGGCGGCGGGAACGGACGCGGGATCGGGGCCGGAGTTCACCGCGCACCCGTTATGTCCGCATCGGCGCTGCACTCGGCCACTAGATCCACGCCTACGGCGTCAACAACCGTGGCCCGGACGATCTCCCCCACGCGCAGCCCTTCGGCGCGCACAAGGGTGGTGCCGTCGGTCTCAGGGGCCTGGTGAGCGGCGCGCCCCTCGTAGCCGTCTTCTGGGGTCTCATCCTCGATGAGGACATCGACCGTGGAACCGACACGCTCTTGTGATCGTTGTGCCATGAGTTCCTCCGCGAGCCGGTTGAGGTGGTCGACCCGTGCGGCGATCTCGTCGGCTGCGAGCTTGCCGTCCAGGCCGGCGGCTTCGGTGCCCTCCTCGTCGGAATAGCCGAAGATGCCGATGGCATCCAATTGTGCTTGTTCGAGAAAAGCCGTGAGTTCGGCGAAGTCGTCCTCGCTCTCGCCGGGGAAGCCCACGATGAAGTTGGAACGCACACCGGCCTCCGGGACGCGCTCGCGCACGGTGTGCACCAGTTCGAGGAATCGCTCCCGGTCGCCGAAACGGCGCATCCGACGCAGCAACGGGCCACTGGCGTGCTGGAACGACAGATCGAAGTAAGGCACGACCCCGGGCGTGGTGGTGAGGACGTCGATCAGGCTGGGACGCATCTCGGCCGGCTGCAAATAGCTGACCCGCACGCGCTCGATGCCGGGAACCCCCGCCAGGCGCGGCAGCAGCTTCTCCAGGCAACGCAGATCGCCCAGGTCCTTGCCGTAGGAGGTGGAGTTCTCGCTGACGAGGAACAGCTCACGCACCCCCTGTTCGGCCAGCCACTGTGCTTCGCGAACCAGGTCGTCGGGGCGACGGGAGATGTGGGCGCCCCGAAATGACGGGATCGCGCAGAAGGAGCAGCGGCGATCACAGCCGGAGGCGATCTTGAGGTTGGCCACTGGCCCGCCGGTGAGGCGCCGCCGCGGAACACGCGGGCCGGAGGCCGGGGCGACCCCCTCCGGCAGCGGCTCGAACGCGGCGTGGCCGGGGACGTGGACATCGTGGGTCTCGGAGCGCTCCACCGGCGAGATGGGCAGCAGGGTACGGCGGTCGCGCGGATCGTGCGGCGCGATCGGCTTGCCGGCGAGCACATCGTCGAGGCGCTGACCGATCTCGGCGTAGTCGTCAAAGCCGATGACCTGCGCTTCAGGCAGCGACTCGGCGAGTTCGGAGCCGTAGCGTTCGGCCATGCAGCCAGCAGCGACCACTTTGGCGCCGTCCTCGCCGGCGGCCAAGAGGGCGTCGATGGAGTCCTGCTTGGCTGCGTCAATGAACCCGCAGGTGTTGACGATGACGACATCGGCACCGGCTCCTTCGCCGGCCGTGTCGGTCTGCACGAGGTCCCACCCCTCGGCAGCTAGGCGGCCGGCGAGTTCTTCGGAATCGACCTCGTTTCGCGCACATCCCAAAGTGACGAGCGAAACAGTACGACGCGATGACATGGCTTCCAAAGTGACGGGTTACTGGATGCGGCGGGACGCCGCCGCTTCCAGGGTAGGCCGTCCGAGACGCGGTTTTCGCCCCCTACCAGGATCGCGTGTGATCTGCGTCGCGTCAGTTCAGGGGACGGTGGCGCCAGATGTGTCGCCGTCGACCGGTGCGGAGGCCTCCCGCAACTGCTGGGGCCGCTCGCTGGCGTGAGGCGGCTGTGGACTGGCGGCCACGATCGGGGCGGTTGTCGCCGCGGGAGTGGCGCCCCTGGGCGCGGCGGCCCGCTCGGGAGCCGCCTCGGCCGCCTTGGCCAGTTCGCCCTGCGGCGCCGCGGCGTCCAACGTGAGCTGGAGGACCTCACCTTCGGCCCCGGGGCTTCCGACGTCGGTGCCGTTGACCGTCATGCGGACGCTGCCGGCGTCGGCTAGGTGCACGCGCAGTCGCTCCGCGGCGGTGTAGTCGTGTGTCATGCCTTGGTCCAGCACACCGGTGAACAGTTTGGCGTTGTCAGCGTCGTGGACGCTGATCCAGGTTCGCCGCAGTGCGCTGACGCGCAGCCGCACGTCCTCAGCGGGGGCGCTGGGGCCGGCAGTGGTCGAGGGCGTGGGCTCGGGCTGCGGGCTGGGCGCGGGCACGGCCACGTTGTCGACATTGTCGACAACGTCGCGCTCGGTGAGGCCGACGAGCGAGTTGGCCGCTTCTGCGGCAGCCACGCGCAGCAGTTCACCACCGCGTGGCCACGCCATGGCAGCGCCCAGGAGCACCACACCGGCCAGCGCCGCGACCACGAGGGGCCACCTGCGCCGCCGTTTGGCCTCGTGCTGGGGAGATTTGGTTGGCTTGGCGCGCTTGGTCCGGTTGACCGGTGGGGGCTGTTGGGTGCTCTCGGCGGTGTCAGAGCGCTGAGACTGTTCGGGAGGTTGCGGCTGCTCGGGACGGTTGGCGCGCTGGGACCGGCCGGCGCCGCGCGACTGTCCGGGCGCCGATCGCGCCGAACGGTTGGAGCGGGCCGTCGTTTGGGAGCGCGTGCGGTTGGCACGGTCGCGTTTGGAGCGCACCGGCAACTCGGACAACGGGTGCGGCGGGGCGGCTTGGGCATGCTCGGCGTCGAAGCGCTCGATGAGGGGAAGCGGGTCGATGTCGAGAGTCGCGCAGAGGCAACGGATGTGCCCGCGAGCGTAGAAGTCACCGCGGCACTGGTCGAAGTCGTCGCACTCGATGGCGCGGATGACGTGCTCGCGGATACGGGTGCGCTGGCTGAGTTCGGCGACCGTCCACCCGGCCCGTTCGCGACTGTCGGCAATCGTCTCACCGATTGTCGTCATGCCGGTCCCCTTCCCTGACGGCGTGACCATGCGTATGAGCTACACGTGGTGACTGGGTGGGCCCCGGGGCGGTGATCTCTCATCGGGCGGGTCCTCGCTCGCGCCCGGAGGCGCTCGCTCCCGGCGCCATCCACCGTCCACTGTGCACGGGTCGCGGTCGTGACCTGGGGAAGCCACGCCATTACCGTAGGTCAAAAAACAGTCATGAATTGTGCCGGCCGGGCTCACTCGCCCCGCAGCCGGTTCAGCACCTCAGGCAGCTCGTCGGGCTGGACGAGGACGTCACGCGCCTTTGAGCCTTCACTGGGGCCGACGATGTCGCGGCTTTCCATAAGGTCCATAAGCCGTCCAGCCTTGGCAAAGCCCACCCGCAGCTTGCGCTGAAGCATGGAGGTGGAGCCGAACTGGGTGGTGACGATCAGCTCGGTGGCCTGCAACAACAGGTCGAGGTCCTCGCCGATGTCCTCGTCGATCTCCTTCTTTTTGGCCTCGGCGGTGCCCACGTCGTCGCGGTAATGCGGCTCGGCCTGCTTCTTGCAGTGCTCGACGATCTCCCGGATCTCCTTCTCGGTGACCCAGGCGTTTTGCAGCCGCAGCGGCTTGCCCGCGCCCATGGGCAGGAACAGCGCATCGCCCTTACCGACGAGTTTCTCGGCGCCGGGCTGGTCGAGGATGACCCGACTGTCAGAGAGGCTGGAGGTGGCAAACGCCAGCCGCGAGGGCACGTTGGCCTTGATGAGCCCGGTGACGACGTCGACGCTGGGGCGCTGCGTGGCCAGCACCAGGTGGATTCCGGCGGCGCGGGCGAGCTGGGTGATCCGCACAATGGCGTCCTCGACGTCGCGGGGGGCGACCATCATCAGATCGGCCAACTCGTCGACGATGACGAGCAGGTAGGGGTAGGGCTCGTACTCGCGCTCGCTGCCGGGCGGGGCGGTGAGCTCCCCGGCACGCACAGCGGCGTTGAAGTCGTCGATGTGGCGATAACCCGAAGCCGCCAGATCGTCATAGCGGCGATCCATCTCCCCTACTACCCACTGTAGGGCCTCGGCGGCTTTCTTCGGGCTGGTGATGATGGGCGTGATCAGGTGGGGGATGCCCTCGTACATAGTCAACTCGACCCGTTTGGGGTCGACGAGGATGAGTCGGACCTCATCGGGCAGGGCCCGCATCATGATCGAGGTGATGAGCCCATTGATGCACGTCGACTTACCGGCTCCCGTCGCGCCGGCCACGAGCACGTGGGGCATCTTGGCGAGGTTGGCGACGACCTCGGCGCCCTCGACGTCCTTGCCCAAGCCGACGAGCATGGGGTGATCGTCGGCGGTGGCGGGGGCGGAGCGCATGACATCGCCCAGACTGACGATGTCCTTGTCGCTGTTGGGGATCTCCACGCCGATCGCGGACTTGCCGGGAATCGGCGAGAGGATACGCACATCGGCGCTTTTGACGGCGAGTGAGATGTTCTTGGTCAGCGCAGTGACCTTCTCAACTTTGACCGCCGGCCCCAACTCGATCTCGTAGCGGGTGACCGTGGGGCCGCGCACGAAGTCGGTGACCTCGGCGTCAATGTTGAACTGCTCCAGCACGCCGGACAGCGCCTCGACCACGAGGTCGTTAGCGCGGGTGCGCTTCTGGGGCGGGGTGCCGGGCTTGAGCAGGCGCGGCGGCGGCAACTCGTAGTCGCCTTCGACGGCGCGCGTGGGGATCGAGAGCTGCTCCACGCTGGTAGGTGCGGGTGTGGGGTCGGGCACGGCGGTGGAGCGCGCCGTGTCGACCACCGGATCGTCGTAGGGCCGCTCGTTGGCGCCGGCCACCCCCGCGGCGCCGGTCTCGGCTTTGGCCGCCGCGGGCTCGGCCGCGGCGCCCTCGCCGGCCGCCGCGGTCTTCGGGGCGCCCTTGGGACGCGAGGAGCGCTTGGGCTTGGACTCCTTAGCGGCGCCGCCGCTCGGCAGGATGTCGGCCCCGGAGTCGGGGCCGGAGTCGCGCTCCATCAACCCGCTGAAGAGGTCCCTGAGGCGCTGCGGGATGCGGTGGATGGGGGTAGCCGTCACCACGAGTAGGCCGAACAGCATGAGCATGAACAGCAGCACGCCGGTGACCCACGGGGTGATGAGCGTAGTCAGCGGCCCCGAGGCGACGAAGCCGACAAGGCCGCCGGCGCGGCGCATGGCCGTAGCTCCGTCGGCGGGCCACGGCACACCGTGCGCGATGTGGATGAGGCCGAGCAGCCCCACCAGCAGCGCCGCGGCGCCGATGAGGAGCCGGCCGATGTCGAGGTCCCCCTCGCCGGGCGTGCGCATGAGCCGCCAGGCGAACGGCAGGAACAGCAGCGGAAACACCGGGGAGAACGCGCCGAAGCCGCCCATCACGACAGCGCGGGTGACCTCAGGTAGCGGCCCTTCGGTTTCCCACCACACCGCGGCGGCGATGAGCAGCCCAAGAGCCAGCAGCACCAAGCCCAGACCGTCGCGGCGCAGGTCGGGGTCGAGATCGCGCGCGCTGCGGCCGACCGCGCGCACTATTCCGCCCACGGTGTGTACCAGCAGCTTCCACAGCAACAGCAGGCATCGCCCTATCCAGATGAACAGCAGCGCGATCGGCCCCTCGCCGGGGCCGGCCGCGCCGCGCTTCTGGGGCGCGCGCGACGCGCCCCCGGAACGCCGGGTGCTCGTGGCGGTCTTCTTGCCGGAACCGCCGCCGCGGGAGGCTGCGCTGCTGGAGCGCCGAGGGGACTTGGGCGCACGGGTGGCCATGGGCGAAAAGCTTACTAAGGGCACCGAGGTGTGGGCTGGGCTTCGCCCGGGCGTGTCGGCGCAGCGGCCACTGAGGTGCGGGCGGTCGCTATGCCCGGCCGGGGGCTGTGCGACCGCCGAAACGGCGTGCGGCCCGGATCAGACCTCCAACACCACCGGGACGATCATCGGGCGGCGCCGGTAGGTCTCGTTGACCCACTTGCCCACGCAGCGCCGCACGAGTTGGCGCAACTGGGTAGGGTCGTTGATGCCGTCGACGGCGGCGCGTTCCAGCGCGTCCTCGATCTTGGGGATGACTTCGTCGTAGGCGTCGATGCCGATCCCCGAGCCCCGCGTGTGCAGCTCCGGCTCGCCCATGGGTTTGCCCGTCGTGGAATCGACGGCCACGATGACGGAGATGAACCCCTCCTCGCCGAGGATGCGGCGATCCTTGAGCGCCGACTCGGTGACATCACCGACAGAGGTGCCATCGACGTAGACATAGCCGGCCGGGACCGCGCCGACGATGCGGGCCTGTCCCTGGTAGAGGTCGACGACCACACCGTCCTCAGCGATGCACACGCGGTTCTCCGGCACCCCGGTGAGCGTGGCGAGCTGGGCGTGGGCGCGCAGATGGCGCCATTCGCCGTGCACCGGCAGCACGTTGCGCGGTCGCACCATGTTGAGCACGTAGAGCAGCTCACCCGCCGGGGCGTGGCCGGAAACGTGCACCAAGGCGTTGCCCTTGTGCACCACCTTGGCTCCCCAACGGGTCAGCCCGTTGATGACACGGTTGACGGAGTGCTCGTTTCCCGGGATCAGCGAGGAGGCCAACACCACCGTGTCGCCGGGCTCGATGCGGATCTGATGGTCGCGGTTGGCCATCCGCGACAGCGCCGACATCGGCTCGCCCTGCGAGCCGGTGGAGATGAGCACAGCGTCTTCGGGGGCGAGGTCGTCGAGTTCCTTGACGTCGACCAGCAGCCCACCGGGGACATTGAGATAGCCCAGGTCACGGGCGATATTCATATTGCGCACCATCGAGCGGCCGACGAAGGCGACCTTGCGGCCATGCTGCTGCGCGGCGTCGAGGACCTGCTGCACCCGGTGGATGTGAGACGCGAAGCAGGCGACGATGACGCGCTGGTCAGCCTGGTCAAAGACCTTGTCGATAACGCTGGAGATGTCGCGCTCGCTGGTGACGAAGCCGGGGACCTCAGCGTTGGTGGAATCCGACAGCAGCAGGTCGACGCCCTCGTCTCCCAGCCGCGCGAACCCGCCCAAGTCGGTGAGCCTGCCGTCCAACGGCAACTGGTCCATCTTGAAGTCGCCGGTGTGCAGCAGCGTGCCCGCAGGCGTGCGCACCCCCACGGCCAACGCATCCGGGATGGAGTGGTTGACCGGGAAAAACTCGCAGTCGAAGTCGCCGAAGCTGTGCCGCTCCCCCTCGCTGACCTGCACCAGCTCCGGTTTGATGCGGTGCTCGCCAAGCTTGGCCGCCAACAGCGCCAGTGTCAGTCGCGAGCCGACCAGCGGGATGTCGGGACGCTCGCGCAGCAGGAACGGCACCGCCCCGATGTGGTCCTCGTGGCCGTGGGTGAGCACAAGGGCTTCCACCGCGTCGAGGCGGTCGCGGATGTAGTCGAAGTCGGGCAGGATCAGGTCGACGCCGGGCTGTTCCTCTTCGGGAAACAGCACTCCGCAGTCGATCAGCAGCAGCCGACCGTTGTACTCGAACACGGTCATGTTGCGGCCGATCTCGCCGAGACCTCCCAGCGGGACCACCCGCAGCGCGCCCTCGCCCAGCGGCGGTGGCGGCCCCAACTCCGGGTGCGGGTGGCTCATGCCGATCCCTCCGTGAGCCGCTCCACCCCTACCACGCTGGCGGGAACCGCCTGGTGCGGAGCGAGCCCGATGGGGCCCTTGACTCCCGCCGCGGCCAAGTCTTCCCGCAGCAGGGCCTGAAGTTCGTTGGAGGCGTCGGCCAGCGGAGTGCGCACGGAGCCGCCGGGCAGCCCGAACATGTTGAGCACGGCCTTGGTCGTGATGACTCCCTGGGTCCGGAAGATACCGGTGTAGACCGGAGTGAGGCGACGGTGTATGGCCAACGCCCGCGCGACGTCGCCGGAGTGGTGGGCGTCGAGCAGGTCGTGGAGATCAGCGCCGACGATGTGGCCGACCACGCTGACGAAGCCCACCGCGCCCACAGACAGCAGCGGCAGGTTCAGCATGTCGGTGCCACAGTAGTAGGCGAGGTCGGTGCGCTCCATCACCCAGGAGCTGGCGCCCAGGTCCTCCTTGGCGTCCTTGTTCGCCACGATGCGCGGGTGCTCGGCGAGCCGCACGAGGGTCTCGGAGGCGATAGGGGTCCCCGTGCGATGCGGGATGTCGTAGAGCAGCACCGGAAGGTCGGTGGCGTCGGCGATCGTGGTGAAGTGCCGCAGCAGCCCTTCCTGTGGCGGCTTGTTGTAGTAGGGCGTCACCGTGAGCAGGCCGTGGGCGCCGGCGCGCTCGGCCGCCTGAGCGAGCCTGACACTGTGGCGGGTGTCGTTGGTGCCGACACCGGCGATGATAGTCGCGCGGTCACCGACGGCGTCGAGTACAGCGCGCAGCAGTTGGTCTTTCTCCGCGTCGCTGGTCGTGGGCGACTCGCCGGTGGTGCCGCTGATGACAAGACCGTCGTTGCGCTGCTCGTCGACCAGATACGTGGCGAGGCGGGCCGCTCCGTCATAGTCGACGTCGCCGTTGTCGTGCATGGGTGTGACCATCGCGGTCAACATCTGCCCGAATGGCGCCTCGGGTGCCTTCGGTGGAGTGCTGCCTACCATAAGGGAAACGCTACCCCTTTTCTCGCGGGTGTCATCCGGTGTGCACGCCGGAAAGAGACCTGTTACTTCAAAAAGCGATATTTCGACCACACTGCGCTATAGCGGTACTCGTTCCACCTCACGCGCCGGTGCGGTGCGTCGACGCCGGACCTTACCGAAGCGAGCGCGACACTCGTGGGACGCGCGCGGTCGGCCACTGTCCGCCAACCACACGCGCCCCGACTCCTGACGATCCCGCAAACTCGCGGACACGGCTATCGGCTCAGTCGTCACCACCCACGAAGAGGTTAAGCAGCCACGAGACGACTGCGATGATGATGGCCCCCCAGAAGGCGGGCCAGAACCCCTCGATGGTGAAGGGGAGCTCGAACAAACCGGCCAACCACCCCGTGAGCAACAGCAGCAGTGCGTTGACCACCAGCGCGAACAGTCCCAAGGTCACCGCGTAGAAGGCACAGCCCACGGTCTTGACGATCGGCTTGATGACAGCGTTGACGACACCGAAGATCGCCCCGACCAACACATATACCAGGATCTGGTTGGGCAGGGTCTCGGCTCCGACGTCGATGCCGTCGATGAGGAAGACGGCCGCCCATAGGGCGACGGCGTTGACGATAATCCGGATAATGAGACTCACGGTTTGATGGTGCCACGGGGCCGCTTCTCGGGAGAACACCTGGCGCTGTGACTGAGGGGAAACTCAGGGAATCGCCGGAGGCTAGCCGGCGCGCCCCCGCCGGGGGCGGTCCGGTTTTCGCCAGCGGTGCCGAGGCTGCGACGATGCAGGAGCCGCACTGTCGCCGCGCGCCGGCCGCCATCGATACCGCTGACGTGAAGGGTTTGCCCATGTCGACACAACGATTCGTCCGTTCCGCCCGCGAGGAGGACGTGGACACGATCGTGGGCATCCAGGTGGCGGCCTGGCGCGACACCTACGGCTCGGTGCTTCCCGAAGAGGTGCTGGCCGAGTTGACCGGCGAGGAGGCCGGCCAACAGTTCCGACACCAGTGGAGCGAGGCGATCCGGCGCCCCCCGACATCGCGGCACCGGGTGCTGGTGGCCACCGACGAGCGTCTCGTCGTGGGTTTCGCCGCGATCGGGCCCGCCGGCGACGACGACCTATGGCCGGCCACCGACGCCGAAATCTACGCGCTGCACGTCCACCCCGAGCACGTCCGGCGCGGCCACGGCGCTCGCCTGCTCAACGCCACCGTGGACCACTTGGTTGACGACGGGTTCCACACGGTGAGCACGTGGACCGTGGCCGCCCCCAACGCGCTGCGCTCCTTCGTCGAGTCCAGCGGCTGGCAGCCCGACGGCGCCCGCCGAGAGATCGACATGGGCGCGACGGTCTCCATGATCCGACTACGCGCCGCGATCGGCGAGTGATCCGTGGCCGGCCGGGGAGACCCACACGTGGCCGGCGGCCCACGGCCCGCGAACGTGTCGGGTCTGGCTGGCGATATGGTGAAAACGTCGTAGCGTACCCGCTCAGGAGACCCTATCGGTGCCCCACCGGTGCCTGAGCGCCCAGCGGAGCGGAAAGAGGGGCTTTCAGGCGTGGCCACGATCAACGAGTGGGTCGCGGGCGCCCGCCCTAGAACGTTGCCGAACTCGATCGTCCCTGTGGCCGTGGGCACCGGGGTCGCCCTGTCCGTGGACGCTCTGGTGTGGTGGAAAGCCGCGCTGGCCGCAGTGGTGGCACTGGGCCTACAGCTAGGCGTGAACTACGCCAACGACTACAGCGACGGAATCCGCGGAACCGACACTGAACGAGTCGGCCCCACCCGACTGACCGCCGCCCGGCTCACGGCCCCCAGAGCGGTTCTCACCGCCGCCTGGGCCTGCTTCAGCGTCGCGGCCCTCGTCGGGCTGATCCTGGTCGCCACCTCCACATGGTGGCTGCTGCTGGTGGGCGCCGCGGCGATCGCCGCCGCATGGTTCTACACGGGAGGATCGCGCCCCTACGGCTATCGGGGCCTGGGCGAAGTCTCGGTGTTCGTGTTCTTCGGGGTCGTCGCCGTGGTGGGGACCGTGCTGGTCCAGGTCGGCAGCGTGCCATGGCAGGGGTGGGCCGCGGCCGTTCCGGTGGGGCTGCTGTCGTGCTCGGTGCTGGTCATCAACAACCTGCGCGACATCGACACCGACGCGGCCACCGGCAAACGCACGCTGGCTGTGCTGCTGGGCGAGCGGGCCACGCGGCGCCTCTATCTGGCCTGCATAGCCGGAGCCCACCTCGTCGCGCTGGTCACCGCCGCCGCAACCCCGTGGGCGGCGCTGACGCTTCTGGCGGCTCCCCTGGCACTGCGTCCCTGCACGCGTGTGGCACGCGGCCAGCGCGAAGGCGACCTCATCCTCGGCCTCGCTGAGACCGGCCGCTTCCAACTCGCCTTCGGCGCTCTCTACACCGTAGGCCTGGCCCTGGGCTGACCCGGTGAGCCGCCCTGGGGTGGGCCGGTGCCCTAGCGTGAGGACTGAGCCGGTACGCCGGCCATAGGCTAATTCCGGCGCCCTGGCACGAGGGCTGATCCGGTGCACTCCAGCAACAGGGGGCGGGCACTCGTCTATCTGCCTCCATCCCACCCTGCGGGCAGCCCTGGGCAGCGCACGAATGTCGATGCTGTTGACCAGGGAGGACACCGCCGGAAAGTACCGAGGACGGGGCAAGGTAGCCCTGTGATCGGTGCTGTGCGTCGGGGCTACCGGCGGTAACGCAGAGCGGCGAGGACGGGTGGGGGTGGTTTGGATATCGGTGCCGGCCGTTGGGGCTACCGGCGGTAACGGGAAGCGGCAAGGGGCCGATGGGGACCGAACAGGTACCGAGCCGGTACCGCTGACTGGGGACGAGGTAGCGACGCAGGGCGGCGAGGACGGGCAGTGGACGGGGGTGGACGAGAGGGGCGGGGCGTGAGCACGACGAGGGGCGCCTATTCGGCAGTTCTGGCGGTCCAGTCGCGCCGCGGGGTACTCCTCGCGGCGATCATGGCAACACTGAACGCAACCACTGGCCATGATGATGCCCGGTTTAGTGCACTATGCCAGTTTCCCAACCAGCGAGAATGTTAATTCTCAAACAAGTGTCTCGCCTGTTGGACGTTTGCATCATCACCGCGGAGCACTATAGGAGCTTTGTCGCTTTTTCGGGGGCAGTCGCGGCGCGTTTGCACGCTCAGTGTTGCGCCACCCCCAACACTGAACGCACCCCCCACATTCGCCGTCTCACCCAGTGAGACGTAGGTGCCTCGGCCCTCCCCAGCCGAGAACCGCCGCACGCGACACACCCCTGTCCACCGGAACCGACCCAGCGCCCCCCTTGCCCACCCGGCCCTCGCTGCCTCCCGTCGCCCATCCTCACCCCGAACGAGCGGCACCGCCACCTGCCCACCCCACCCACCAGCCGCCGTCGCTGCCTTTCGTCACCGCCTCCGCCCCCGCACACCCGCACCGCTTTGGTGCCCACCCCACCACCCGACCACCCTTGCTGCCTTATGTCACCAACAGCCCCCCGGTCCACAGCACCGCTGTGCCAGGCTCCGCCGGCGCGAGACCGGATGCAGGGGCGCGAGGTGAAACGGGGGCGAGGAGACCAGGGGGTGTTTCTCGTCGCTCGTGCCTCGATCGCTTCGCGATCTCGGCAGCCCGGGGGTGGGCTGTGCCTGGGGTGGGTGCGTCACCTTGCCGCCACGCGCCCACCTTGGGTGGGGAAGTGGGCGGTGCCGTCAGCCTCGTGGGTGCGTCACCTTGCCGCCACGCGCCCACCTTGGGTGGGGAAGTGGGCGGTGCCGTCAGCCTCGTGGGTGCGTCACCTTGCCGCCACGCCCACAGAGGTCGCCACCTGCTACAGCCTCCCGAAGCCCACGACGCTGCCTCACCCGCTAGCCAACTACATCTCCCCACCCACAGCCACCGCCCCCTGCATCGCTTACTCCCGCCTCAGCCTCGCACCCCCTCAGGCTGCCGAGATCGCGAAGCGATCGAGGCACGAACGAACAACGCCGCCCTCCCAACCCCACCAACCACCGCACACACCCACCACCGCACAAGCGGAACCATCCCCGCCTACGCGGGGCTCACGACACCACCGACATCCTCCGCAGCTCACTCGACGGTCCATCCCCGCGTACGCGGAGCTCACATCACCGAGGAAGACGGCGTCCAGGTGGCCAGCGGTCCATCCCCGCGTACGCGGGGCTCACAGACGCGAAAACCTGGACCTGGTCCAGAAGATCGGTCCATCCCCGCATGCGCGGGGCTCACACGCCCAGCACGCTGAGGACCAGTGGGCCGACCGGTCCATCCCCGCATGCGCGGGGCTTACGGAAATGACCTGGAGATTCTTGGGGCGTTATCTTTTTGTTACTTTTGGGGAGAGCCTTTCTCGCTGTTGCTTCGGCTGGAATCCCTTGAACCTTCTCTCCCCTATGCTGCCGAGGTTGGTCGGTGGTGAGGTACGCGAAACCCTCCCTATGGGTCAGGAAAGCACCCTATTAAGGGCCGAAAACACCACCTGCGCACGGCGAGGCCCCTCACTGCTTGAAGAGGTCCTTCCCCCACTGAAAGGGAGAGGGGCTCATTCCAGGTCGAGTAGGGGTTCCAGGCCGAGGGTGAGCTGGTCGGGTAGGCCGGCGACGCGGCGTACGCCGAGTAGCACGCCCGGCATGAACGATTCGCGGCTCATCGAGTCATGCCGGATCTTCAGCGTCTCACCGTGGGTGCCGAAGATGACCTCCTGGTGGGCGATGAGCCCGGCGATGCGCAGCGCGTGCACGTGGACGCCGTCGACGTCGGCGCCGCGGGCTCCCTCGATTTCGGAGGTGGTGGCGTCGGGCATGGCGGTGCTGCCCGCCTGCCGGCGAGCCTGGGAGATGATGCCGGCGGTGCGGTGGGCGGTGCCGCTGGGCGCGTCGGCCTTGTTGGGGTGGTGTAGCTCCACGATCTCCGCGGAGTCGAAGTAGGGGGCGGCCTTGGCCGCGAAGTGCATCATCAGCACGGCCGCGATACCGAAGTTCGGGGCGATGAGCACCCGCACCTCGGGGTGCTTGGCCAGCAGCTCCCGCAGCTCGGCCAGTTTGGGTTCGTCGAAGCCGGTCGTGCCGACGACGGCGTGGATGCCGTTGGCCACGAGCCACCGCAGGTTGTCCATCACCGCGTCGGGGTGGGTGAAGTCAACGACGACTTCGGCCCCCCGCACCGCCTCGCGCTCGTCCCCGGCGTCGATGCCGGCCACCAGTTCGGTGTCCTCGGCCGCGTTGACCGCTTTGACGACTTCTGCTCCCATGCGCCCGTCGGCGCCAAACACTCCTACCTTGATCACGGGTTCACGCTATCGTGCCCGTGGCCCGGCCGGTCCGCCGCGCCAGGCCGCTCCCCTCCCGTGGCACGCATCCTCCGGGCGTGCGCCACGGGAGGGGCCGTCGGTGGTGATCGGGGCGTGGCCCCCGCGGCGGCAGGCGCTCTCCGGGGCTTGCGCGCCCCTACCGGCACGCTATGGCTGGGACCGCGTGCCCGTTGGCGGGTGCCTGCCCCAAACTCCCGCTTCGCCTAGCGCGTGGAGCTGGCGCCCTGGCCCATCCTCCCGTTGGCGGGCGCGTCTCTCAAAACTCCCGATCCTCGTCGTAGGGGCCGATGACGGCGAGGGTCGTGGGTTTGGCGAGGAGGTCGGCGGCGACGGCGCTGACGTCGTCGAGGGTGACCGCGTCGACCCGTGCCAGCGTCTCGTTGAGCGAGTACTGGTGGTCGTAGGCGAGTTCGTGGATCGCCAATCGGCTCATCCGCGACTGGCTGCCCTCAGCGTCGAGAACGAACGAGCCGCGGATCTGGCCCTTGGCGCGGGCCAGTTCCTCCTCGGTGATCCCGGAATCGGCGATCCTGGCCAGTTCGTCACGGCACACCGCGAGCACGTCGTCGATCTTGTCGGGCAAGCAGTCGGCCGCCACGCCGAACGCTCCCGTGTCAGCGTAGCTGTCGGCGTAGCTGAACACCGAGTAGGCCAGGCCGCGCCGCTCGCGTACCTCTTGGAACAGCCGCGATGACATGCCTCCGCCCAGGGCGGAGCTGAGGACGTTGAGTGGGTAGCGGCGGGGGTCGTTCCTGGCGACCCCTTCGCCGCCCAAGATGATGTGGGCCTGTTCGGTGTCCCGCGACACCAGGGAGGTGCCGGGGCGGGTGCTCACGCCGGGTCCGCCCAGCCGCGGCGGGACTGGGCGCATGTCACCGTAGTGCCGCAGCAGCGGCGCGAACGCGTTGTGGACTAGTTCCACGACGGTGTCGTGGTCGAGGTTGCCGGCCGCGCTGACGACAAGCTCACCGGGAACGTAGCGGTCACGGTAGTGCTCTTGAATCCGATCCCGGGAAAGGCCGGTGATCGTCTCGTTGGTGCCCAGCACCGGCCGTCCCAGCGGCGAACTCCCGAACAGGGCGGCGGCGAAGACGTCGTCGACGAGTTCGCTGGGCTCGTCCTCGTACATGGCGATCTCTTCCAGGATCACGCCACGCTCGTTTTCCACTTCGACCGGGTCGAGGACGGAGCCGGCCACCATGTCGCTGACGACGTCGATCGCCAGGGGGAGGTCGCTGTCGAGGACCTTGGCGTAGTAGGCCGTGTACTCCTTGGTGGTGTAGGCGTTGTGGTTGGCTCCCACCGCGTCCAACAGTCGGGAGATCTCCATGGCGTCGCGCCGCTGAGTGCCCTTGAACAGCAGATGTTCCAGAAAGTGCGTGGAGCCGGCGTGGTGATCGTCCTCGTCGCGCGAGCCCACGCCCACCCAGATCCCGAAGGCGGCCGACCGCAGCCCCGGCATGGCTTCGGTGACGACCCGCAGGCCGCCGGGCAGGACGGTGCGGCGTACCGGGCCGGAGCCCTCGGTGGCCGCAAGCAGCGTGAGAGTGGTGTCGGGCGCTTGCTCGGCGGCGGTGGGCGCTGGGGTCATGGTGGTGCTCCTGCGACGGCGGTACGGAAACGAAACGTCAGGCGTCAGGACGGGCGGGACCGAGAGTTACGTTGGGGCGGCCGTACCCCGGCGGGTACGGCCGCCCCTGGTTTACGAGGCGACGCGCCGGCTGCTAGGTGTTCTCACCACCGCGTGCGCTGCGGGTGCGGCGACGCCGCCGCTCTCCCTCACCGGAGGCGCCCTCCTCGGTGGCCGCCTCGGCGCTCTGCTCGGCGGAAACGTCCTTCTCCTCGCTCTCGGTGTCGATGACGTCGACGGGAACGAGGGAGAGCTTGCCACGGTCGTCGATCTCGCGGATCTCGACCTGGATCTTCTCCCCGATGCTGACCACGTCGTCGAGGTTTTCGATGCGCTGGCCGCCGTGGAGCTTACGGATCTGCGAGATGTGCAGCAGACCGTCCTTGCCCGGCAGCAGCGACACGAACGCGCCGAAGGCCGTGGTCTTGACGACGGTGCCCAGGTAGCGGTCACCGACCTCGGGCATGGTCGGGTTGGCGATGCTGTTGATCGTGTCGCGCGCCGCCTCGGCCGAGGGGCCGTCGGTGGCGCCGATGTAGATCGTGCCGTCGTCCTCGATGGTGATCTCGGCGCCGGTGTCGTCCTGGATCGAGTTGATCATCTTGCCCTTGGGGCCGATGACCTCGCCGATCTTTTCGACAGGCACCTTGACGGTGAGGATGCGCGGCGCGTGCGGGCTCATCTCGGACGGACGCTCGATGGCTTCGGCCATGACGTCGAGGATGGCCAGCCGCGCGCCCCGAGCCTGCTGGAGTGCGGCCGTCAGCACGGAGGCCGGGATACCGTCGAGTTTGGTGTCAAGCTGGAGCGCGGTGATCACCTCGCGGGTACCGGCGACCTTGAAGTCCATGTCGCCGTAAGCGTCCTCAGCGCCGAGGATGTCGGTGAGCGTGACGTACTCGTCGCCTTCACGGATGAGGCCCATCGCGATACCGGCCACCATGTCCTTGAGGGGCACGCCCGCCGACATCAGCGACATCGTCGAGGCGCACACCGAGCCCATCGAGGTGGAGCCGTTGGAGCCGATCGCCTCCGAGACCTGCCTGATGGCGTACGGGAATTCCTCGCGGGACGGCAGAACCGGCAGGATCGCCCGCTCGGCCAGCGCACCGTGGCCGATCTCGCGCCGCTTGGGCGAACCGACACGGCCCGTCTCACCCGTGGAGTAGGGCGGCATGTTGTAGTTATGCATGTAGCGCTTGGTCCGCTCAGGGTTGAGCGTGTCGACGATCTGCTCCATGCGCAGCATGTTCAGGGTGGTGACCCCGAGGATCTGCGTCTCGCCGCGCTCGAACAGCGCCGAACCGTGCACGCGCGGCAGCAGGTCGGCTTGGGCGGCGAGCTGGCGGATGTCCTTGACCCCGCGGCCGTCGATGCGGATCTTCTCGCTGGTGATGCGCTCGCGTACGAGCTGCTTGGTCAGCGCTTTGAAGGCGGCGCCGACCTCCTTTTCGCGGCCCTCGAAGTCTTCAAGCAGCTTCTCGGCGGCCACCGACTTGACGCGCTCCAGCTCTGCTTCGCGGTCTTGCTTGCTGGCGATGGTGAGCGCCTGCGCCAGCTCGCCGCGGACCTCCCGCTCGATGGCGGCGTAAACGTCGTCCTCGTAGTCGAGGAAGATCGGGAACTCGTCGGTCTCCTTGGCGGCCTGCTCGGCAAGGGTCTCCTGAGCCTTGCAGAGGGTCTTGATGAAGGGCTTGGCCGCTTCCAGCCCTTCAGCGACGATCTGCTCGTTGGGGCCGGTGGCACCGTTGGCGATCAGGTCGAAGGTGGTGGGCGTGGCCTCAGCCTCGACCATCATGATGGCGACGTCGCCGTCGTCGAGCGTTCGCCCGGCCACGACCATGTCGAACGTAGCGTCGGCGAGTTCGGTGTGGGTGGGAAACGCGACCCACTGCCCCTCGATGAGGGCCACCCGGACGCCCCCGATGGGGCCGGAGAACGGCAACCCGGCGAGCTGAGTCGACATGGAGGCCGCGTTGATGGCGACGACGTCGTAGAGGTGCTCGGGGTGCAGCGTCATGATCGTCTCGACGATCTGGATCTCGTTGCGCAGGCCGTGCTGGAACGACGGGCGCAGCGGACGATCGATGAGGCGGCAGGTGAGGATGGCGTCCTCGGAAGGGCGCCCCTCACGGCGGAAGAACGAGCCCGGAATCCGGCCCGCGGCGTACATGCGCTCCTCGACGTCGACCGTCAACGGGAAGAAGTCGAGGTTGTCCTTGGGACGGCGAGACGCCGTGGTTGCCGAGAGCACCATGGTCTCGTTGTCGAGGTAGGCCACGGCCGAGCCTGCGGCCTGTCGGGCCAACCGGCCCGTTTCGAACCTAAGGGTCCGGGAGCCGAAGCGGCCGTTGTCGATGACAGCCTCGGCGGAATACGCGCCCTCCATGGGCGACCTCCTACACGGTATGGGTCGTGGTCCCGCGTCCGTGCCCCAGACAAGTCGTCGAGAGTCTTCTCGACCGTCGACGAGCCGAGCGCTGTGCTCAGCGCGCGATGGTCGGTAGAGCCGGCCATCGATCGAAGCTCGCGGCCTACCCGGAAGGCATGCCGCGAACCACTACCGAGGACCGGCCTCGACGTACGCCATAAGGTAGGCAGGCGCGGGAACGATACTGATACTGGCCCGGTTGGGCCAGGTGTTTACGATTGTGGCTCGCTGATTCAGTTGTCTATCGGTTCACGTGGCCGATACCCACTGGCTGTGATGCCTATTCTTGGCGCCCTTTCTCGACCTCAACGGGCGGAAAGGCCCGGCCGGTCCGCCAGCGCGGACCCACCGGTGAGCCCGCGACCCCGCCGGCCACTACCCCCGGCCCGCGTGGTCGCCCTAGCGTGCGACCGTTCCACCCCCAACGTGAACGGATGCGACAGGCGTACGGCCGCGGCCCGGGAAGCAGCCCGCACCGCAGTCGCCTTCGACGCGCGGATCGGTGCGGCCTCACACCACCTCACGCCAAACTGTTAGCACCACAGTACTAAGAAAGGGAGCGGCCGTGGCCACTCCCCTGATCAGTGCCTTCGGCGTCGCCCGTACTGTCGATACCGGGAGCGAGACGCCGTCAGCGCCGCAGCCCGAGACGCTCGATGAGACTGCGGTAGCGCGAAATATCCTTCTTCGCAACGTATTGCAGCAGCCGACGGCGCCGACCGACCATGAGGAGCAGACCACGCCGGCTGTGGTGGTCGTGCTTGTGCGTCTTCAGGTGCTCGGTCAGCTCGATGATCTGGTGGGTCAGCAGCGCGACCTGAACCTCGGGAGAGCCGGTGTCGCCCTCTTTAGTGGCGTACTCGGCGATGATCTCGTTCTTCTTTGCGGTGTCGAGGGACACGGCACTCCTTCTTGCTTACGTGATGCGCGATCTCTTGCACATTGCCCCACGCCGTGGTTGCGCGGGGCCGGTGACCATGCGCACCCACAGTCACCGGAAGTCATGGACGATACTCATGCGGCGCGGGCTCCACCGGGGCCACGGCGCGTGATGGCATGAGCGATGCGCCGGCGATCTCTACCAGCGTTGTCCTAGCTTACTAGCCCAGCACGACCGCGCGGGCCATGGTAGGGCCGGCGAGGTGGGAGCGGTCCCCTCACTCCAACAACAGCTCGCGGCTGCGCTCGACATCGCGCGCCATAGCGGCGATGAGCTCGTCGATGCTGTCGAAGCGCAGCATCGGCCGGATGTGATGGATGAAGTCCACCGCCGCGAGCTTGCCGTACAGGTCGAGGTCGTCGCGGTCGAGAGCGTAGGCCTCTACCGTGCGGCCGGCTCCCTCGAAGGTGGGGTTACTGCCGACCGAGATCGCGGCGGGCCACTGCGTCTCCCCTGCCGCTTCCTGCGGCGAAGCAGCGGTGAGCAGCAGACGGCCGGCGTAGACGCCGTCAGCGGGAACCGTGCTCTCCGGCGGGAAATCAAGGTTGGCGGTGGGGTAGCCCAACAGCTCCCGGCCGCGCGCCGCGCCGTGCACCACAGTCCCCGACAGCCGGTGGGGGCGCCCCAGCGCGGCAGCGGCCCCCTCGACGTCGCCGGCGGCCAGCCGATCGCGGATGCGCTGCGCGGTGATCACCTCAGTGTCGGCCACCGGCGCGACGGTCTCCACAGTGACGTCATGCTTGTCGCCGAACTCGCGCAACGTCGCGACGTCGCCGTCGCCACCGAAGCGGACATGCTCACCGGCCACGAGCACCGTCGCCCCCAGCCGATCGACAAGCACGTCACGGACGAGGTCGGCCGGTGCGAGGGGTGTGGCGGTGCTGGGCAACACGCATACCGCGTCGACGCCGACCGCGGCGAGTAGTTCGTCTCGACGCTCGGCAGGAGTCAACGTCGATGCCGGCTGCTGCGACGTCTCAGCAGGAGCGGCGGGGGCGAGGATCGCCACGACCAGCGGGCAGTCAAGGTCGCGGGCACGCTGCCGCGCGCGTTCAAGGACCGCCTGGTGACCACGGTGCACCCCGTCGAACACCCCGAAGGTGACCACCGATCGTCCCCACCCCTGGGGGATCTCTTCCGGGCCGAGCCAGCGACGCACCTTGTCCAACTCCCCTCACGCCGATCGGCTTATTCCCCCATCAGGCTGCCACGTTCCCGGAACCGTCCCCGACATCGCGTCCGGCTTGCCGTAACCGCGACACCCCACGGAGGCACCCATGCCACCACAGACACCGGTGAGCGGGGGCAGTGCTCTTACCCCGTGGCAAAGACCACGATGGGCTTGCTGTAGGCGCGGGGGCCGGTGTGTTCCTCGGCGAGGGCGATGACGGTGCCGTCCGGGGCGAACAGCCCGATGGGGCCGGCACCAAGACCGGCGGCGGAGATGCGGTTGCCGTGGGAGACTTTGCGTGCCTCATCGGGGGTGAGCGTTCGCGTGGGAAACGCTGCGGCCACCGCCTCCGACAGCGACAGCGCGGTGAAGTCGGCGGCGAGCTGGTCGAGGGTGCGGGCAGCGGCGATATCGTAGGGCCCCACGCGGGTGCGGCGCAGCGCCGTGAGGTGGCCGCCCACGCCCAGCGCCGCGCCAAGGTCACGGGCGAGAGCCCGAACGTAGGTGCCGCTGGAGCAGGTGATGGTGGCGTCGACGTCGACGAGGGGAACATCGGCGGCGGCGACCCGCCGAATGTCGGTGACCCGAAACTCCGACACGGTGACCGAGCGGGCCTTGAGCTCGACCTGCTCGCCGGAGCGCGCTTTCTTATAGGCTCGCTCACCGTTCACCTTGACGGCGCTGACCTGCGGCGGGACCTGTTCGATGGTGCCGGTGAGCGCGGCGACACCCGCCTGGATCGCCGCGTCGGTGACTCCGGCAGCGCCGCTGCGCTCCACCACGTCCCCTTGAGCATCCTCAGTGACGGTGCGCTCCCCGAGGCGGATCGTGGTCTCGTAGACCTTCTCGGTGAGGGTGAGGTGGCCCAGCAGCCGCGTGGCCTTACCCACGCCCAGCACCAACACCCCGGTGGCCATCGGGTCGAGAGTGCCGGCATGGCCGACCCGGCGGGTTCCGGCGATGCGCCGCATCCGCCCCACCACGTCGTGTGAAGTCCAGTCGGCGGGCTTGTCGACGATGATGACACTGCCGGCGCTGCCGCCGTCACCGTTGCTACTCATATGGGGATGGATGTTTCCTCGTCACTCGGGAAGGTGAGGAGCCACGGGCGCGAGCCGACCAGGGCTGCGGCCCGCGGCTGAGTTCTGTTTTTGAACGGCTGAGGTGTGGGCCGTTGGGAATGTTCTTCGTTCGCTCGCGCCTCGATCGCTTCGCGGTCTCGGCAGCCGGCGGGGCGACGGCGGAGGCATCCCCCCACTTTCCCCCACCGCCCGCTCGCGCCGCTTCCACACAACTGAAACCTAGGCGTCCTCGTCGTCGTACTCGCGGGGAACCTTGTAGGGGTCGGCCTCACCGGCGGGTTCGGCGGCGGCAGCGGCCCTGGCCACATCGGCGTCAGCGGCGCGGGCCTTGGCCAGCAGTTCCTCGATGTGCTTGGCGTTCTCCTGTAGTTCGTCAGCGACGAACGTAAGGCTGGGCGTGTGACGCAGCCCGGTTTGGCGGCCCACTTCAGTGCGGATCACGCCCTTGGCGCTCTCCAGCGCCGCCGCGCTGCCGGCCTTCTCCTCCGCTGAGCCGAAGACCGTGTAGTAGACCGTGGCGTCGCGCAGATCGTTGGTGATCCGGGCGTCGGTGACGGTGATGAAACCCAGCCGAGGATCTTTGATGCGGCGCTCCAGCATCTCGGCGACGATCCGCTGGATGCGGTCGGCCAACCTGCGCGCGCGTGCGGCGTCAACCATGGTCGTTATTCTTCCTCTTGATTGAACAGCCGCTGGCGCGCGGAAAGCAGTTCGACCTCGGGGCGCCCGGCGACCAGGCGCTCACAGGAGTCAAGCAGCTCCACGCAGTGGGCGGCCGTAGTGGACACAACGGCGATACCGATCTCGGAGCGCCGGTACAAGTCCTGGGCGCCGGTTTCTGCGGCAGAAACCGAGTACTTGCGTTGCAGTTCGGCGACGATGGGTCGCACCACGGAACGCTTCTGCTTCAACGAACGAACGTCGCCCAGCAGGATATCCAGGGTCAAGGCCCCGATGAACACGGACTCACCTCGTGAATTGTCCTGACGTGGTGACCGGCCCGTGCCGGGGCGCTGCACCCCGGCACGGTACACCCACGGGTGCGGGCCCCGGCCAAGGCCGGGGCCCGGAAACCGCGCATAGGTGCGGTGGATCGGTTAGTCGCGCGGCTTCTCGCGCATCTCGAAGGTTTCGATGACATCGTCGATGCGCAGATCGTTGTAGCCGACGCCGATACCACACTCGTAGCCGTCGCGTACCTCGACGACGTCGTCCTTGAAGCGGCGCAGCGACTCGACCGTGAGGTTGTCGGAGATGACCACGCCGTCGCGGATGAGCCGCGCCTTAGCGTTTCGGCGCATGACACCGTCACGGACGATGACACCGGCGATGTTGCCGATCTTGGGCACCTTGAAGACCTCGCGGATCTCGGCGGAGCCGAGCTGGACCTCCTCGTAGATGGGCTTGAGCATGCCCTTGAGGGCGGCCTCGACGTCGTCGATGGCCTGGTAGATGACCGAGTAGTAGCGGATATCCACGCCCATGCGGTCGGCAAGCTCGCTGTTCTTGCCTTCCGGACGGACATTGAACCCGACGATGATCGCCCCCGCGGAGGCCGCAAGGTTGATGTCGTTCTGCGTGATCGCGCCGACGCCGCGGCCGATGACGCGGATGCTGACCTCGTCGCCGCCGGCCTCGATCTTGAGCAGCGACTCTTCCAAGGCCTCAACCGAACCGGACATGTCACCCTTGATGAGCAGGAGCAGCTCGTCGCGCTCCCCTTCTTCGAGGGTCTTCTGCCAGTTCTCCAGCGTGACGCGACGGGTGGCCCGCGCCTGCTGGGCGAACCGCTCGCGCGCCTCTCGCTGCTGGGCGATCTGGCGGGCCACCCGGTCGTCCTTGACGACCAGGAAGCTGTCGCCGGCGCTGGGCACGTTGGTGAGCCCGAGCACCTGGACCGGCCGCGAGGGCTCGGCCTCCTGCACGTTCTTGCCGTTCTCATCGAGCATGGCCCGAACGCGCCCGAAGGCGTCGCCGCAGACGATCGAATCGCCCACGCGCAGGGTGCCGCGCTGCACCAGAACGGTGGCCATGGAGCCACGGCCGCGGTCGAGGTAAGCCTCGATCGCGATGCCCTGGGCCTCCTGCGTGGGGTTGGCCCGCAGGTCAAGGGCGGCGTCGGAGGTCAACACCACAGCCTCAAGCAGAGCGTCGATGTTGATCGCCTGGCGCGCGGAGATCTCCACAACCTGCGTATCGCCGCCGTACTCCTCGGCGACCAACCCGTACTCGGTGAGCTGAGCCCGCACCTTGTTCGGATCGGCGCCTTCGACGTCGATCTTGTTGAGCGCGACCACGATGGGCACGTCGGCGGCCTTGGCGTGATCGATGGCCTCCGCTGTCTGGGGCTTCACCCCGTCGTCGGCGGCGACTACCAGCACGGCGATGTCGGTGGCCTGCGCACCGCGGGCACGCATGGCGGTGAACGCTTCGTGACCCGGGGTGTCGATGAAGGTGATCTTGCGATCCTCTTCGTCGACCTCGGTGGAGACCTGGTAGGCACCGATGTGCTGGGTGATGCCGCCGGCCTCGCCGCTGACCACGTTGGTGTTGCGGATGGTGTCGAGCAGGCGGGTCTTACCGTGATCGACGTGACCCATGACGGTGACCACCGGCGGACGCGCCTGGAGGTCCTCATCGCCGCCTTGGTCCTCGCCGAACTCGATGGAGAACGACTCCAGCAGCTCCCGGTCCTCGTCTTCGGGACTAACGACCTCGACCTTGTACTGCAACTCATCGCCGAGCAGCATCAGCGTCTCGTCGGGCAGCGACTGGGTCGCCGTGACCATCTCGCCCAGGTGCATCATCACCTGGATCAGCGCAGCCGGGTTGACCTCGATCTTGTCGCCGAAATCGGCCAGCGAGGCGCCGCGGGACAGTCGAATGGTCTGACCGTTGCCGCGCGAGATCTTGACGCCACCAAACGAGGGCGCCTGCATCTCGTTGAACTCTTGGCGACGCTGCTTCTTGGACTTGCGCGCACGCCCCGGACGACCGCCGGGACGACCGAACGCACCGGCTGTACCGCCACGGCCGCGGCCTCCGCCACCGGGGCGGCCACCGAAACCGCCACCACCGGGACGCGGTCCGGCGCCGGTACCGGTGCCACCGCCGCCACCGCCCCCGCTGCGGGGACCCGTGCTGACGGCTCCACCACTACGGTTGCCGCCGCGGCCACCACCGCCGCCACGGCCACCGCCACCGCCGCCACCGCGGCCTCCGCCGCCGGGCTGGGGCGGACGCGAAGATGGCATGTTCATCGGGCTCGGTCGCGGCCCACCGGGACGGGGGCCGACGTTGGCCGGCGTGGGGCGCGAGCCCTTGCCCTCGCCACCACTGGAGGTGCCGCTGCTGGCGGGAGCGTTACCCGAACGCGGCGGTTGCGGACGCGGGGACTGCCCCCGAGGCGGCTGCGGGCGAGGCGAGCCACCGCCGGCGGAACCGGGACGGGACCCACCGCGGTCGCCGCGCTGGTTGGACGTACCGCCCTGGCCGCCCTGCTGGCCCTGGCCGCCTTGTCCTGACTGGCCACCACCTTGGCCGCCCTGCTGGCCCTGGCCCGACTGGCCGCCTTGCTGCCCCGAACGCGGGCCCGGCTTCGGGGCGGGCTTGGAGCCCATGCCGGTAGCCGTGGAAGCGAAGGGGTTGTTCCCCGGACGCGGGCCGGGGCGCGGCGCGGAGCGCGAGCCCTTGCCCTCGCCGCCGCGACCGGAGCGGTCGCCACGGTCCCCGCGGTCACCGCGCTCGCCACGGTCACCGCGCTCGCTGCGGTCGCCGCGCTGGCCCGGCGGGCCCGGCTTGGGAGCGGGCTTGCTCCCCGAGGAACGCGGACCCGGCTTGGGGGCGTTACCACTGGGTGCCGTGGGGCGAGCTCCCGGCTTGGGGCCGGGTTTGGGAGCCGGCCGGGGGCCGGGCTTGGGAGCCGGCCGCGAACCAGCGGCAGAATCGCTGGCGCCGTTCTCCTCGACGTGTTCAGTGGGAGCCGACTGTGCTTGCTGGGTCGGCTGGGACTGCTGTTGCGAAGCTGCCTTGGACTCGCCCTGGGGACGCGGCTTCGACTCCGCCTGACGGGACTTGCTCTGGCCGTCCTGTTGCTGTTCCGTGGCCGGGGCCGCGGAACCATTGTTGAAAGCTTCTTTCAGCCGACGAACGACAGGCGCTTCGATCGTCGACGACGCCGAACGTACGAATTCACCCATTTCATTGAGCTTGGCCAAAACGGCCTTGCTCTCGACTCCGAACTCCTTCGCGAGCTCGTATACCCGGACCTTCGCCACTGCTCTCCTCTACTTCGGTCCGGGACATGGGTTTGCGCCGGACCGTCGCTAGCTTGACGTACTCATCGCTGCGTACTCATCGAGCGCTCATCGCAATCTCGACCCGCTTCCGACTCGTCGTTACACAACAATGGACCAACTACATCGGACATGCCGACATGGCTGAACCGCCGACCGTCCGGTTCTTATAACCAGCGCGCCAGCGTAACCATTCCAACCCTATCTGGATTCCTGACCGTCTCGAACGGACGGGGCCGCAGCGAAATACGCGGCAACGGGCGAGGTGTCAAGCCCGTCGGCCACGCGGAAAGCCTTGGCCCAGACTCGCCGCCGCTGGGCCGACTCCCAGCAACGGAGGTCGAAATGGAGGTAAGCGCCGCGCCCGGGAGCACTTTGGGAGTGGTCGGGCGTGATGCCACCGTCGTCCCTCACCAGTCGCAACAGGTCAGATTGGGCTGCTCGGGACCGGCACCCCACACACGTACGGATGGGGATCACCTGATTCACCGTCTCCCAGTCTAACGCGCTTGCGCGTCCGCGGGCCCGGTGGCTTGGCCGTCGTCGTCGGGGGCGACATCACCGATCTTGGTCGGCTCGCCGTCGGTTTCGGCATCGGAGCGGATGTCGATACGCCAGCCGGTAAGACGCGCCGCCAGCCGGGCGTTTTGACCTTCCTTGCCGATGGCTAGGGACTGCTGGTAATCGGGCACGGTGACCCGGGCGATCCGAGCGGCCATGTCCAAGACCTCGACCTCGTTGACCCGCGCCGGCGAGAGCGCGTTACCGACGAACACAGCCGGATCGTCGGAGTAGTCGACGATGTCGATCTTCTCGCCGTGCAGTTCGGCCATGACGTTGCGCACCCGACTGCCGAGCGGGCCGATGCAGGCACCCTTGGCGTTGACGCCGCTCTTGTTGGACTTGACCGCCATCTTGGTGCGGTGGCCGGCCTCGCGCGCGATGGCCGCGATCTCGACGGTGCCATCGGCGATCTCGGGCACTTCGAGTTGGAAGAGCTTACGAACGAGGTTGGGGTGGGTGCGCGAGATCGTGACCGAAGGGCCACGGTGCCCTTTGCGTACCTGCACGACATAGGCGCGCAGCCGCTCGCCGTGGCCGTAGGTCTCACCGGGGACCTGCTCTTGCGGTGGCAGCACGGCCTCGACCCGCCCGAGGTCGACCAGCACGTTGCGTGGGTCCTTGCCCTGCTGGATGATGCCCGAGACGATCTCGTACTCGCGCCCGGCGAACTCGCCGAGGGTGAGTTCATCCTCAGCGTCGCGCAATCGTTGCAGGATCACCTGTTTAGCTGTCGAAGTGGCGATACGTCCGAAGCCGGTGGGGGTCGCGTCGTACTCCCGGATCGGGTGGCCGTCGTCGTCGAACTCGGTCGCCCACACGGTGACGTGCCCGCTGGAGCGGTCCAGCTCAACCCGCGCGGAGGAGGCTGTCGCCTCCTGGCGATGGTAGGCGATCAGCAGCGCGTCCTCGATCGCCTTCACGACGAGGTCCACCGAAATGTCCTTCTCGCGCTCCAGACTGCGCAGGACACTCATATCGATATCCACGGGGCTCCCCCTCTTAATCCGCCGCGTCGACGCCGGTGTCGATGTCGGTGTCGCGGCGAAATTCCACCTGGACCTTGGCACGCCCCAGGTCAGAATAGCCGTATACCCGGCTTTGGCCGTCGACGTCGAAAGTGACGCCGGAATCGTCGGCGTGCGTCACGCGCCCCCGCACCTCGCCACCTTCGGCGAGTGTGGCGTGCACTAGCCGACCACGCGCGCGCCGCCAGTGCCTGGGCTGCCTGAGCGGCCGGTCAACGCCCGGCGAGGTGACCTCCAGTACGTAGGGCGCGTCGCCCATGACGTCAGAGGCATCGAGTGCAGTGGAGATCGTCTGGCTCAGCTCACCCACGGCGTCGAGATCGACGCCGGCGTCGGAGTCGACCACCACGCGCAGCAGCCGACGCTTGCCAGCCGGGGTGACCTCCACGGACTCCAAGTCCATTCCGGCATCGGATACGACCGGCTCCAGCAGCCTCGCGAGACGATCGTGGCGAGCCTGCGCACCCATCGGTGGTCCTCCTCCGCGACGTCCGCCCGTACGCCCCGGGAGGGGCGACAAGCTCTGCACATAGGTCATCCGCGCGCCGGGACACGACGCGGTTTCCATCAAGAGTATCCACAGTCGGCGGATACCCATGCCGTATCGCGTCTGGATGTGCACGGAAACTTTAGTTTTGGCTTCCTCCCCGAGGGTCAAGTCGGGGATTGCAACCACCGAGGCGGCCGATTGGTAGGCCCCCTCGTGGCCTCCTCGGTGGTGGCTGCCGGCGCAGACCACCCCCGTCGTGAGGTCTCTCGACCTCTCCCGCGGGGCCGGGCTATGAGCCGCGTTGACCCCGATCGGGAACCGCGTGTCCGCGACGCTGCGGACGTGTTGTGCGGCGAGCGCACTCCCGGCACACTGGCCCGGCGACGCGCGAGAAACCCGCCCGTCGTGAAAAGATAGGCCAGAAGGCACCAGGGTGGAATCATCCGCACCGTCGAGCCTGACATGAATATTACTGCGATTCCACTCATATCCGGCGAATGGCTGTAAATCCGAGGACTTGGGCCTGGTAGCCCTCGCCAGGGGGCGTGGCTCCTCCCCCACACGACCCGAGCGCACAGCAAGGAGGCACGGTTGCGTCACGATTACCGCGTGAGCCGACGCGCGGCCATCGTCGGCGCGCTCGCCGGCCTCACGTCAGTTGGACTGAGCGGCTGTCAAAACACCCAGTGGTACCCCAGCGAGATCACCCCTGACGAGTACATCCTGCGCTCGGTGATCGCTGACAAGCAACGCGCCATCGCGAGCTACCGAGCGACACTTTCGGCAGATCAGGGCCCCACAGAAACGCTGCGCACCCTCCTTTCCAACCACGAGCGGCACCTGAGGGCGCTTCGGCAGCGACTCCCCGCCGACGCCGCCTCACCTGAAACCAGCGCCTCGGCCGCCACACCCTCCGCCGCGGCCGATCCCACCCCTGAAGGGCCGCTTTCAGTCGCGGCGCTGCGGGTGCTGGAAGAGACCGCCGCCGGCGCGCGCCCCACCCAAGTCACCGAGATCGCCGACCGCAGCCTCGCCCAACTCGTCGCCGGCGTCGGAGCCTGCGAGGCCGGACACGCCCACCTGCTCACCGCGGAGGCATGATTGAGCGCCACGCCCACCCCCGACAGCACCGCGACAGCCGAGTCCGACGACGTGGCGACGCTCCAAGCCGCGCTGCGGGCTGAGCACGCGGCGATCTACGGCTACGGCTACATCGGGGCGCACCTGAGCGAAGACGCGCGGGAACGTTCCCGCGCCTACCTCGACGCCCACCGGGACAGCCGCGACCGCCTGCGCGACGAACTGGTGGCGCTGGGAGCCCAGCCCGCCGCCACCCAAAGCGCCTACCAACTGCCTGACAGCGACGACGAGGCCGGACTGAGCCAATACGCCGCCCTGCTTGAGCAGACCACCGGGCAGGCCTATCTGGAGTTGGCGGCAGCCACGGCCCCGCCCCTGCGCGACCTGGCGGCGCGAGCGCTGCAAACGGCGACGGTGCGAGCATTGAGTTGGGGCGCCGAGAACGTCGCCTTTCCCGGTTTCCCCGACGGCGAGCCCGCCTGAAGGCCGCGGGCGCCAAAACACTGGCCGCGGCGGCGGCTCAGGAGCTCTCGGCACCCACCGCTGCCACGACCCGCTCCACCACCGACTCGACAGCGACCTCCTCGCGTTGCCCGCTGGAGCGGTCGCGCAGCTCCACCACCCCGTTGGCCAAGCCCTTACCGACGATGACGGCGGTGGGCACGCCCAACAGTTCGGCGTCGGTGAACTTCACGCCCGGCGAGACGCCGGAGCGGTCGTCGACGAGAACCCGAACCCCGGTGGCGGACAGCTCCGTGGCGAGCCGGAGGGCGACCTCGATCTGGTCGCCCTTACCGGTGCCCACGATATGGACATCGGCCGGGGCGATCTCGCGTGGCCAGACGATGCCCTTATCGTCGTGGGACTGTTCCACGATGGAGGCCACCACGCGCGAGACGCCGATGCCGTAGGAGCCCATGGTGATGCGTTTGGGCTTGCCGTCGGGCCCGAGTGCGTCGAGTTCAAAAGCGTCGGTGTACTTGCGGCCGAGTTGGAAGACGTGGCCGATCTCGATGCCGCGGGCGGTGTAGAGGGTGCCGTCGTCCTCAGGCGAGGGGTCGCCGTCGCGGACCTCGGCGGCCTGGATCGTGCCGTCGGGGGTGAAGTCGCGTCCGCACACTAGGCCGATCACGTGGTGGTCGGCCTTGTCGGCCCCGGTGATCCAGCGCGTGCCCGCGACCACGCGCGGATCGACGAGGTAACGCAACCCGTTGTCGAGAAGGGCCCGCGGCCCGACGTAGCCCTTGACCAAGAACGGGTTGGCCTCGAAGTCGGACTCCTCCAACAACTCGACCTGCGCCGGCTCCAGCGCGGCCTCCAGGCGCTTCATATCGACCTCACGGTCGCCGGGCACGCCAACCCCCATGATCTCCCAGTCCTTCTCGCCGGGCCGGCAGATCTTGATCAGCACGTTCTTGAGGGTGTCGGCGGCGGTGCAGGCGCGCCCCGGGCCAACGGCGTCGGGCACGTGCTCATTGACGTGGTCGACGAGGGAATCGATGGTCGGGGTGTCGGGCGTGTGGTGGACGCGCGCCTCAGGCAGCCCCTCGATTGACTGGGCGGGCGGCGCAGGCACCGTGACGGCCTCGACGTTGGCCGCGTAATCCGACCCGGTGCTGCGAACGAAGGTGTCCTCACCGGTGACGGCCTCGGCGAGGAACTCCTCGGAGGCCGAGCCGCCCATGGCTCCGGAGGTGGCCTTGACGATCGCGTAACGCAGCCCCAGCCGGTCGAAGATCCGAATGTAGGCGGCGCGGTGCAGTTCGTAGGAGTGGCGCAGCCCCTCCTCGTCGATGTCGAAGGAGTAGGAGTCCTTCATGTGGAACTCCCGACCCCGCAGGATGGCGGCCCGGGGACGCGCCTCGTCCCGGAACTTCTCCTGGATCTGGTACAGCATCACCGGGAAGTCCTTGTACGAGGAGTACTCCCCCTTGACCAGCAGGGTGAACAACTCCTCGTGCGTGGGGCCGAGAAGGTAGTCGGCGCCCTTGCGGTCGACGAGGCGGAAGAGCGTGTCACCGTACTCGGTCCAGCGGCCGGTGGCCTCGTAGTACTCGCGAGGCAACAGCGTGGGCAGCAGCACCTCCTGCGACCCGATGCGGGCCATCTCCTCACGCACGACGTTGGCGACGTTGTCCAAGACAAGCTTGCCCAACGGCAACCACGAGTAGACCCCAGGCGCGGCACGGCGGATGTAGCCACCGCGAACAAGCAGCTTGTGGCTGGGCACCTCGGCATCTGTCGGGTCCTCACGCAGGGTGCGTAGGAACAGGGTCGACATCCGCAGCAGCACGGCCACTCCTCGAAAAGATCACGTCGAAAACGTCCACGCTGGGCGTCGTAGCCGCCGAGCCCACTGCCCGGGCGGGGAGGCCTCAGAGAGCTTCCACATTAGCGGCGCGGCGGAACTGGTGCAGCCCGTGCCGGTCGCTGCGTCCCGGATCGTGACCGCGAAGCATCGACATCCTCCTGGGCCTGAGCGGTCTGGGAGTCCCGCCTGCTCCCACGCGGGCTGTGTGGGGCGCTTCGGGTGGGTTCCTGCTTCGTCGCGCTGTGCCCGAGCGTGGTCGGGTCTTACCTGCGCTGCACAGGCTGACACCGCCAGTCCGGCGGCCTTGGCGATGGTGACCGCCGCGTTCACGTCCCGGTCGAGGATGGCCCCGCATGCCTCACATGTCCACACACGGACGTGCGGGGCTTGGGGCCGTCCTTGAGGCGCACACGGAACACACCTGCGAGGTCGCGAAGCGGCCGATCTTGACGAAGGGGCGCCGTACTGGGCGGCCTCGTATTCCAGCATGCTCACGAACGCCGCCCCGACGTCGTACACACCCTTGGCCATCACCTCGCCGAGCCCGGCCCGCTGCGGGGTCTTCTTGGCGGCCGTGGGGCGCTTGGACAGCTCCGCCGAGGCGACGAACGCCACCCCGGGCCGCGCGGTCCTCCTCACGGACACACGCCGCGTCGTTGACGACGCCCCGCGCGCACCCGAACGCCCTCGCCAGAGCCGTACGCTGACCGTCGCTCGGGGATAGGCGGAAAGCTGTACCGAAGCTGCATGCGATCAGGGGACAACCGGGCCATCAGGCGCGGCCGGTTCTGGTGGCCGTCCTACTTCGCGGGCTCATGCGGCGGTGCCCCGCTTTGGACGGTCCAGGACTACGTCTCACAGCAGAGGCAGCCAGACCGAGCGCGGCCAGCCGTGAGTACAGGTCGACAATGCCGACCCATGCCCACAACTGAGGCCACAGCAGGCGAGAGATACGATTCACTCCCGCCCTGAAGGCCAGGGCCCTCTCGCAAGATCAACGGTAGGAAAGGACAGCAGGCGCGTACCGCGTCCGCACCGGGCGGGGGCGGGTGGCGCTGCGGAATCGGCCGGGAATGAGGAGAGCGCATGGGCCACCGCGGGGCGAACGGGCGGAGAGAACACCTCTCCCTGCCCAAGGCGGAACTACTGCGAGACGCCGACCGCGCCGAGTCGTGGCTGCTCATGGTCGGGGACACGCCACAGTCGCACGTGGACCTGTCCGATCCGACCTACCTTGACTTCGAGTACGTGCGGCGCCTGGGGCACGTGGCCGATCTGGCCACGACTCCCGGAGCTCCGATCGAGGCGTTCCACCTGGGGGCCGGAGCGCTGACGCTGGCGCGCTACATCGCGGCGACCCGACCGGGGTCGCGCCAGCGCGCCGTCGACATCGACCCCGAGATCATCGAGTTGGTCCGCCGCGAGCTGCCGTGGGGGCGCCGCGCCGACCTGCGGGTGGGGGCGGGAGACGCTCGGGCGTGGCTGGAGGCGCGCCGTAGTGACTGCGCGGATCTGGTGGTGTGTGACGTCTTCAGCGGAGCGCGCACGCCAGGACACCTAACGTCGGTGGAGTTCGTCGGTGAGGTCGAGCGCGTGCTGCGCGCGGGAGGTGTCTACGCCGTCAACGTCGGTGATGGCCACGGGTTGGCCCACACCCGCGCCCAGGTGGCGACGGTGCGCGAGGTGTTTCCCCACACCGCGCTGCTCGCCGCGCCGGCCGTGCTGCGGGGCCGCAGGTTCGGCAACCTGGTCGTGGTCGCCTCGCAGCGGGAGTTGGCGGTGGACGAACTCGCCCACCGTGCCCACCGCGACCCGGACATGGCGCGGCTGTTGACGGCGGAGGACTTGGATCGGTTCGTCGCCGGTGCGGCTGCGGTGCGTGACGCGACGGCCCGCGACTCTCCCCAGCCGCCTGCCGACACGTTCGGCCGCTAGCACCCTGGGGGCACCCTGGGGGCCGGTTCAGTCGGGCAATTCGTAGTCGAGAAGGTAGGAAAACTCCGGTGACTGGCGGACCTGGACGCCGCCGTCGGCGGAAGGGCGCATGGGCATCCCGCTGACGCTGCCGCCACGCCACCACAGGAGTTGGTCGGTTAGGGGGACACCGTCGATGATGCGGTCGCAAAAGATCAGGTGCATGGCGGGGATGACCGGCGCGGAGCGCTTGCTGCGCAGCACGGCGCAGATCAGGGTGTTGGGTTCGGGCGCCATGGCCACGGCGCCATAGGGCATGGGTTCGGCGATGAGGTCCGACAGCCGCATCACGTGGGCGCTGGCCGGCCAGGTGAGGCCGGTGACGACGTAGCTGGCCGTGTCGGGGGCGCCCGGGTAGGTGTCGATGCGGTACTGGTCGTAGGCCATGTTGTGCAAGGCGCTGAACCACAAGTCGCGCTTGTTCATGGCCCACGCCTGGGCATGGCGCTGCTCCAGCAGGGCCGATTGGAACGAGCCCGGGTCGAGCCGGTAGGCGAGCACCGCTGTCAGGGTGGGGTTGATCGAGTATGCGAGCTTGTCACCACCGAGCCCGGTGGCGTCGCCGCCGAAGAGGACGAGCCGCAGATGGGGGGCGACCGCCTCGAAGGGGGTGGCGAGGAGGCGCTCGTGAATGTCGCCGTGGGAGGGCGGGGCGTGGCCGTAGGGGAGGTTGCCGTAGTGGGGGTCCGGGCCGGGGTAGGGGGCGTTCAATCGTGACTCCTGGACGGACTGCGGGGCGAGGCGACTGTGGTGTGGCCGGGCGCGGGCGCGCCAGTAGTGGCATGGGGCAACGGTATCCCGTTGTGGCAGGGAGCAGGGCGGTCCCGGGGGCGAGGGGCGGCCTGTCCGGCACGATCGCCACGAACTGTGACCGCTCGGCGATTCTCGCGGCCCAATATCGCCACGCGGCGACTCTCGTCGTGCTCTTCCCACACCGCCATCCCTCCATGGAGCACGTGAGGGCGGGATCGCGCCGGGCATGGGGGAGGCACTTGGGGCGGCAGTAGCGCACGTGACGGTAGGGGCGAACGGCTGGGCACGGACGACTTTAAACGGGGCTGCGCCCGGATTGCCGGTACCGGCCATGCTGATTGGCGCCGCTGGATGTCGGGAATCTCAGGCACGTTGCTCGGGAGTGAAGTGCCGTGGCCGCCATGGCGCGGGACAATGGCAGTACTCGTTTTGGCTAAGGTTCTCGATTCAAGGAGGGGACATGTCCCAATCCACTCCGACCGCCCCCGTTCCCGGCTGCAACTGCGGGTCTGGCTGCACCTGTGGCTGCCAAAGCGGCGGCCCGTGCCAGTGCAGCGGTAGCTGCAACTAAGCATCCCGGTCGCGCGCAGATGTGAAAACCGCGGCCTAGCGCTGGTGGACGACGACGTGCCCCCTCGTTTGTCCGCCGCGAGCGCGGGTCGGCCCCGCCCCCGGCCGGCCCGCGCCTTTAGCGGAGCTGCAAGGGAAAGTCTGCCCAGTGTGTCAGGCGGTTGAGGTCTTCTCCCGCCCGCTGGAGGCCGTCTGGGCTTTCCCGACTGTTGTAGACACCGTGGGCAGGTGAGGCGTGGTCAGCCTCGGCCACGCCAGAACCCTGGCGTGATGTCGCCCCAGATCACGGAAGCGTTCGCCGATGAGCTGTCTCGGGCGGCGTGTGCCTGAGGCGGCACCGCGGCAGGCATACCGGCAAAAATCAGGCGGCATCGCGAGCGATTACCTGAAGTACTTCCAACAGAGCCTTACGTAAGATCAATATGTGGTTCACCATGCAGCCACACTGTCGAAGTATGCCGGTAAGAATGGGTTAACCTCACATATGGCTAGGCCGCTTGTCTCAGGGAGTCGCGCTCGCGCGGCGAGCCGCGCATGGCTAGACCAGAGGACGACCTCGCGGACGAACGCGGATAGGGGTAGTGCACCGGCGCCATCGGCGGATCGTGTCGCGCCGGTTCGGCAGGTAACGACCGTGGCCGCAAGGCCCCGGTGCGGTGCGCACCGGGTGCCATGGTGGCTGTTTCGGTGGTCGGCGTCTGCTCCCGACGAGGCGAGGTGGCGGTTTGTCTTGGCTGGGAGGGACCGAGCCGGAGGAATCGCTCTAGCCGACCGCGCTATGTCACCACACGATCCGGACGAACCGGAATAATAGGGTTATGCCAGCCCATCTCGGAGTGATCGCCGCCGTACGCGATCGCCTGCGCACGCTCGCCGACCCGGCCGCAGCGGCCCCGATGCGCCGGTACATGAAGTCGGAATTGCCCTTCCACGGCGTGCGAGCCGATACCCGCCGCCGGGCTTTCCGGGAGATCTTTGCCGCCTTTCCCATGGATGACCCCATCACGTGGGAGGACACGGTGCGCACGATGTGGCGGGTGGCCACCCACCGTGAGGAACGTTACGCCGCGGTGGACCTCACGGGCCATCCCCTCTACCGAAAGTTCCAGACCCCTCCGGTCACCGCACTGTACGAGGACCTCATCGTGGCCGGCGGGTGGTGGGACTACGTCGACGAGCTGGCGATCCGCCGGGTAGGGCCGCTGCTGCGTTCCCACCCTGGGCGGGTACGGCCGATCGTGATCTCTTGGGCGCTGACCGGTGACGTATGGCTGCGGCGCAGCGCAATCATCTGCCAGGTTGGGGCGAAAGGCGAGACCGATCCGGGCTTGCTGTTCGCCAGCATCGAACCGAATCTGAGCCACAAGGGCTATTTCATCCGTAAGGCTATCGGCTGGTCGCTGCGCGAGTACGCTAAAACCGACCCCGACGCCGTTCGTACGTTCGTCACCAAGCACTCCGAGGTGCTCTCCGCCCTCTCCCGCAGGGAGGCGTTGCGCCACTTGGAACGCTATGAAGACCCCCTTTCGGGGGAGGAATCTATCTCGTGAATGTTTTCGCCATGAATGGCCGTTCACCCGACGTTCGTGCGGGTGTTTCTCGGTGCGTGTGACCTCGATGCGGTAAGCCAACCCCCACAGCAGTTCCGCGACATCGTGCTATACGAGCGCAATTCACGTATTTTGACAGGGTTGCCAGTATGCAATTGCGCGCATGGAGGGTAAAGTTCGGAAACCCGCACAGGACATCGATGATTCGATGCTGCGGTCCAGGCGCGTCGTCACCATGACCGCGGCTCGCTCGCTTGACAGGAGAAGAGTCCAACGTGACCCATGAAGTCGGCGACCAGGAGAAAATCACCTATGGCCGAAATGACCGGTTCCAAGGAGGTCCGGTGGGAGGCGGCCGGTTCTGGCTCGACGACCAGGGGAGACCAGTGGCCAAGATCGGTGGCCCCAGTGAGTGGCGCCCGCAGACCATGATCGATGTGCACGTGGGTGACACGTTCACTGTCGGTGGCCAGACCTGGAAAGTCACCGAGATCGTCAACGCCGACTCCCCAGACGCCTATCTTCTCACCACCCGGCTGAGCTGAACCAACCGGCCGCGGGCGCCGTCAGGGCGACACCACGCCCCCAGGAGACCACCCGTCGACCCGTTTTTTCCGCCTGTCGCGTCGCGACACCAGACGCGACGCGACAGCGGTCCTCAGCCGGGAACAGGGGGTGCCCCGAGGGACTCAGCACCTCCGCGTGCTCGCGCTTCCCGACTCTGCGAACCGTAGCCCCGAAAACGGCAAACATCCGATATAAGACAGAAGGCTTATATTACCTCAGCCTATTTCAATACATTCTGAGGCGACACAAGAATCCAGCAGAACAGTGACGTTGTGTCACGCCACAAGCACGCTCAGAATTGAAATATTTCAGTTACAAATGAAGGGCTGATTTCGGGAGGGCTCCCCCGCTACGTTCTGGAGAACCGCGAAAGCGCTCCCATGACCGCTTCGGCTGGGCCCCCTGGAGGGCGACCATGCGGAAAGCTTCGCGGGGCGGGCTGGCCGCATTCCCCATCCCCCGGTGGCCCCGTCGCTATTTCCTGGCCACGAGGCCGGACCCAGGGGCTGTCCCCCGCTCTTGGGACCGGCCTCCGCGCCAGTGGCGTTGCCAGTAAGCTAGATTCTCCCTATGGGCATTCGACATATCGCACTGTTTCGCTGGGCAACGGGAACCACCTCGGAGCAGGTCGAAGCGGTCGAGGCGGCACTCTCCCGGCTGCCTGAGCTGATTCCCCAGCTCAAAAACTACTCTTTCGGCGCCGACGTGGGCATCGGGGGCGACACCTACGATTTCGCAGTTGTCGCCGACGTCGCCAGCGAGGCGGACTACCTCAGCTACCGCGACCACCCCGAGCACCAAGCCGCGCTGGCGGTGATCCGCCCCCTGCTGGCTGACCGCGCGTCGGTGCAGTTCAACATCGCCGGTCCCTAGCCGCGCCCCACGCGACTATTCTGCCGCCGAGATTCGTGACCTGCGCTTTTGCGCACGCTAGCCTGATCGCAGCAAGGGGTGCGGCAGGCAGCGGGGGGCGAGCATGGGTCAGGGGGCGACACGGCCCGGCACCAACCCGAGCGGCGAGGTACGGGCACCACGGCCGGGGACGGCGGTGGGGGCCACCTCACCAGTGGACTACCGCAGCACCGCCAAGGGCCGGCGCCAAAGCTGGTACGGCGCGAAGAAGCACGTCAAACGCTTTCTGGGCTGGCGACTCCCCAACCTCGCGATGCGCGGTGCCGTCCACGTGGCCGCCCCAGAACTCCTCGGCACCGGCCGCCTGCCCGCGCCGGCGGCCGTACGTGAGGTGACCGGACACGTGGCCGGCACCACCTTCGTGATGCTCGACCCGGCACGCTGCATCATCGCCAAGGAACTCTACTGGGGCAACGGGCACCGGCCCGGCCCCGCCGACGACTTCGCCGTACGCCTGTTCGCCGCCGCGGCGCGCCGGGCCGACACTGTGCTCGATATCGGCGCCTACACCGGCCTGTTCACTCTGGTGGCCACCTCGGTCAACCCTGAGCTGCGCGCCCACTCCTTCGAGATCGTCCCCGAGGTCTACCACGCACTGTTCGACAACTGCGTGCGTAACCGCGTGGTGCACCGCACAACGCTGCACCACACCGGCGTGGGCGATCCCGAGCAGGCGATCACCATGCCGGTACGCTCCGGAGACTCGGCGCTACCGTGCTACTACTCCGGAGACATGGCCTTCACCGGTGGCGTCCCCATCAGCGTGCTCGCCTTGGACAGCTTCACCGACCAGATCCCCGCCAACAGCCCCGTCGTGATGAAGATCGATGTGGAAGGCACCGAAGCGACGGTGTTGGAACACGGCCAGCGGTTCATCGCGCGACACCGACCCGACATCCTCTGCGAGGTGCTTCCCGGCGCTGACGGCGCCCGGCTGGCACGGCTGTTGCAGCCCTACGGCTACCAGTTCCACGTGGTGGGCGACGGCGCGCTCGCCGCGTCCGGCACCATCATCGGCCAGCACCGGTTCCGCGATTGGTTCTTCACTGTGCGCTCTCCCGAAGAGGTGCAAGAGATGGGCATCTCGGTCATCGAGACAGCGCACTGAGCGGCACGGGCCAGGGATAGGCCGGTGGCTGCCGCGCCGACACGGCGACTGGTCGACACGGCAGCCGGGAGAGGTGGGGGTCAGCTCTTGGCGCTGAGCCGCTTGAGGTGTCCGACAAGGTTTTCGATGTCGGCGCTGAAGGGGTGGTCGTGGACCATGTAGGTCCACGTCGACGAAGGGCGTTTCACCCCGACTGCGGCGATGTCGATCTTGCCGTCGACAACGGTCAGCTCGGCGAAGGTCTCGGCCGATCGGGCACGGGCCTCGTCGAGGAAGCCTTTGAAGGCCGGGACCGCATCGCGGTTGAACTCGTCGAGCGGGTCACGCCGTCCCAGGAAGCGCAGGTGGATACCCTCGCGCAGATCGGCGAGGAAAGCGTAGTGGTCGGTCCAACCGCGATCGAGATGGTACAGCGTGATGAGGCGGGCCGCGCGGGCGACCTCTTCAGCGCCGACCTCCTCGACGAGTTCGCGGTGCCGCCCGGGACAGTCGACGGCGAGCTGACGATCGCCAAGATCGCGGCTCAAGACGGCCTCACGCTGGTCGAGCACCACCCCGCGCTGCACGTCGATGAGCTGGTTGTAACGCCACGTGTTGCGGTGCAGCTCCAGCAACTGCCCCTCGGCGACACGCTGGGCGTGGTTGACGATCTCGCGCCAGCTAGGGTCGGTGATTTCGCCTTCGGCGGTGACGTCGTAGCCGCCGGCGTCCGGGGCGTTGGCGGTGATCAGTTCGTCCTCGGCGCTGACGAAGAAGATCGAGCTGCCCGGGTCGCCCTGGCGGCCGGCGCGACCGCGCAACTGGTCGTCGAGTCGGCTGCTGGGGTAGCGGCTGAAGCCCATGACGTAGAGCCCGCCGGTTTCCACGACCCGGTCGCGGTCGGACATGTCGCTGCCGCCGAGTCGGATGTCGGTGCCGCGCCCGGCCATCTGGGTGGAGACGGTGATGGCACCGTAGGTCCCCGCTTCGGCGATGACCGCGGCCTCCTTGGCGTCGTTCTTGGCGTTGAGCACGACGCACTCGATGCCTTCGGTGTTGAACCGCTTAGCCAACCGCTCGGACTCGGCGACGTCTTGGGTGCCGATGAGGATGGGGCGACCAGTGGCGTGCACCTCGGCGACCTTGGCGACGAGGGCGTCCTCCTTCTCCTCAGGAGTAGCGTAGAGCCGGTCGGGCTCGTCGACGCGCACACACTCCTTGTTGGGCGGGATGACCGCGACTTCCATCTCGTAGAACTCGCGCAGTTGCTCGGCCACGGCCATGGCGGTACCGGTCATGCCGCAGCGCGTGGGATAGCGCAGGACAAGGGCCTGGACGGTGATGGTGTCGAGGATTTCGCCGGTCTCGCTGGCGGCGACCTTCTCCTTGGCCTCGACCGCGGCCTGCAACCCGTCGGGCCAGCGCTGTAGGAGGGCAATCCGGCCGCGGGACTCGTTGATCAGCCGCACCTTGCCGTCGCGTACCACGTAGTGGACGTCGCGCTGGAGCAGGGCGCGGGCGTGCAATGCGAGGTTGACGCGCGGCAGCAGGCTGGCGTCCTCAGCGGAGTAGAGGTCGATGCCGCCCAGCGCACGCTCGACAGCGTCGATCCCCACATCGGTGAGCTGAACATTGCGGCCGTCATCGTCGATCTGGTAGTCGATCTTGGGCCGCAACGCCCCGACCAACTCGGCCATGGCCTCATCGGTTTGCGTGTTCTCGGCGGCACCGGCCAGCACGAGGGGGACGCGCGCCTCGTCGACGAGCACCGAGTCGGCCTCGTCGATGATCGCGATGGAGGGTGGGGGTACTACGCGGTCGGCGAGGTCAGTGACGAGACGATCGCGCAGAATGTCGAAGCCGAGCTCGCTGACCGAGGCGTAGGTGATATCGGCGCTGTAGGCGAGACGGCGCTGCTTGGTCGTGGACTCCTGACCGACCGAGCCGACGGTGACGCCGAGCATCTCGTAGAGGGGGCGCATCCAGTCAGCGTCGCGGTGGGCGAGATAGTCGTTGACGCTGAGGATGTGCACCTGGCCCCCGCGCAGCGCGAACCCGGCCGCGGCGAGCGCCCCCGCGAGGGTCTTGCCCTCACCGGTGGCCATCTCTGCGACATGGCCGTCGAGCAGTGCCATGACACCGAGCAACTGCGTGTCATAAGGGCGCTCGCCCAGCGTGCGGCGGGCGGCCTCCCGGCCCACCGCGCACAGCTCGATGAGGTCTTCACGCTCATAGGGCAGCTCGGCGTTACCGACCTCAGCGGCTCGCTGGCTGAGCTCGGTGTCGCTGAGCTCACGCAGTTCCGGCTCTTTGGCCTCGATGGAGGTCAGTCGCTTGCTGTAGGGTCGCAGGTCCACCGAGCCGGGCTTGCCGAGGACCCGGCGGACGCTTTCCGCCATTCTTCCGAACACCACAGCAAGGGTAACGTCGATCACCCCTCGCTGGGTTCCCGCTACGGCGGACCCGATGGTGAGAACCAGCCACGCCCCGCCTGGGATCGTTCCCAAGGGTGCCCGTGTGACGAGGAGCGACGCCCCTGATCCGCGTTTGATGATCGGGCGGAATCCGTCGCAAATTTCATCGCCGGCGCCCGGCGGGGCTCGCGTGGCTGGGAGAGTGCTCGGCGTAGGCGGGGGAGCGGGAGGGGACATTTCGGTGGCGAGGATCACATGAAAGCGACACGGGCGCGAGGAGATGCGGGTACTCACGGCGCGCGGGCGGTGGGTGTGCCTTAACGGGCCGTTAGGAGGCGAGTTGGCTTTGCCCGCGCATCTCGACGGCCATGGCGTTGCGGACGAGCGCGATCAGCACGCGCAGTACCGAGTCCCGGTCGCGGGCATCGCACCACACGATAGGCACCCCCGCTTGGAGATCGAGCGCGTCGCGCAACTGCTCAAGGGTGTAGGTAGCGCCCTCACCGTCGTCGCCGAAGGAGTTGACCGCCACGAGAAACGGCAACTGGTACTGGGTCTCGAAGTAGTCGATGGCGTGGAAACAATCCTCCAGACGGCGCGGGTCGACGAGGACGACCGCGCCGAGGGCGCCACGGACCAGGTCGTCCCACATGAACGAGAAGCGCTGCTGGCCTGGAGTGCCGAACAGATAGAGGGTCAGGTCGGTTTCCAGTGAGATGCGGCCGAAGTCCATGGCCACAGTCGTACTGGTCTTGTCGGGAGTGGCGGAGAGATTGTCGACGTTGGCGCCCTCAGCAGTGATGCCCGCTTCGGTGCGTACCGGCGGGATCTCCGAGATCGCGCCCACAAACGTCGTCTTGCCGACGCCGAAACCACCGGCGACGATGATTTTGGTGGAAAGCTGTAGGGAGTCATTCACTGGTCGTAGTCCTTGCGACAGAGGCTCACACATGGCAGCTCGCACCTGAGACGGTGCGCCACCAGAAAGGGACGATGCGTCATCCTCGATGACCACACAGTGAACCTAGCATCGCTTCGACGAAGGTGGGGCCGATGCTGAACCTCGGCGCGCGTGGCATTTTTGGGGCGCGGCAGGGACAGAGCGGGACAAGACGAGAGTGGTCCGAAATGGGGGGCGGGCGGGGCGGGTGCGCAGGCTCGCGCCGGTGAGGCCCCGGGGCTTTGCCGTGGACGAGTGTTGTACTCGCGTGGTCACGCTACACGTCAAGACATGGTGAACGGCCCATTCCGGCCGAGGCGAGCACTGTGCGCATGGCGCCGAGCGGTCTACGGTGAGAGCGTGGGCGCTTCACATGGTGCCGCGACCGCGATCCTGGCACACGCACCGCGCGGCTACTTCCGTGGAGTCGTCTTCGCCGAACCACAGAGCGTCGGGTCGTTATCCGACGTGGCAAGCGCCACACCGGTGCGCCTCGAAACGACCCTCCGTGGAGTTCGACGGCCCCGCCGACCCGCTTTCCGTCCAAGCGGGCCGGCGGTGGCGCCCGCAGGTCTGGAGCCGACCACTGCCCTACCATTGGCACAGATTCCGTTTTCGGTGCGATGGCTAAAAGGAGCCGGCCCAGTTCATGTCCGAGCAGCGCGTCCTACGTCCTACCCCCATTAGCGGCTTCCCGGAATGGTCGCCCCAGGTCCGATCGGTGGAGCAGCGTTGGCTGGACCATATCCGCGCCGGATTCGAACGTTACGGGTTCGCATCAATCGAGACGCCCGCCGTGGAATCGTTGGACGTTCTCTTGGCCAAGGGCGAGACCTCCCAGGAGGTCTACACTCTGCACCGGTTGCAGGAGGAGGCCGGCGACAGTAGTGACGCCCGCCTGGGCCTGCACTTCGACCTCACCGTGCCGTTCGCGCGCTACGTCGCCCAGCACTTCAACGAGCTGGTGTTTCCGTTCAAGCGCTACCAGATCCAGCGAGTCTGGCGCGGGGAACGCCCTCAGGAGGGGCGGTTCCGGGAGTTCACCCAGTGCGATATCGACGTGATCAACGCCGACCAGGTGCCGCTGCACTTCGACGCCGAACTGCCGCGCATCGTCCACGAGGTCCTGGCCGGGCTGGACTTGCCGGCGTGGACGCTCAACATCAACAACCGCAAGGTGCTCCAGGGCTGCTACGAGGGGATCGGCATTGAAGACCCCCTCGCAGTCATCCGCGCCGTCGACAAGCTCCACAAGATCGGCGCTGCGGGCGTGCGCGAGATCCTGACTACGCAGGTGGGGCTCAGCGAGGAGCAGGTCGGGCTGTGCCTGGAGTTGGCCGGCATCCGCGGAGAAGACGCCTCGGTGATCGATGCGGTCACCAAGTTGGGCGTGCGCTCAGAGCTGCTCTCGGAGGGGTTGGAGGAGCTGGGCTATGTCCTCGACTCCCTGGCTGACCTGCCCAAGGGCAGCGTCGTGGCCGATCTGTCGATCGCGCGCGGCCTGGACTACTACACCGGCACGGTCTACGAGGCCACATTCGACGACGACCCGGCTTACGGCAGCATCTGCGCCGGTGGCCGCTACGAGGACCTGGCCGGGCAGTTCATCCGCCGTAGCCTGCCGGGGGTGGGGATCTCGATCGGGCTGACCCGGATCTTCGCCAAGCTGGCCGCCGAAGAGCGGCTGCCCGAGGGCCGGATCTGCCCCACCGACGTGCTGGTAGCGCTGCCCAGCGCCGAACGCCGCGACGAGGCGCTGCGGGTGGGCGCGCAGTTGCGTGAGCGCGGGTTCAACACCGAGGTCTACCACCAGGGCGCCAAAATCGGTAAGCAACTGCAATACGCCTCCCGCAAAGGCATCCCCTTCGTGTGGTTTCCGCCGTTCGAGGAGGGCAAGCCCCACGAAGTCAAGGATCTGACCACTGGTGAGCAAACCGAGGCCGACCCGGCGGTGTGGTCGCGGTAACTCGGTTGGGCAGCCGGGGCGGCGAGCTGTCCAGCCCACCCGGGGAGCCGGTTTTGCGCCTGCCGCGTCCGGGCCGGGCCACCTACGATGGAGGGGCGTTCGCGATGGGGACGATAGGCCTGTTGCCGAACGCGCGTCAGCCGACCCCCTGCCTCCCGGTGTCGGCGCGCGACCGCTACTCGCGCCGCTCCAGGAGAGGAGAGGTCGAGCCGAGGACAGCCGTCCCTGTGTGGCCCCGCCGGTGCGGCTCTACAGCGGCTGATCCGGTTGATCAGCGAACGAGGATATGACGAACCCCCTCTTCGACCTTCCCCTGTCCACCGGCCGCTTCGTCGGCCGCGACCGCGATGTCGCCGAACTGCGCAGCCTCCTTCACGAGAGCCGGGTGATCACGCTCACCGGCACCGGCGGAATCGGTAAGACCCGGCTGGCCGTGCGTGTGGCGGAGCAGGCCGCGCCCCGTTTCCCCGACGGGGTCCGGTTCGTCGACCTGAGTACGGCGTTCTCCGCAGAGCAGGCGATCGACGCGATCGCGCGCGTGCTGAGAGTCGCCGAGGAGCAAGAGGGTGATCGGCGCGGTGCGGTGATCACGGCGCTGCGGGGACAGCGGCTGCTGCTCCTGCTCGATACCTGCGAGCATGTGATCACCCCGATCGCCGAGCTGTGTCGGCTGCTGCTGCGCTGCTGCCCGAACTTGAGCGTGCTGGCCACGAGCCGCGAGCCACTGCGTATTCCGGGTGAGACGGTGTGGCGGGTGCCGCCGCTGTCGCTTCCCGCGCGTCCCATCGGCCAGCCGGGGGCGCTGTCGCCGTCCCCTGGGCCCACCGTCGAGGAGGCGATGGGCTACGAGTCGGTGCAACTGTTTGAGAGGCGCGCCCGCGCGGCGCGGCCGAGCTTCGCGGTTACTCCCGACAACGTGGCGCAGATCATCGAGATCTGCCACGTCTTGGACGGGTTGCCGTTGGCGATCGAACTGGCGGCGGCGCGCACCCGCATCCTGTCGGTGGAGCAGATCCTGCGCCGGCTCGACAACCGGTTCCGGCTGCTGGTGACCAGCGAGCGCGACCTCCCGCCCCGCCAACGCACGATGCGCGCCGCCGTCGAGTGGAGCCACGACGCGCTAACCGTGCCAGAGCAGGTGCTGCTGCGGCGGCTGTCGGTGTTCTCAACGTGGCACGCGGAGATGGCCGAGGAGATCTGCGGATTCGCCGGCTTGGCGGCCGAGGACATCCTCGACCTCCAGGGGGCGCTGTTGGACAAGTCGCTGATCGTGCTCGACACCGAGGCGGAGGGGATAGCCCGCTACCGGCTGTTGGAAACGGTGGCGGCCTACGCGGCCGAGCAACTGGCCGCAACCGGAGATGAGGGCGACACGCTGCGGCGACGCTTTCTGACCTACATGGCCGACCGGGCGGGAACGGCCACCGCTGTCGAGGCCAAGGACTGGAACGAGCGGCTGCGCACGCTGCGCAACACCGACCACGATCTCGGCAACATACGGTCGCTGATCGCGTGGGCGTTGCGAAGCGGCCATCTCCGCGACGGGCTGCGGATCTGCGTGGCCCTGCGCGACTACTGGATCATCCGGGGGTTGTTCGCTGAGGGCAGCTCCCACCTGCGGGATTTGCTGGCCGCGATCGACGCCTCCCCCGGCGAGGTCGCTGAGCAAGAACTCAACCGCGCCCGTGTCGTCTACGGCGAGCTGTGCCTGGACGTCGACGGGCCCGACACCGCTCGGCCACCGGTGCAGGCTGCCCTAGCAGCGTCGCGCGGCGCCGGTGACAGCCACGCCGAAGGCTGGGCGCTGCTGGCGTTGTCGATGATCGACATGCGCAGGGGCGACACGGCGTCGGGCCGGCGCCGCGCCGAGCGCGCCATCGAGTTGGGGCGAACGCGCGGCGACCGGCCTATGGAGATGACGGCCCTGGGCAGCATGGGACTGCTGGCGAATCAGGAGCGCGACGACGAACGCAGTGACAGGCTGCTGTGCGCGGCGCTGCGCATCGCCGAGGAGATCGGCGACGCCTGGCACGGCGCCCGGTGCCACAACGTGCTGGGGATGGTGGCCACGCGCCGCGGCGAGCCCGAGGCGGCGCGAGCTCACCTCGACACGGCACTGGGGGTCTTTGTCTCGACCGGCTCCACGCTCGACATTGCTCGCTGTGCCGCGGCGGCGGGCCGACTGGCTATGGCAACCAGTGACGTCGCCGCGGCACGGCGCCACCTGTCCGAATGCCTGCGGCTAAGCCTCGCCTCGGGACGCCCGCTGGCTACCGTGCGCGCCCTGGCGAACCTGAGTCGACTGGCTGTGGCTGAAGGGCAGCCGGCCCGGGCGGCACTGATCGACGGGGCCGTGGCGGCGCTGCGGAGCCAATCGGGTGGGGCCTTGGCCGGCGAGCAGCCGACGGTGTCGGCTCCGGTGGGGCTCGACGCCGAGACACACCGCGCGTGGGTGCGGGGGGCGCGGCTGCCGCTGGAGCGTGTGGTTCAGGAAGTACTGTCCTTCCCGGAGTCCGCCCCAGCGCATCCGCCGCTGACTCCTCGGGAGAACGAGATCGCCACCCTCGTCGGTTCTGGCCTGTCCAACCGCGAGATCGCGGCACGGCTCACCATCACCCGACCGACCGCCGCGCGCCACATCGCCAACATCTTCGGCAAGCTCGGTTTCTCCTCACGGGCCCAACTCGCCGAGTGGGTCAGCCGCGAGGGCAAAGCCAACCATTGACCGCTGCGCACGCCACCAACACTGCCACCTGAAAGCCCACCGCCCGCCGCCACTGGAGCAGTGACCGTGCTTGCCCTTGCCCGCCGAGTGGCGATGAGAGCGGTGGGGCCGGCGCGATCGGCGAGGAGCACGGTTCGGTCGCAGCGCTTGCGCGGGAGTCCGGTGAGCTACTAAGAACAGACCTCTAGACATTCTCGCGTTTTCCAGCCGCCGTCCCCGTCCCACCCACCACGGCTCGCTGCCTCTGGGGAAAGGCAGCGCGACCTTTGACCACTCGACTCGCGTGAAGGCTATGGCACCACACTCCGCGCCTGCGTGGCAGAGCCTCCCGCTGGAACCCAACAGTTTCATCGGCCGCGAGCGTGACCTCAACGACTTGCTGCGCTTGCTGCGCACCAATCGGGTCGTCACGCTGTGCGGCGTGGGCGGGATCGGCAAGACCCGCCTGGCGCTGCGGCTCGCCGCACGCGCCACCGGGCAGTTCGCCGATGGGGTATGGCTGACCGAACTGGCAGATGTCACCCACCGCGAACAGGTCGTGTCGCGGATCGCCGCTGCTGTGGGGGTGACCGAGGAGAACGACCGTAATCTGGGGGGGACACTGCGTGACGCGCTGCGTCCGCGCCGGATGCTCCTCGTGCTCGACAACTGTGAGCACGTCATCGAGGATGTCGCGGCCCTGTGTCGGCTGCTGCTCGCCGATTGTCCCGGGGTGTCGCTGGTGTTGACCAGCCGCGAGCCGGCACGACTGACCGGTGAGGCGGTGTGGCGCGTGCCTCCTTTGGCGGTGCCCCATCCCGACAGCGACGACCCCGCTGACTCCGAAGCGGTGCGGCTGTTCATTCACCGGGCCCGGTCTGGGGTCCACGATTTCGCCGTCACTGCGGAGCGGCTGCGGATCATCTCCGATATCTGCCGGCGCCTTGACGGTATCCCCCTGGCGATCGAACTGGCCGCCGCGCGCACCCGGCTGCTGTCGCCCCAACAGATCGCCGCCCGTATCGATGACCGATTCCGCTTTCTGACCAACGGTGACCGCAACGCCCCGCCTCGGCAACAGACCTTGCGCGCGGTCATTGACTGGAGCTACGAGATGCTCAGCGAGCCCGAGCGGGTACTGCTGCGGCGGCTGTCGGTGTTTTCGGGCTGGGATCTGGAGGGGGCCGAACAGGTCTGCGCCGATGCGACTCTTCCCGAGGCCGACATCTTGGACCTGCTTTCGTCGCTGACAGATCGCTCGCTGGTCACCGTCGTGGGCGAGTCCGGGGGCCGGGTGCGGTACCGGCTGCTCGACACCATCCGCCACTATGCGGCCACCCGGCTGACCGAGTCGGGCGAGGAGGAGCGCATTCGGCTGCGGCATCGGCTGCGGATGGGGCGCCTGGCCGACGAACTGGCGGGAAAAGCCGTGCTTGGAGGCCGGATTCCTTGGTCACAGCGGTGGGAGGTGTGGTACCGGGTGGTCGAGGAGTACGACAATCTGCGTGTCGCGCTGAGCTGGTCGGCCGCCCGGGGGGAGGGGGCGGAGGGGCTGCGGCTGTGCTTAGCGCTGCGGCCGTTTTGGATCGTGGGAGGCCACTTCGCTGAAGGGTCCCAGTGGACTGACCGTTTCCTGGCCATGGAGCAGACCGATACGGCGCTGTGGGGGCGGGCGATGGTGCAGCGCGCCGAACTGGCGTGGGAACAAAAGGACCACCGCCACGCCAAGACGGTCGCTGAGGAAGGGCTGCGGCGTTGCCGGGCGACCGGGAGTACCTCCTCGGTGACGATAGCGCTCAACATCCTCGCCATGATGGACATGCGCGATCAGCTCTACGAGCGGGCGCGGTTGCGCCTGAGCGAGGCCCTGGCGCTCAGCCGAGCCGAGAGCGACCTGTGGAACGAGGGCATCGCGCGGGGAACACTGGGCGCGGTCGCGAAACACATCGGCGACCTGGACGAGGCCATCGAGCAATACGAAACAGCGCTCGACCTGCTGCGCGGCATTGACCACCGGTGGGGTGTGGCGCGGACTCTCATCGGTCGCGGGGTGGTGGCCGAGGTGCGGGGAGAGCTGGGTGACGCCGAAGAGTGCTACCGCGAGGCGCTGGGAATCCAACGAGATTTGGAAGCCCTCCCCGAACTGGCGCGCTGCCTGGCCGGGGTGGGCCGTATCGCGGCGCGGCGAGGGGCCACCGTGCGGGCCTACACCCATCTCAGCGAGGCGCTGCTGTTGAGCCATAGCACCGGTCAACGCATCGGGGTGGCTCGTGGACTGGCCGCGATCGCGCGGGTAGCCCGTGGCGACGGGCTGGCCGCCGACGCCTGCCGGCTGGGGGGTGCGGCCGAAGCCATCCGCGAGGTGGCCGGTTTCCCCGCGCTGAAGCCGATCCTGTTCACCGCGGCCGAGACGGTCTCAGTCGACCCGGACGCGGTGACGAGGTGGTGGAGCGAGGGACGCGCGCTGTCACTGGACGAAGCGGTGAATCTGGCGCTGGGGGTGACCGAGGGCCACCGCGTTCCACCGCCCCGGGACACCCGCGCGCCCTACCCGCCTCAGGCCACATCTCCGCTCACCCGACGCGAGCACGAGGTCGCTCTGCTGGTGGCCGAGGGGCTGAGTAACCGTGGTATTGGGGGGAGGCTGTTCATCAGTCCGGCTACAGTGGCCCGCCACATCGCCAACATCAACACGAAACTGGGATTTCACTCGCGGACCCAGATCGCTGCCTACATCGATGAGTACGAGCGCACCGGCGTCGAGGAGGAACTCTCACCGAAAAGAGGCGAGCGAACCGGAGAAACCGCAGGTCGATGAGGGGTTACTGCTCTCTGCGGGGACATCTGAGAAGCATCTACATACGGGGGAAGCAGAACTACATATGCCGATGCACACGTGAATGCATGTGCATAAGGGCGGGAAGACGCTAGGCTCGTCCTTGAGTCCGTTTCCGGGACCGGTCAGGGAAGGGCGCCGGGAACGGTGACGGACTCACTGCCTTGGACGGGTTTCCATCCAGGGCAGGTGAACGTGGTGGGTTCACCGGCCGCCCGGCCGGCACCTCGCTTCGCGATCGCGGGGGCGGCGGAGCGGACGGCCACCGCCCCGTTCACGGCATCGCTGGGATCGCGCGACCGCGGGTGTCATGAGGGGAAACACCCGCGGTCCACCCCAGCCCAGGCCATCCGGGCTCGCCACGTGGAGGGGGCGTGACGAGCCCGGGCCAGCGCCACTCATTCGAGTACGCACTCTGGGGGGTATATGGGGGGTAACCGAGTGCCTAGCTCCGCTGCCGTTAACAGGGCGGATCGGCACTGCCCACCACCGCCAGAGGAGTGCCCGAGCAGCTCGATCATCGACGGCTTCGCTGAGCGGTTACGCCACCTGCCCGCCCTCCCCGAGATCATCGACACGAGCGGAAAGCGCCGCGACGCCGCCGAGTTCGCCAGCACCGTCCGGGCCGCAGCCACCGGTCTGTTGCGGCGGGGCCTACGCCCCGGCGACGTGGTGGCGGTCCTCTCCCCCCGCGGGGCCGCCCGGCTGACCGCTGTCTCCACTGTCCTGGTCGCCGGCGGGGTCGCGCTGCCGCTGGAGCCAGAATCCGACAGCGAGACGCTGGCGGGAGTGCTCACCGAGACCGATGCGCGGCTTGTCATCGCCACCTCCTGCCTCGCCGAGCGGGCCCTCGAACTGGCGGAACGCTCGCGGCTGCGCCAGGTGATCACTTTCGGTACCGTCGCCGACACCACCCCCTTCGACGAACTTCTGTCGCCGGCGCCGGTGCGCGAAGACCACGTCTCCCTCCGCGATATGTCCGTATTCTGTGCCGACAGCGGGATTCTCGCCTACGGGCCGATCTCTGCGGAGGGCTACCGGGTGCCTACGGTGCTGCACCCCCGCTCTTGCCTGTTCGGCGAGTTTCAGCGCATGGTCACCAACTTCGGAGTGACCGGTTCCGACGTGGTCCTCATCGCCGAAACCGTGCCCGAACCCGACCGCACCGTGGCGGCGGGACTGGCGCTGTGGAGCGGCGCCAGCGTGGTCATGTCCACCACCGGTGAGCGGTTGGCGCAACTCTCCGCTACCCGCTCGGTCACCGCGGCCAGCCCCGCTCTGTCGTGCCACCGTTCGGACGTGCGCAGCGCTCCAGGCGGATGAGCACTCGTCTCCATCCGGCCGCCTCCGATGGCTAAGGCCGTCGCCGCTGGTCACCCCCGACCGAGCCGTATTCTCTCCCCCCGTGGTGTGCGGCGGGGTGTGGCTTCGGTCTGCGGAGAGCGTGCGGGGTTTTTCGTCGCTCGTGCCTCGATCGCTTCGCGATCTCAGCAGCCCGGGGCGGGCTGTACCTGAGGTGGCACGGATGCCACGACGAGCGGCTGGGCCCCACGTGGAGCCACCCCCACCGGCACATCCCCCACACCAGCAGCCCCCGACACAACAGCGCTGTGTCAAAGACACAGCGCCCCCCGTCAAAGCTGCCGAGATCGCGAAGCGATCGAGGCACGAG
>NZ_BAABDD010000028.1:0-61967 GCF_039539445.1 Salinactinospora qingdaonensis
GATGACGATGCCCGGGGTGGTCACCACCGGCGTCGCGAACCGCACCGCCTGAGCCGGAACCGGAGCCGTGGGTTGGGGTTGCTGCTCACCCGGCCGGGGGTTGCGCCACATCAGCGCTCACCCCCGATCCGAGCCCGCTTAGCGTTGGCCACCGCGCGGGCGTTGTCGGCCACCGCACGCGACTCGCCATCGCCGCGCTGGACGGCGAGGGCTTCCATCACCTCGGCTTTGATCTCGAACAGGGCGGCATCCTCGCCGGGATCGACCGGGGCCAGCAGCGGACGCTCGAAACGTTCCCGCAGCAGCTCCACAAACGCGCTCACCTCACGGGTGAGCGAGCGCTGATCTCCACAGGACATAAGCTAGACACACCTCTTCCACGAGTTTTCGCAGGACTGGGGAGAGTCAGGGGCGGCCCTACGGTGTTGCAGCACCCAGGCCGCCCCGCAGAAACACAGGGTCAGGCCGCATCCTTGGCCGCAGAGGAGGGCGCAGAGCCCTTGCGCCCCGCAGCACCGGGCGTCTTCACCCCGGCAGCGCGCAGCGAATAGGCCACCCGGGGACGACGGCCCGACTCATCGACGTAGGGCATGACCGCCATCCCCTCAAACTCCACCGGGCGAAACGGCAGCCCCGAGACCTCATCGGGCAACGTCGGACAATGCTCCGCAGCGACCTTGACCTTGACGCTCTTGGCCTTACCCCGCGCATTGGGGTCAGCGTCGATCACATCCACCGCCCACAGCGGCAACCCCGAGTCCTTATCCGTCTGGGGCCGCTTGGTCTCAAAATCGGTAATCGCCTCCACACCCAACGCAAAAGCGCCATGGGGGAACACCGTCGCGAACGCGACGGGTAGCGCGCCCTGGATTGCCATAGGAAAACTCCTCAACGTTTCAAACGCTCGACTACTCGTTCGGTCGAGTGTTTACAAAGATAGCCGACTCAACTCGTGCAGACAAGTGGTTGAGTCGGCGGTGGATGGTGGCCGTCAGGAGGCCGGGTAGCTGTCTTCGAGGTCGTGCAGGTCACCGGGGAGCACCACGTCGGCCACCGCGATGACGTTCTCAGAGGCATCCAGGATGCTGGCGATGATGCCCAGCACCGGAGTACCGGCATCCAGGCGGAGTAGCTCCCGCTCGTGTTCGGTGGCCAGACGCGCGGAGAGGCGTTCACAGATACGCGCGGGCCGCAGTTGTTTGACCGCCTGGAGATGTTCACGCACCCCGATACCGATGAGGGGAGCCTCGGCCAGATCGGTACCCGTAGCCACATCGAGCGGGAACCACAGCGTCACCAGTTCGCTGGGAGAGTCGTCATCGACGACGAGACGTTGGCGCATGATGGCCGGGGAGTTCTCCGGCAGCTTCAACGCCTCGGCGATTCCCGCCGGAGCGCTCGCGCGCCCAGTACTGGTGATGGTGTGAGTGGTGGGATTCTCCGGCGCGTCGAAGGCGCTTCCCCCTTCGTGGGAGCGCTCAGCCGACTTCTCGGGTACCCCTTTGACGAAGGAGCCCCGCCCGTGCTCACGTTCGATCCAGCCTTGCATACTCAAGATCTGCAAGGCCCGCACGACGGTACTGCGCCCCGATCCGAACTCACGCACCATGCGCGACTCCGAGGGCAACATCTCGCCCACGGGATAGGTGCCGTCCTCGATACGCGCTTGGATCGCTTGCACGATCTGGGCGTACTTGGGCGGCGTGAACTCCAGATTCGACATGAACAACCGTCCGGTGACTCTAGTACTCGTCTGGTCAAGCAGCATACGTGCGTCGCTCTGCCTTTGTCATGACGGTGCGTACCGTCCGTACAAAGACACGCTGGCGTAGGAGTATCTGCGGGGAGGACACCTGAAGCAGGGGCAGTGGCCCCCTCCCGACCCGGTTCGTAGGCCGAGGCCACTGCCCCCAAGCGCGACCGGTGGGAAGGCCGTTACCCGGGCTCCCGACCGCGCCTCCCTGTCACGTCACCGGAGGCGTACCGCTCCAGAACGTGCCGTCACGAAGATCGTTGAGCATGTCCGAGACCCACGGCTGGGACAACAGGGAGCGCCCCACCCGCGCGGGAGGGTCTTCAAGCTGACCGACGAAGGTCTCCACATCGGGCTCAACGAGGGTGGGCGCATGCGGCACGTCACGATCAACGGCTGTTGCGACCCACAGATGCTGGGTACGCCGAATCGTCCAATGGTCGCCATAGTGCGTGCGCAGCAGCTCCAACAGAGGATCGTGCCCGCCGCTCATCACAGCGCCCCCGACCCCGCCAAGGCCGGCAGGGACGCCCGGGAACGCTCCTGACGTCGCGCGCGTTCGTCGGCTTCCTGCTCACGGACACGGCGCTCATGGGCAAGGACGTAGGGCCGGACATAGGAGGGAACGGTCTCGCGCCGTCGAGCACGGCGAGGCCGCTGCAACGGTACGTGGGACTCTTCAGCCGGCGTTGACCAGGCGGCGGACGGTCGCCGCCCCGAGGGAAGGCGCCACGACACCTTCCCGCCCGTTTCAGCCCCCACGGTGCGCCCGTGAGGGGAGGAATGCAGTTGTTCCGGGGCGTCGCCGAGTCTCAGCGTCGCCCCGGGAGGTGGGGGGAGAAATCGCAGCATCCACGCCCGGAATCGGGCGATAGGGTTTCTCATGTCAGCCTGCTTTCACCAGGTTGGCCATGCCCCCGGACGCCGGCCCGCGTCGCGGGGGTCCAGAACAGGTGGACCGATCGGCGTTCCAGCCGAGCCCACAGGGGTTGGGATGACAGTCACGGATGCACGTCTTGGCGGCTCACCCCAACTCCGCCGCATGCCGTGCAGACGACGGCGCGCGCGTGCGACCTCTGCGCGGCGCCCGAACGGACGATGAGCAGTCGCCGCGAGCGGAGTGTCTTGTAACCACGCCCCCGGCAGGCCCTGCATGGCTGTTGCGCGGGTACAGCCCCGGAATCCAAGAAGCACGCCCCTTCACGACCGCGCGGTGATTCTTCGCCGCGAACGCCAACGTCAACCCGCTTGTGTCCGTCGAGAAATCGACACAGCGAACACAGCTCATATAGATGAGCCCTTCACAGGCACTCATGTATATAAGCACTGCACAACAAGAGTGGCCTACTTATATACATGAGTCAACCCGGTTGGCGAAGAATCTCGACAGGTAGCCAGCCCGGGGACGTCAGTCCGTGGCCGGGATGCGGTAGTCCAAAACGAACTGGTCAGCAGCCATGATCGTGTCGCAGACCTCAACGACCCGCCCGGTGACGGTGACAGCGTTGCGCGTCAAGTGGATGATCGGCGACCCCGGGCTGAGGGCCAGCGCGGTGGTTTCCTGCTTGGTGGCGATACGCGCCCGTACCGTCTCGGTGTACTCCAAGAACTCATGACCATGCTCTTCGAGTCTGGCGTAGATACCGCCGCCACCGGGGTTGTCCTCGAACAACTCGGGGATGTCGCGCGCCACGTCCCACGGCAGGTACGACGTCGCCTCTTCGGTCGGCGTGCCGTCACTGAAGTACAGCCGTCGCCGCGCCAGCACCTTGGCGTTCTCTTCGACCGCGAGCCGGTCTGCGATCTCCGGTGGAGCAGCCACCGGACCCACCGAGAGCACTTGCACCGTCGCCTTCACCCCGGCCTGTTCCGTCTCGGCGATGTAGGCGGCCTTGCCCGCGCGACGATGCGAACGCCGGAACCGATCCGAGGACTTCCGGCTCACCGGAGGACGCGACTTCACGAACGAGCCCTTGCCCTGATACGTCACCACCAAGCTCGCGGCACGCAGCTCAGCGACAGCCTTGCGCACCGTCCCCGAGGACACGCCGTAGCGCTCCATCAGCTCGGCTTCACTGGGCAGCTCTTCAGCAGGGGCCAACCGCCCGTTCTTGATCTGTTCTTCGAGGTCGTCAGCGATTTGCAGGTACATGGGTTTCGCCGACTTCGCCCCTGCTGTGCTCGCCATAGTCCTTCACTTCCTTCTATGCTCCTGTACATGAGTAACAATGCCCGAGATGGCCAGTCAACGCCACTGCATTCGGTATCCGTGGCCGGAGCGGTCATCCGGGAGGACGGCCGACTCTTGGCGATCCGCCGCACCGACAACGGCACCTGGGAACTCCCCGGCGGCATCCTCGAACTCGACGAGCTACCCGAGGACGGCGTACGCCGCGAGGTCTGGGAAGAAACCGGAATCCACGTCGAGGTGGACCAACTCACCGGCGTCTACAAGAACACCACCCGCGGCATCGTCGCTCTGGTCTTTCGCTGCAAACCATCCGGAGGCACCGAACGCCCCTCCGCAGAGTCCAGCGCCGTCGAATGGCTCACCCCCGACCAGATCACCCAACGCATGAACCAGGTCTACGCCATCCGACTCTTAGACGCCCTCGACACCAACACCCCCCACGTCCGCACCCACGACGGCACACACCTCATCCAGACAAAGTGACCCTGCTAGGCAACTGAAGGAGAGCACGCCCCAAGTCGCAGCGTTGCCGAATTGGGCTATGTGGGATCAAGGCGCCGGCGCTTCGCGCCGACGCACCCGCCCTGCGGGGGTGCGCCCGGGCTGCGGGCTGCCGCCCGGTCCCGAGCGCACCCCCGCAGGGCGACCAAGGACGGAAGACAAGAGGCGCCACCGATTCGCCGGCAGCGCCCATGAGGCAGAAAGGCACGCCCCACAGCGTCGAGTAGGCCCCAGCAGTGTCGCACCGTCCGCTCCCACAGGTCCCATGGTTACTCGTGTCCTGGGTCCCGTGGCACACGATCGCGCGACCCTGTCTGTCTATAGTCACCGACTCCAGCGCGATCGAGCCCCACGGACCGGAAACCGTGGTTGCTCGCTCCCATGGTTGGGCACGATGGTTGAACCCCCTTACCGAGTGCGCCACCGCTTGGGTTGCCGGGAGCGTGGGTTCGCGTGGTTGGGGGTGTGGCCCGCGTGTAGAGCGGTCCCGCCTTCGCGGAGGGGGCGGTGGGAGGGCGCGCGAGGCGATGCACATTCATTGCACACGGCCCCGGGAAACCGTGGGAAGCCGTAGGAACCGGTGAGGGGACGCGATCCAGGTCAGATGTGGTGTCCGTGGGTTCTCGCAGGGCCGCGCCCCGGTTTCGAGGTAACGGCAGGTTAGGGGTTCAAATCCCCTCGCCGGCTCTCACAGTCTCTCACCTGGGGAAAAGCTGAAGCGACAGCTGGAATCCGCAGGCTACACCGCTCTTAGAGCAGCCGCTTGACGCAGGCGGGCCGTTCCAAAGCCCTTTCCAGGTACGGCCGTGGCCTCACGTCGCTCGCCCTCCGACGTTCAGTCCTTCGTTTGCCACCTGCGCTTCCCGGGCCGCGGCGTGCCCTGCGCTGGGAGTCGGGCGCGCTAGGTCACCCTGGCTTCCGGGCCCCGCCGAGGATCGGCCGGCGGCTCGGAACACCTGACGGCCACCCTTCCTCAAAGTTCTCCAATGCCCCAAACACCACAAAAGCGGGCAACACGGTGAAATTGGGTTAGCTTTCTCCGCGTGCCCCATGTGGCCGACCGTGGGCGGTGGCGGTGGCGCCCGCCCGCTACCTTCCGTGCCTCGCGCCCTGGTATGCCATAGCGTTCTCTGTAGCGGATATCCGGAATTCGGGCATTCATTCCTCGCAGGTGACAGTCCAGACACGGACGGGTACCGGCGAAAGTGGGGGCAATTACGCGAGGAGGGGGCACGTGCGCGACGGAGATTGGGTGACGCAGACAGGGACAGAGATCCGAGGCGTCTTGAAGGTCATGGTCGATGCGGGGTGGCTGCCGGGAGGGGCGGCCGTCGTCGGCACCGACGGTATGTGGGAGTTCGTGACGGTGGGCTCGCTGGCACTGGAGTGTGGCGACGCTGTCCCGGCTCCGGACGTCCATTACGACACCGCCAGTTTGACGAAGGTCATGGCTACCTGGCCGCTCATCGGCCAAGCCATAGCAGGGGGCGCGCTCCACCTGGATGTCCCCGTCGGCGAGTACGTTCCCGGCGGCCCCTATCCCGGGGGATCGGTGACGATTCGCCAGATCCTCACGCACACCTCCCGGATGAGCCCCGTCATTTGGTTGGAGCGCTACGTCGGAACCGGCCAGGATCTGGCCGAGGCGCTTCTGTCCGAGCCGCTGGAGGAAGAGGGCTACCGCTACATCGACCACGGCTTCATCCTGCTGGGGCTCCTGTTGGAACGTGTGCTCGGCGATCCGCTGGACCACCTCGCCGCCGACCTGTGGACTTCCGTGGGCATGCCGGCGACCACCTACGGGCCGCTACCGCGCAGCCGCAACGTCGCCCCCACCGAACGTCGCATCGCCGGGGCAGCGCCCACGTGGGGCGTGGTCCACGACGAGGCAGCGGCTCTCATGGGGGGCGTCGCCGGCCACGCCGGAGTGTTCACCACCGTCACCGACCTGGGCTCCTACGCTCGCGAACTGCTGCGCATCCACGCCGGCGGCGACAGCCACGACCCCATGACCCAATACCTGCGGGAGAGTTGGCGCGGCTACGTCAACGCCGGGGATCACTGCTCGCGTGGTCTAGCGTGGCTGGTCAGCGATGACGGGGTCGTGTACCACAACGGCTACACCGGTACCAGCCTGTTCCTGCACCCGCAGACGGGCCGCTACGTCGGCCTGTTGACCAACGCCGTGCACAATGGGCGCCGCCGCCCGGGACTGCTCGACCTTAGAACGGTCGCACACGCCGCGTTCGCCGCCTAGCGGCACCCGCGCCGCGGCTACCGGGCGGCCCCACGTCACCGCGCGCGGTGGTTCAGCGGTTCCTCGGCGGACCCCTGGTCTGGCAGGTTGTAGGGGTTGGCCATACGGCGCTGCAACGTGCGCCCGCCGATCACCGCTGCTACGAGGAGGACACCGGCGAAGCCGATCCCGGCCCATAGGGTCCAGCCCGCCCCCGTGAGCCCCTCGTCCTCGTTTTGCTGGGCCAGTTCCGGGTCGAAGGCGGGCTGGTCAGCGGCGAGCTTGCCGGCGGCTTCGAGCGCGTAGCTGGCGTTGACCGTGCCTGAGGCCGTCAGCTCCAGGGGGGCGGTGTCCGGAGAGCTGGCCTGCTGAGGCTCCTTCGAGGCCACGAGGGCGTCTTTGACCTGATCCGGGCGTAGCTGAGGGTACTCCGAACGCACGAGAGCGGCCACCCCGGTCACCATGGCTGCCGCCGCATCCGTACCGCTGACATGCTCGTAGCCACCGCCGGTGGCCGTGGTGGCGATCTTTTCGGCTGGAGCGGGCAGCGAGGCGCCCACGAATGTGCTCGTGGTCCCGCTGGGCCGCATGCTCGGCCCGACAGGGCTGGCTGCGAGTACGTTCTCGTAGGCCGCCGGATAGAAGGGGGTCTCCTCCCCGCTACCGCCGGCGATGATGACAACTCCGCGGCGGTTGGCGTACTCGACGGCCTCCCGCTCTACGGCGCTGGTTTCCCCGCCGTGGCCCAGCAGCGGGATGCTGACGATCTGGGCCCCTTCCCGGACCGCCTCGCGGATGCCGTTGGCCAACCATCGCTGCTGTTCCTCAGGGCCGGCCTGGCTCGCCTCGCTAGAGCTTCCGGGGTCGGCACCGACCCTGATCGACAAGATCTCGGCGTTGGGCGCCACGCCCATGACGCCGCCGGAGTGCTCCACGCCGTGGCCGTTGGCTGCGATGATGCCCGCCATTTTGGTGCCGTGGCCGCCATAGCCGGCCTCACCGGGCCTGGCGTCTTCCCCCGTGTAGTCGGGGCCGATCTCGATATTGCCCGCCAAGTCCGGGTGAGAGTCGTCGACACCGGTGTCCAGCAGGGCGACCGTGACCCCCCACCCCTCGGTGATCTCCCATGCCTTAGGGGCGTCGACAGCTTCTAGGCCCCACTGCTGGTACCGCAAGTCCCCCGACGCTTCCGGGTCGGCCGCCGCGGAATCCACCCCTATGCCGAGAGTGAGAGCGCCGGCCATGAGAGCCGCCGCGCACGCGCCACGTGCCCTGACCATATTGGCCGTCATCAACCGCGTGGCGTGCCGGGCCATGAATCCCCTTCCAGCAAGCGTTCGGCCGAACTCCGCGAACCCGGCCTATTGGCCCTGGTCATTGTGCCACGTAACGGGTGATTGGTTACCACGGGTTCCGGGGCTCGCAGGTGCGACCCCCATGGTTTTACCCAACTGTTGCCCGATCCATCGCCCCGATTTTCGCCCGTCGAACCGGAGTCTCACGGTTAGCCCCCCGTATTTTCTCGCCATCGCCACGCCCGATAAGGCCATCCCAATTTAATGAGGTCGGTGTCACCGCTGTGTCGCCGGCGGGTAACGGAGCCGTAGTGGACTCCCGATGCCGATGGGAACAGCGCCGGGGCTCGTGCGGCAGTGGCCAGCGCCACACTTCTGCCCGCCCGCCCGTGCATAGAGGACGGTAGGCAGGCAAGGACAGCCAATTGTCACCTCTTGGCGGCGTGCCCGACCGCGGAGCTTTGCCCCGCGGCGCTGCCGGGAAATCGCTACGATGAGTCGCGCCAAATCCGGACGAGGAGGCGCTTCAATGTCGAATCCCGGGCCGTTCGGCCAGCAGCCCCCCAATACGTCGGCTGACCGTGCAACGTCCGCCGAGGAGCCCCACCTATCTGAACGCGACCAGCGGATACTCGCCTTCGAACGCCAATGGTGGAAACTCGAAGGCTCGAAGGAACAGGCCATCCGCGACCACTTTGGATTCTCGCCCACGCGCTACTATCAACTGCTCAACGGTCTCGTCGAGCGTCCGGAGGCCCTCGCCTTCGACCCCATGACCGTGAAACGTATCCGTCGTATGCGAGCCGACCGTCGGCGCCGCCGCACCGCTCGCATGCTGGGCATCCAACTCTGAGGGCGCCGCGGTATCCCGCCGGCCCCTTTCAGGCCATCAGCCGCCGACAGATGAGACCGTAGCCATGAGCCTGCCCCACCCCACCACCGACACCGGCGCAGCCGCGCTGGATCGCGTCATGGGCGACCCCCACGGCGCTGTCCTCGCCCTGGACTTCGATGGAACCCTCGCGCCGATCGTCCCCAACCCCAGCGATGCCCGTGCCCACCCCGGCGTGGTCGAGGAACTCGCGCGGCTGTCCCCTCTGCTGCGTTCCATCGTCATCGTGACCGGGCGCCCGGCCGACGTGGCCGTAGAGTACGGCAACCTCACCAAGGTCAACGGCATCGTCGTGCTTGGCCAGTACGGCAGGGAACGCTGGGAGGGCGGCCGGCTCACCGTGCCCGAGCCCCCGCCCGGCGTCGCCCTGGCTCGGGCTGAACTGCCCGAACTACTCGCCCGAGCGGACGCTCCCGAGGGCACCTCGATCGAGGACAAGCGGATCGCGCTGGCGGTGCACACCCGTCGCACCCCCGAGCCGCATGCGGCGCTCGAACTGCTGCGGGCCCCGCTCGCCGAATTGGCCGAGCGTGCCGAGCTCGCGGTCGAGCCGGGACGTATGGTCATCGAGCTGCGCCCTCACGGGATGGACAAGGGAGCGGCGCTCACCGACTTCGTCACCGACCTGTCGGCCACCTCGGTGGTCTACGCCGGAGACGATCTCGGCGACCTCGCCGCCTTTGCCGCCCTTGAACAGTTGCGCGAACGCGGCGTCGCCGGCCTCAAAGTGTGTAGCGCCGCCGGCACGGCCGAGAATGTCGCAGCGCTGGTCGAACGGGCCGATGTCGTCGTCGACGGTCCGGCCGGGGTGGCCGAGCTGCTGACCGGACTGGCCGACGCGCTACAGCAGCGTTAGGTGGCGCTGTCCTTGCCCGCGGCCCACGGCCGCGGGCCTTGCCGTGGGGTTAAGTTCTGTTTTTTGAAAAGGGCGGCGAGAAACGGCGGTGGGCACAAGCGGGTGGGCACCTCCGCCCTCGCCCCGTGGGTTGCCGAGCTCGCGAAGCGATCGAGGCAGGAGCGAACAAAGAACACCCCCGCCCCAGTCGTCCGAAAAACAACAACCTAGCCCAGTGCCCGCAACTGGTCGGTGAACCAGCGCTGTGGCGGCAGCGCCGTGGCCGCCTCCACCATGCGTTCGCACCGAGCGCGCCGTTCCTCCTGGGGCATCGTCAAGCCCTTGTGGAGGGCCTCGGTGGTCTCGCTGATGTCGTAAGGGTTGATCAGGAGCGCGTTTTTACCGAGATCGTCGGCGGCGCCGGCCTCAGTGGACAGCACCACCGCACACCCCTCAAGCGACAGCACCGGCCCTTCCTTGGCTACGAGGTTCATCCCGTCGCGGATGGGGTTGACCAGGAGCACGTCGGCGATCTGGTACGAGGCCAGCGACCGGGGGAAGTCGTCGTTGACCTCCAGGATCAACGGGGTCCAGTCGTCGGTGCCGAACTCCTCGTTGATCTCCTTGGCGAGCCGTTGCACGGCGGCGGTGTACTCCCGGTACTCCGGCACGTCGCCGCGGCTGGGGTAGGCGTAGGCCATGTGCGTCACCCGCCCCCGCCACTCCGGCCGGGTCGCCAGCAGTTCGCGGTAGGCGGCCAACCCCCGGACGATGTTCTTGGACAGTTCGGTGCGGTCGACTCGGACGATGAGCTTGCGGTCGCCCACCAGTTCGCGCAGCTCCCCACGGCGCTGGGCCACGTCGTCGGCCTCGGCACGCTCGCGCAGGAAGGCTCCGTCGGCGCCCAGCCCGTGCACTCCTACCTTGACGATCCGGCCGCCGAACTGCACCGTGCGGGCCCTGCGGTCGACGCCGGCGTGCAGGAAGCGTGCGCAGCACTCCAGGAAGGCGTCGGCCCAGCGGGAGCTGAGGAATCCCAGATGGTCGGCGCCGAGCATGCCCTCCAGCAATTCCCTGCCGACATCGGTGGGCAGCATCCGGAAGTACTCCGGTGGGGCCCAGGGGGTGTGAGAGAAATGGGCGATGCGCAGGTCGGGCCGGCGTCCGCGCACCATGCGCGGCACCAGCGCGAGGTGGTAGTCCTGCACCGCGACCTTCGCTCCCTCGCCGGCTCCGGTGACCAGCGCCTCGGCAAACGCGGCGTTGTAGGAGCGGTAGTTCTCCCACTGGTGCCGGAATGTGGCGTCGAAGCCGGGTTTGTTGGGGGTGTCGTAGAGCATGTGGTGGACGAACCACAGGGTCGAGTTGGCCACCCACGTATAGGCGTCGGCGAAGGTTTCGGGCGCGATGTCGAGCATGCGCACACGCGCGCCGCCGAGATCGAAGCCGGCTTGGTCGAGCCGCCCCTCGGGGGCTGCGGCCACGGCTTTGCGGTCGGCGTCCGACAGTGCCGCGCACACCCACAGCGTTTCGATGTCGGCGGCTACGGAGCTCAGCCCGGAGACCAGTCCGCCACCGCCGCGCCGGAAGGCCAGGGAGCCGTCGTCGGCGACCGAGAAGGACACCGGGCCTCTGTTGGACGCGACGAGGATCTGTGCCTTGTCCACCTGATCGTCCACCTCTCCCTTGGGATCCGTTGCTCCCCACTTAACTACATCGCCGCCCCGAGATGATGGCCGGGGCGATGCCGCGATTGTGACCCGTGGGGCACGTGTGCAAACCCCGCATCCCCTGCCGGCAACCGTTGCGCAGGTGGCGGTGGGCGTGATGGCCGTCACTGAGTGGAAGCGCGGCGGTGCGCTGCGGCGTCGACAGCGGCGGATGTCGCTTGTTAGCTAGCTCACCCCGGATAGAAAATCGGACACCGCGTCGGTTACAGTGACCAACGGATCTCGCGCGGCGACATGGTCGGCGATGATCTTCACAACCACATATTGCTCATCCAGAGGGGTGGAGGGACCGGCCCTGCGAAGCCCCGGCAACCATCTCGGATTACGTTTCTCGTCAGGTGCGAGGCGGCCGAGGCAGGTGCCAACTCCGGCCTGTGGTCAAGGTGGCGTACAGGAAAGATGAGGGGAGAAGCCTCGCATGGCGACGATCGCCACGGAACCGACGAGAACCGACCAGCCCACGATCCGCTCTTTCGGCCCGGCAGCCGCGCTGTCATGTCGCGAGTGTGGTGAGCGCTACGATCTCACTCCGCGCTTCGCGTGTGACTTCTGTTTCGGCCCCTTGGAGATCGCTTACGACTTCGAGGGGATCACGCGCGCCGCCATTGAGCGGGGACCCGCCAACATCTGGCGCTACGCCGGGCTGCTGCCCGTACCGGACAACGTCCGCGAGTTGCCCAACATGAACCCGGGGCTGACTCCGCTGGTCCAGGCCGACCGCCTCGCTGCTGAGCTGGGCATGCGCTCGCTTCACATCAAGGACGACTCGGGCAACCCCACACACTCCTTCAAGGACCGCGTCGTGGCTATGGCGGTCGAGGCCGCGCGCGTCTTCGGTTTCACCACGCTTTCGTGCTCCTCTACAGGCAACCTGGCCGGCGCAGTGGGGGCCGCCGCAGCGCGCGCTGGTTTCAAGTCCTGCGTGTTCATCCCGGCCGGCCTGGAGCAGGGCAAGATCGTCATGGCCGCCATCTACGGCGGGCGGGTCGTGGCCCTCGACGGCAACTACGACGACGTGAACCGTTTCTGCTCGGAGCTGATGGGCGACCCGGCCGGTGAGGACTGGGGGTTTGTCAACGTCAACCTCCGCCCCTACTACGCTGAGGGCTCGAAGTCCCTGGCCTACGAGATCGCCGAGCAGCTCGGCTGGCGGCTGCCCGATCAGGTCATCGTCCCCATCGCCTCCGGGTCCCAGCTCACCAAGATCGACAAGGGGCTGCGGGAACTGATCCAATTGGGTCTGGTCGAGGACAAGCCCTACCGGATCTTCGGGGCCCAGGCCACGGGGTGCTCCCCGGTGGCCCAGGCGTGGGAGAGCGGCTACGACGTCATTCAGCCCGTCAAGCCCGACACCATCGCCAAATCACTGGCCATCGGAAACCCCGCCGACGGTCCTTACGTCCTCGACGTGTGCCAGCGCACCGGAGGCGCTGTGGCTCACGTCAGTGACGCCGAGATCGTCGACTCCATCAACCTGCTGGCGCGTACCGAGGGGGTCTTCGCCGAGACGGCCGGCGGCGTCACGACCGGCGTGCTGCGCAAGCTCCTCTCCCAGGGCGCGCTCGACCCCGCGGCCGAGACCGTGGTCCTCAACACCGGTGACGGGCTGAAGACGCTCAACGCCGTTGAGGCGGGGGTCACCGCGACGGTTCCGCCCTCCCTCGATGCCTTCAAGGACGCTGGCCTGCTGTAACGTCCAGAACCGTCTTGGGGTCTCCGCTGCCCCCACCCGATCAGTCAAGGAGTTGAGCGCACGCAATGAGCGTCAGTGTCCGTGTCCCGACCATCCTGCGCAGCTACACCAAGGACGCCGCCGAGGTGACGGCCGAGGGCTCCTCCCTCAAGGAGGTCATCAACCACCTTGAGGCCGAATACCCCGGTATCCAGGCCCGCATCCTCGACGACAACGGCAAGATCCGCCGTTTCGTCAACGTCTATGTGGGTGACGAGGACGTTCGGTTCGCCGACGGCCTCGATACCGCCACGCCCGAGGGGTGCCAGGTGTCGGTCATCCCCGCGGTCGCCGGTGGCTGCTAGGTCACTGCGCGCGCTCGTGGCCGCCGCGTCGCCACGTCATCACCCAACGCGGCCGTAACCGCCCGGTTCCGGGCCCGTCGCCCTCGTCGACGGGCCCGGAACCGGGCTTTTTCGTTGTGCTGACCTGCGGCTGACGCTCTGGAGAAAACCGCGCTGCGACATTTGCACTCCCCATTGGAGAGTGCTAGAAAAGGGATCGTTAGCACTCAGTCATTATGAGTGCTAAATCAGGATCGAGGCGATGAGGCCGCGGTCTCCGGTGGACGGAATCCGGAACGCCGCGGTCGTCCGTCGCGGGCGTCGGCTCGTTCCTTCGCGTATCAGACGGTCCCGGGAGGACAGGAAGTCTATGGCAGCCAAACTGATCGCGTTTGACGAGGAGGCCCGGCGCGGCCTTGAGCGCGGTATGAATCAACTCGCTGACGCCGTCAAGGTGACGCTGGGCCCCAAGGGGCGCAACGTCGTTCTTGAGAAGAAGTGGGGCGCTCCCACGATTACCAACGACGGTGTCTCTATCGCCAAGGAGATCGAGCTCGAGGACCCCTGGGAGAAGATCGGGGCTGAGCTGGTCAAGGAGGTCGCTAAGAAGACCGACGACGTCGCCGGTGACGGTACCACCACGGCCACGGTCCTGGCCCAGGCCCTCGTACGTGAGGGGCTGCGCAACGTCGCCGCCGGCGCCAACCCGGTCGGCCTCAAGCGCGGCATCGAGGCCGCCGTCTCCCGCATCAGCGAGGAGCTGGCCAACCTCTCCAAGGGCATCGAGACCAAGGAGCAGATCGCCTCAACCGCTTCGATCTCGGCCGGCGACCAGCAGGTCGGCGAGATCATCGCCGACGCCATGGACAAGGTCGGCAAGGAAGGCGTCATCACCGTCGAGGAGGGCCAGACCTTCGGGCTGGAGCTGGAGCTCGCCGAGGGTATGCGCTTCGACAAGGGCTACATCTCGCCCTACTTCGCCACCGACCTGGAGCGCATGGAGACGGTGCTTGAGGACCCCTACATCCTCATCGCCAACCAGAAGATCTCCAACAACAACGAGTTCCTCCCCATCGTCGAGAAGGTCCTTCAGGCCGGCCGTCCGCTGATGGTCATCGCTGAGGACCTTGAGGGAGGCGCGCTCCAGACGCTCGTCGTCAACAAGATCCGCGGCACCTTCAAGTCGGTGGCTGTCAAGGCCCCGGGCTTTGGCGACCGTCGCAAGGCCCAACTCAGCGACATCGCCACGCTCACCGGCGGCCAGGTCATCACCGAAGAGGTGGGCCTGAAGCTGGAGAACACCGAGCTCGACATGCTCGGCCGTGCCCGCAAGGTCGTCGTCACCCGTGACGAGACCACCATCGTCGAGGGTGCCGGTGACGCCGAGGCCATCGCCGGCCGCGTCAACGAGATCCGCAACGAGATCGAGCGCACCGACTCCGACTACGACCGCGAGAAGCTCCAGGAGCGCCTGGCCCGCCTGGCCGGCGGTGTCGCGGTGATCAAGGCCGGCGCCGCCACCGAGGTTGAGCTCAAGGAGCGCAAGCACCGCATCGAGGACGCGGTGCGCAACGCCAAGGCCGCTGTCGAGGAGGGCATCCTGCCCGGCGGTGGCGTCGCCCTGCTACAGGCCGGCGTTCCGGCGTTCGAGAAGCTGGAGCTGGAGGGCGACGAGGCCATCGGCGCCGACATCGTCCGCCGCGCCATCGCCGAGCCGCTGCGCCAGATCGCGATCAACTCCGGCCTTGAGGGCGGGGTTGTCGTGGAGAAGGTCCGCGGCCTGGAGCCCGGCATCGGCCTCAACGCCGCCACGGGCGAGTACACCGACCTGGCCAACGACGGCGTCATCGACCCGACCAAGGTGACCCGCTCGGCGTTGCAAAACGCCGCTTCCATCGCCGGTCTGTTCCTGACCACCGAGTCCGTCATCGCCGAGAAGCCGGAGAAGCAGCAGGCCGCTGCCGCCGCTCCCGGCGCTGACATGGGCGGCATGGACTTCTAGTCCACCTCGCCGATACGGCAAGGGCGGTCCCGCAGCCGAGGGGCCGCCCTTTGTCATGTCGCTGTCCTCCCGGCCGAGCCGGGGCCCAGCGCGACAGTGGCAAGCTAGGGGCGCTCGGGTGACTCCGCGTCTCGGCTCACCTGTCTCATCGCCGCGCTGTCCTCCCGTCCGAACCTCTCTTCCAGTTCCTCGGGGGCGGCGTCGACGTCGATACGCTCCAGAGGCGCGCCCCGCGCGCTCTCGATCGCCCCCAGGCGGCGCAGGGCACGGTCGTTGGCGTACTTCATCAGGTCCTCGGTCGACAGATCGTGGCTGCCCTTGATGTTGGGACTGTTGGACAGGTTGACGGTAGACATCACGTGCGGCAGCAGTTCGTGGAGCCGGTCCTCGACGAGCTGCCAGTTGGCGTCGTCGGCGGCCACATGCCGCCGGCACGTGAAGGTGCCCCACGCCATGTGGCGGCGCTCGTCCTCGCTGATGCGCTTGATGATCTCGCGCATGCCGGGGAAGATGCCACGCGCGGTGCAGATGTGGTTCCAGGAGTGGTATCCGGTCAGCGCCAGCGACCCCTCGATGATGTGGTTGTAGGTGACCGAAGCCCGGATCTGGTTGGCGGGGCTGGGGTCGTCGTTGAGGGAGGACAGCGCGGCCGGCAGCTCCTCGTAGAACAAAAACCGGTAGCCGGCGTTCTTTTGGACGTAACGGTGCAGGTCAGTGTCGATGCCCAACGCATCCAGCCACATCCGAAACGCTTGGAGGTGTTTGGCCTCTTCAAACGCGAACTGGGTGAGGTACATCTCGTCGTTCAGCCGCCCTTCGGCCGCCATGGCGCGGACGAAGGGCTGGATGTCCTCGGTGACGGCTTCCTCACCCGCGACAAACACCGCGCACAGCCGCAGAATACGTTTCTGGACGGGCTCGGGGAGGCTGTGCCAGTCCTCGGCGTCGCGGCTCATGTCGATGTCGGCGGGGTTCCAGAACTTGGCGTTGCCTTTCTCGAACAGTCGCAGCGGAAAGGAGTCCCAATTCAGGCCCCCGGCTCGCAGCGAGTGGAAACCGCTGCGGCCGGTGGATGAGGTGCCGGTTGTGGTCTCGTTCTCGGGGGGTGGCGCCATTGGTTCTCATCCTCCAGTTCGGTCTGTTGGCACTATCATTCGACACTTCTCTCCGCTACGTAAATCTCGGTGTGGTCGGAGGGGTGAACTCCGTTTGTCGTGATCCGCTCGGGCCGTCGCGTCCGGCGCGAAACGGTACGGTCGGGAGGTGTCATCCACCCGGGGTCATCCGAGACCGGCTGTGGCCGCTCTGACAGCCGCGCCATCGTGGCTCCTGCTGCTGTGCGATCTGGCGCTGGCGGCTACTTACCTGTTGTTCGTGCTCACCGACTGGGGAGACAACGTGTTCTGTGGCAAGCCCAGCGGCCCCGACTACGCGGGATGCGTCGACCAGATGGCGCTGTTCGCCGTCGCTTCGCTCATCCCGGCACTGCTCGCGCTCACCCTCATGGTCTCAGCTTTCCTCGCCCCGAGCTTGCGTGAGCGCCCGGAACTGCGCACCCGGACATTGGGCTACTCTTTCATGGCCTGGCTCATCGCCGGCTTCACCTTCATCCTCGGCGGTCTGCCCTCGGTGTGAGCCCACGTGGGCGCGGCAACCGAGCGGTGCCGTGGTGCTACGCACTCACGAGCGTGCCGTTATGCGTCGCTTTCGCCGCCAAGAGCGACAGCCGGAACCAGCCGCCTCGCCCAGGCTCTCGGCGACAAGATCGTCCCTTGCTCAGGGAGAGAACCGGCGAAGACACATCTTCCCTCCGCAGCGTCGCCGAAAGTGAGGCTGTCGCCTACGGTGGTCCCTCGCCGTCAGCCGGCATGCACGACAAATCCTTCATAACTGGTTATCATATGCATGGTTTTTGTTTCGGGTTTCTTCAATCCAACGGGGAAGGGACGAGGTCGTGGTAGCCGCCAACCGAGCGCGTCCCCAAAAAACAGCGATGATCATCGCGCAGCGTATCGTCGCTGATATGAAAGCCCAGGGGCTCACCGCGGGCGACAAACTCCCCTCTGAGCGCGCCATGCTCGAGGAGTACAGCGTCGGCCGAGGAACCCTGCGGGAAGCCCTGCGCTATCTCGAACTCCAGGGGACCCTCACCCTCAAGCCGGGGCCGGGAGGCGGGCCGGTCGTAGCCAGCCCCGACGCTTCCCACCTCGCCGCCAACCTGATGCTGCTGCTACAGTTCGCTCAGGCGCCATACCGGGTCATCATGGAGGCCCGCAACGCCCTCGAACCGGTCATGGCCACCCTCGCCGCCGAGCGTATGGACGCCGACGACCTGGCCCGCCTCGGGGAGACCGTCACCAACATGCGCGACAACCTTGCGGACCGCGCGACCTTCCTAGCGGCCAACAAGGGGTTCCACGACATCATCGCCTGGTCCTCCGGCAACGCCCTCTTCGGCTACCTCGTCGACGCCATCCTCGGCATGCTCGACGGCACGGTACTCGGCATTGACTACCCCCTCCACCGCCGCGGCGCCATCCTGGAGGCTCACGAGAAGGTCTATCAAGCGCTGAGCAGCCAAGACCCCACCCTGGCGGGCGAGGCTATGCGCGACCACATCATGGAGTACACCCGCTACGCCGAGGTCAAGTACCCCGAGTTGCTCACCCAAGAAGTCTCCTGGGACCAGGTGTTGGCCTGAGCCCTTTCCGGGGCGGCGCACTCGCCCATGCGCACCGGCGGTTTCCCGACGTCGCCGTTTCGCCGCCGCTACCAGTTCGTCACGGGCACGATTCCCTCCACCCACGAGCCGGCCTGCGTCAGCACCACGAAGGAGAGGATGAACATGACCGCGAACATGACCCCCGCGGCTCCCAGGCAGTACCAGGAGTAACGGGTCAACGTCTCCGCCTCCAGGTAACGTCCCCGATCGCGCTTGTGGGCCGCACGGATCGCCAACACCATGCCCAAGACGCCGAAGATCCAGTTGAAGCAGCACAGAAACGTCAAGGCGTGCACGATCAGCGCCATGGTGGAACTGCTCGACCCCCCGCTCGGCCGATCCCGGTCATCGGCGCGCTCCTCGGCGTTCTCGCGCGCCGCGTCGTCGCGTGAGCGAGCCCGAGACGAGTCGGAACCGTGGTCGCGGGGGGAGGAGGCACCGGGGGGCAGCGAGGGGTTGCTCATAGGTCCCTATTCCTCTGTGCGGTTTGGGATATCGATGGGTGGGCGTTCTCGCCCTATCTCATCAGAGATCGGGCCCGCAGCGAGAGTGGGAATCGGGAGAGCAACACCGTCGGCGCCCGGCAGCCACTCAGCCACCGGCTCCATGGAAAACGATGCGTACCGAGCGCACGCCGCTCAGCGGCGGAATCCACTGAGTGGCGTCCTGTCCGCTGCCCAAGGCGGCCCCCGTGCAGTCGGGGCCGGAGTGGAAGGTGTAGTCGGCCACGGGCGTGGAGTCGGCGTAATAGACCATGCGCGGGGCGAACGAGTGGCACCCGCTCGCCACCGCGAGCGTTGTGTGGCCAAGACCGGGGCCCGAGTACAGCTCCAGGTGGGAATCGGCGGGCTCGGCAGCAGCGGCCGAAGGGCTCAGGGGTGTGAGCACGGCCAAAGCGGCGAGGGGCAGGGGAGTCAGAGCGCGTCGGCGCATACGGTTCCTTCGTGACGTTGTGGCTGGAGGCACAACAGCGGCAGTTCCCACTGCCGTTACGGATCGTATCTTTAATATTTCTTTTTGTGTTCATCGGATGGTTGGTAAGTGTCGGCCGGGCCCGTCACAGGAGGGGTAAATCCTTGGCAAGGTAACTGTTGAGCTGGTGTTTCGTGGGGGTGGTGAGGTGACTCGCCGGGTATTGATAGAACCGCGTTCCGTTTCGGTCGGCCTGCCGCCGCCGGAACGCGGTGGTCGCCGCAGATCGGCCGAGCCAGCCACGCGGGCCTCCCACATGGCGCGACCATCCGTCCAACGGCATTCCGGAGCCGCCGGCTCCCGTCCCACAACTCCGCAACCAGCGGCACCGGGGATGTCGTTAAGGGAGACCCGGCCGAATGCGGACCGGGTCTCCCGCCCGCGGTCGACGCAGGGAGAGCACAATCGATAAGGAGTGGCCGCTTATGGCCGGTCGTTTGGTGCCTTTTGTGCTTTTTACGGGCATGTAGCTACTCGCTTGATGAGAGCGCGGCGCATTAGCCTGAAACTGGCCCTGTGGGAAGATGGGGCCTTAGGAGGCCAAGCGAGCAAGCGCCGGTGCACGGTAGCTCGCGGGCCTCCATTCTTGGTCCGACGGCGAAAGCGATGAGGTCACACGTGCCCACCGGCAAGGTCAAGTGGTACGACAGCGAAAAGGGCTTCGGCTTTCTCACGCGCGATGACGGCGGTGAGGTGTTCGTTCACTCTTCCGCGCTGCCCGCGGGAGCCACCTCGCTGCGGCCCGGCCAGCGCGTCGAGTTCGGTGTCGTCGAAGGCCGAAAAGGCGCTCAGGCGCTCCAGTTGAAGCTGCTCGATACCCCTCGTTCCGTCTCCAAGGCGATGCGTAAGAAACCCGAAGAGATGGTCGTCATCGTCGAGGACCTCATCAAGCTCCTCGACGGCATCTCAGGCACCTATCGCAGGGGCAAGCACCCCGACCGCCGCGAAGCCGCCAAGATCGCGCAGGTACTGCGCGTGGTCGCCGACGATCTGGAGGCGTGAGCCCCAGCCTCGCCCTCCTCTCCTCCCACCAGGCAGTCCTGTGAGGCTCGCGTAACGGTCGGCTATCGATCCCCCTGATGGTCATGTCGGCACTGGTAATCAGCGAAAATGGAAATGTGAGCCGTACCCGTCGTTCGACACCAGACAAGGCATGTACCGAGGCGGTAGACCTCGCCCGAACCGCCGCCGTCGATATCGGACGTCCGGAGTGGGTTGGCGAGCACCTCTCCGCCAGCGTTGAAGGAGATCGGCTGGTCACGCACCTCTTCGAGTGCCTTGACCCCGCCTACCCCGGATGGCGTTACGCCGTGACGGTCGTGCGCGCCGCGCGCGCCAAGCGCGTCACCGTCAACGAGGCCGTGCTACTGCCCGGCTCCGATGCCCTCCTCGCCCCCGAGTGGCTGCCGTGGAAGGAACGCCTGCGCCCCGGCGACGTCGGCGTGGGCGACCTGCTGCCCAGTGCGGTGGATGACGACCGCCTGATGCCGGGCTACGCCCAGGTTCCCGCCGGCGAGGAGGACGAAGAAGGCGTCGACAAACAGATGTTTTGGGAGCTGGGGCTGGGCCGAGCCCGTGTCCTGTCCGAGAGCGGGCGCGAGGCCGCCGCCGAACGCTGGTACCAGGGACCCGCCGGACCCAACAACCCTATCGCCAACGCCGCCCCGGCCCCCTGCGCCACCTGTGGCTTCATGACACCCCTGGCCGGGGAGTTCCGCCAGATGTTCGGCGTGTGCGCCAACGAGTACGCGCCCGACGACGGCCGCGTCGTGTCCATGGACCATGGCTGCGGCGCCCACTCCGAGGCCTCCCTGCCCACGGAAGCTCCCGAACCGGCCCCGCCCGTCGTCGACGAGATGGGCTATGACCACATCGTCTTCGACGACACCAGCGAACTCGAACTCGTGACCTCCGACAGTTGACCCTGCCTCGAACCGCGTCGGCGCCGCCCACCCTGCGGGGCTACAGCGGCGGCCCGGCGTTATCCATATCGGCTTCGGCCAGCAACTCGCCCACGGTCTGCGGGTCGCGCAGCACAGCCGTCACGACGTGGCGCTTCTCCCACTGCCCCGACGCCCACGCCAGCGCCCGCGCCAACCCGTCGGTGGTGGCGGCGCGCACCGTACCCTCGGTGTAGCGCCACTCCACCGCTGTGCCGTCGACGAGCAGCTCGTCGTGGTGCAGGTAGGTGAGGAGGGCGGTGTCCAGGAACGCCCGCACCTCATCGGGGACGGGCCGTACCTCCCCGGTCGAGGCCGCGCTGCCCGTCACCGTCACGCTGCCTTCAATCTCCTCGCTGGCCAATGCCACGTCCAGCACGTCGGCCAGTGCGGCACACCGGTCGGCCGCCACGAGAATCGCAGGCCGGCCTCCCAGCAGCGGCAGCAGATCCGGCGCGTCGACCACCACCGTCTCCTCGGCGTCGGCCACCATGGTCTCTCCCGTGGCCGGGCTCACCGCCCGTACCCGCTCCGGAACGTTCACCCGCTCGGGGTCCACCTCGGCCAGCGCCCGCCACAGGTGCCGTAGCGCCTCCCGCGACACTTCCCGCCGCGGGTCGGCCATCCGTTCCAGCAGCTCATCGGGGCCGTCACGCTCGGCCAACAACTCCGACACCGTCGCACGCACCCCCAGTGCCCGCGCCAATACCGCGTCCACCCTCTCGGGCACCTCGTCGTAGAGCCCGCGCAGCTCCGCCGCCGCGTCGGGCATGCGCAGCTCCACCGGGCGCCGCCCCGCCAACAGTGCCCCGGTCCGCAGCCACCACGCCGTGTAGGAGGGCACGTCCACCGAGCGTCCGTCGCCGCGCAGCACCCGCGTGGGTTCCACGACGGCCCCGCGTGTCTGCGGCGCTGCCAGCAGCTCCAGCGCTTGCGGCCAGCGGTCCTCACGAACGAATTCCAGGTCGCGCACCCCCACCAGCTCGGGCACCACCGGCGGTACCCCGTCGCCCCCGGCCTGCTCCGCAACCTCCTCGCCCCACTCCTCGACGCCGTCCAGCGCCAGATCTTCGAGACTCTCCCGCAGCGCTGCCCCCAGCGTCACGTCCGTGCGCCGCCACAGCGTGAAGGAGCGCACCACCCCCACCGCCTCCAGCGGCTCCGCGCCGTGGCGCGCCACCACCTCGCGCGCCACGACACCGAAGGGAGCGTCCGCGACGAAAATCTCGCGCAGCGGACTGTCGGGCAACAACAACTCGCCAGCGACGGAATAGCCCCCCTCGTCGTCGGGCAGCGCCAGTTCCGCCAACCACGGCTCGTCGTCGGCCGTCACCCCCGAAACCGCGACCAGCCTTAGCACAACTTCGGCGATCGTGTCGGGGGCGTCGGCCTCCAACGAGTTCTCCACCGCGGCCCGCGTCGCCGCGTCGGTCACGATCGCCCGGTTTCCCGCCTCGACGGCCCCCAACCGCACCAGCAGCGGATCGACCGCGTGCGGATGGACCAGCCGCAGCCCCAACGGAGCGAGCTGCCGCGCCGGAGGTGTCCCGGGCCCCACCGCCTCACCCGCGGGCACAAGCAACCCGCGTGGCCCGCGCACGAGCCGGCCGTCCGCCAGCGGCACCGGCAGCGCGCCCAGCTCGGCGAGATCCCAGCCGTGCTGCCCCGCTGCGCGCAGCGCCGCGTACAGTTCCGCCCACCATCGGGGCTCCCGGTCGAGGTCAGCGAGCAGGTCGGCCAGCTCGGCAAGCCCGATGTGGCGCAGCCGCAGCCGCGCCAGCCCCGGGTGGCGGAAATTCCACTCCCCGGGCAGCACCGTCGGCAGGATCGGCGCCAGCACCTCTGTCAACTCCGGCCCGCCGGCCACGACGACCGCGTCGCGCGGACGCACCGCCACGTTGCCCGCCGTCACCAGGAAAGGGGTGTCCAGCATCGGTTCCAGCACCGCCGAGCGGAAACCGACATCGAACTCGCTGCCGCTCATACGTTCCACCGGGATGAGGTCCCAGGTCGCCCGCGCCGCGAACCGGCACAGTAGCTCACAGAAAGCGTTGGCGGCCACCTCGATCAGCGCGTCGCGGGCGGGGCCGGCGGCCACGCGCCTGCGATCGGGACTCAGCGGGAACGACCCGATCAGCAGAGCGGGCACATCGAGCTCGGTGTCGCTGGGCGTGGGCGCGTGCACCACCCGCGGCACATCCGCCGGCAATCCAGCCACCCCACCCGTCTCGTCCACTGCCACTGCCCAGGTCACCACCCAGTCCAGCCGCTCGCGTTCCTCGACAGGGCGGTCGGCCAGCATCGCCGGATCGAACCGGCCGGTGCGGGTGACCGTGCGCCACCGGGTGAGGTGTTCCTGCTCTCCTTCGCGTACCACGGTCACCAGGTCTTCGCCGTTCGTGGGCGCGGCGCCGCAACTCAAGACGCGCCGCCTTCCCTCGACGTCGATCTCGACCTCGGCCAGGTCGGGCAGCGCCAGCAGTAACGCCTGCCCCGTCTCTGCCAGGAGGTGCGTGAGGTGCGCGCGAGCGTCATCGTCGCGCAGCACCAACCGCACCACCGTGTCGTACCCCTCAGGTACCGGCTCGGCCGTCTCGAACTCGAACGGCAACCGCAGCAGCGGTACGTCACCGTCGCGCCGCTTCAACTCCGCGGCCAGCTCTGCCGCGGCCCCGCCGGCGCCGGGCAACCGCTCCTGCACCCACTCCAGCGCCCGCTCCCGGCTCCACGCCACCGCCCCCTCGCGACTGGAGACGGTGACTTCGTCGCTGAGCGGGACCACCGCCGAGAACCCCACGCCGAAACGTCCCGTGGCGGCGTCGCCGTCCACAGTGTCGGGGCGCTTGGCCGACGCCCGCAGCGTGCTCAACGACTCCACCCCTTCGCGGGTGAGCGGCGCACCGGTATTCGCGGCAGTGAACTCCCGCCCCCGCAACGCGAGGCGGAGTCGACCCCGCGTTCCCGCGCGCCGCGCGGCGTCAGCGGCGTTTTGCGCCAGCTCCACGACGACACGGTCCCGGTAGCCGCCAAGCGCGTAGTCCTCTTCGGCGTTGGCGTCCTCACGAAACCGGGCCGCGGAGGCCACCCACCCGTCGAGTACACGGCGCCGCACCTCGGCCGTCTCGAAGGGATCGACCTTTGCCTCGACCATATGGGCTCCTCCCGAGTCTGTGCGGCAACTACGCTACGCGACCGACTGCCCGCCGTCCCGCCGGCTCCCACCGAAACCGGCGCCGAGCGCTCTTTCCGGCGGGCACGCAGGGCACAGCGAACAACATCCTTGCACTCCCCGCCCTACACGCGCTCCACGATCCGCGCTCGCTTCGACCGGAGCGACCGACAGCCCGGCCCCTCCCGGCGGTACGGTCTCCGGCGCGCTCCCGGCACGCGCGCCACCACCGGCCGCCTTGGGCGGGTACGGCTCCACCGAGCGAACCCACCGCAGCGCACCGTCCAGCCATCGCGGTCAGCGCGCTACCCGGAAGAAACCGTCGGCGATGAGTCCCCGCAGGATCTCCGGGGTACGTTCCCGCAACACGGCCGGGTCTTGGCTGGTCAACTCGGCGATGGCGTCCAGGAGCGGCCCCACCGGCATCGTGCCGTCGCACACGCCCGCCAGCGCTGCCTCCACCGTTCCCACTTGGGCAAGCCGTCGCAGCCCGTTGCGCTGGCGCAGCAGGATCTGCTCCGGGTCGGGCGCGCCGGGGATCGAGACCCGTTCCTCCACCACGCCCGGCGCCGGCGCCACGTGGGCCGACAGCAGCGCCGCGTTGGTGAGCCGGTGCGCTGTCATGGCCCCGTTGACCACATCCGGCAGATAGGCGCCCGCCGGCTGCTCGATCTCGTGGCGCAGGTCTTCTACCCGCACGGCGGCGTCCTGAGCCACGTCGTTGCGCAGACAGATCCAGCCGAACCCGATCCCTTTGATGCCCTCGCGCTCGAAGTAGTCCAGCCAAGCGTCGTAGCGGCGCGTGTACTCCGGAGTTCCCTGCTCGCAGGAGTCGCGCAGCCACAGCTCCACATACTCGGCCGGGTCCTGCACGTCGCGCTGCACCACCCAGCCCGCGCAGCCGGTGCCCGTCACCCACGCACCGACCCGGTCGCGCCAGTCCTCTCCGCCGACGTGCAGCCAGTTCGCCAGCAACTGGCACCAGCCACCGTCGGTCAGGTACCCCGGCGCGCGCTTCACGATCTCGGCGCACACCTCGTCACCGGCCATATCGGACTCCCGGTAGGAGTAGCGCGCAGGCTCCGGGGTGATGACGAACGGCGGGTTGGAGACGATCAGGTCGAATCGTTGGTCTTCGACCGGTTCGTAGAGCGACCCCTGCCGCACCTCCACGTTGTCGATCCCCGACAGGGCGGCGCTGATCTCGGTGAACCACAAGGCGCGCGGGTTGACATCGGTGGCACAGACCTGCGAGGCCCGCGCGGCCAGATGCAGCGTCTGCACCCCGCAGCCCGCACCCATGTCGAGCGCGCGCTCCATCGGTCCGTCCACGATGAGCTGGGCCAGGGTGCTTGAAGCGCCTCCCGGTCCCACCACGTGGTCCGGATTCGGCTGGCCGTGGCCCGGCCGCACTGTGGGGTCGGAGACGACATAACCGGGACGGCCGTCATCCAGTTCCCACGGCACCAGGTGCACCCGCGCGCGCACCTGCCCCTCGGCGAGGGTCAACAGTCCCGCCTCGGCCAGCTCGGTCACCGGCAGGATGGCGCGCGCCGTCCGTTCCGCAACGGGTTCCTGTAGCCACCACAACCGCAGCAGCACCCCCAGATGCTCTTCGCCACCCGTCGCGCGCAGCGCGGGCACGAGCTGTTCGCGTGCGAGCGCCCGCGCTGCCGTGCCGCCCAGCCGGTCGCGTACCCCTGAGACCGTGTAGTCGGTCTCGATCAGAGTGTGGCGAAGCTCGTCGGCCAGCGCGCGGGGGAAAAGGTTAGACGAATCAGACACGCGCCCATTATCGGTGCCTGTGTCGAGGGGAGCCACGGGGTGAGTGAAGAGCAGTCAGTGAATCCTCACTGACTGCCGTGCTTGGGCTCCTCGCCGGTTTCGCCCTCTTCTTCGGCGTCGTCCGTCTCAGGCTCGTGCTGCGCAGCGTGGTGTCCCTCGGCCTTGTCCCGTCGTCTCAGCAGCCAGGGTATGTAGAAGTAGGCGAAGATCCCCAACCCGAGGCCGGTCACGCACACCCAGATCCACCAGCGGTCCTGTTCGGGCAGCCGGTCGCCCAGCGCCAGGAGCACCACAAGGGCCACCGTCCATCCCAGCGAGCCCAGCGCGGTTGGGATACGGTAATCGATCTCCATCACTTCGGGGTCTGGTTGACGGGGCGCGCGCACAGTTTCAGGCTAGACGATCGCCGTCTATGGGCACCGTAGCCCGCACCGGCCGGGGGTTTTCCGCCCGCTATGTCGCCCGCGAAGACAGGGGGAGACCGTCCACCCGCGCCGTCCCTTGGAGCCGGACCGAGTCCGCAGCGGTGCGCGCTTACCCGCGCGCTCCCCCCCCATTACCTTTTAGGGAGTTCCGCAAGGGAACTCCCGGCCTTCGGGCCCGGCAGGACTGGTCCCCCCTGTCATCGATGATCCGGGGGGTGGTGTCACCGGGCCCGAAGGCACCGCCAGACCGCTGATAGAAGCACCCCCCGGGGGCAATGTGGCGGGGTGTGGCTTCGGTCTGGGGAGAGCGTGCGGGGTTTTTCGTCGCTCGTGCCTCGATCGCTTCGCGATCTCGGCAGCTTTGACGGGGGCGCTGTGTCTTTGACGCATCGCTGTTGTGCCGGGTGCTGCTGGTGTGGGGGGTATGCCGGTGGGGTGGTGGCTGAGAACACGCCGGAACCCGCCGAGCCGCCCCGTCTGCCTTGTCGTGGTGCTCGCCTCCTGGTTGCCTCGTCATGGCGTCGACCCCGCCCCCGTCTGCCCGGTTGTGGTGGTGGTCTCGTTCCCGTCTGCCCGGTTACGGCGTCGGCCCCGGCCTCCGCCTGCCTTGTCGGGGTGGTGGCTCCACGTCGGCCCCAGCCCCTGTCGTGGTACCCGTGCCACCTCAGGCACAGCCCGCCCCGGGCTGCTGAGATCGCGCAGCGATCGAGGCACGAGCCAACGGCGAACCCTCCAGGCACAGCCCACCCCCCGGCTTGACAAACCCATAGAAGCACCCCCCGCGGGTGAGGCGCCGGCGCTCTCGCTGAAGGGGCAATCGGCCGGATTCCAGACCGTAATGTGGACATGTCAAGCTGCTGCGAGATGAGTGACAAGCCTCGTACTACCCAAGAACCCCCGTCGAGTACCGGAGCCGGCGGACTCAGCGGCCGGATCGACAGCTACTTCAAGATCACCGAGCGCGGCTCCGGGTTCGCCCGCGAGATCCGTGGCGGCCTGGCCATGTTCTTCGCCATGGCCTACATCGTCGTCCTCAACCCGTTGATCATCGCGACCGCGACCGACGTCCACGGCGACTTTGTCGGAGGCGCGGCCGGACCCGAGACGGCCATCCCCATGGTCGCCGCCGCCACAGCACTCGTAGCCGGAGTGCTGACCATCCTTATGGGGATCGTCGGGCGCTACCCCTTTGGCCTCGCCGCCGGAATGGGGCTCAACGTCGTCGTCGCCGTCACGCTTGCCCCCCAGATGACCTGGGCCGACGCCATGGGTATCGTCGTGTTGGAGGGGCTGGTCCTGCTGGTCCTGGTTCTCACGGGGTTCCGTACCGCGGTGTTCCACGCCATCCCGGCGGGCCTGAAGACGGCCATCGTCGTCGGGCTCGGGCTTTTCCTCACCCTCGTGGGGTTCGTCAACGCCGGGTTCATCCGCCGCATCCCCGACGCGGCCAACACCACCGTGCCCGTGCAGTTGGGGAACGGCCAGCTCGACGGGTGGCCGATCCTGGTGTTTGTGATTGGCCTCCTGCTGATCACGATCCTGACCGTGCGCAAGGTCAGCGGTGCGCTGGTCATCGGTATCGTCGCCGCCACCGCCATCGCGATCACCGTCGAAGCCGTTGCCAACGTGGGGGCTCTCAACGAGGAGAACCCCTACGGCTGGGCGCTCACGGTCCCCCAACTGTCCGGGTCGATCGTCGATACCCCTGACTTCGGTCTTCTGGGCCAGTTCAACCTGTTCGGCAGTTTGGAGCACGTCGGCGTCATCGCGATGATCCTGCTCGTGTTCACCCTGCTGCTGGCCGACTTCTTCGACACCATGGGGACGATGGTCGGCGTCGCGGGCCAAGGCCAGCTCCTCGACGACAATGGTGACCTGCCCGGCGCGCGCCAGGTCCTCGTGATCGACTCGCTTGGGGCCGCCGCCGGCGGAGCCGCCTCCGCCTCCTCGGCCACCGTCTACGCCGAATCGGCCGCGGCCGTGGGGGAGGGGGCCAGAACCGGGCTCGCCTCCATCGTCGCCGGAGTCCTCTTCCTCGCAGCGACACTGTTCTCCCCACTGGTGAACCTGGTGCCCTTCGAGGCGGCCACGCCGGTGCTCATCGTCGTGGGGTTCATGATGATGACTCAGGTGACCCGCATCGACTTCCACGACATGGGGATCGCCATCCCGGCGTTTCTCACCATCGTCCTCATGCCGTTCACCTACTCCATCGCCAACGGCATCGGCGCGGGCTTCATCAGCTTCGTGATCCTGCGGGCCGCCCAGGGCCGGAGCCGGGAGATCCACCCCCTCATGTGGATCGTCGCCGCGGCCTTCCTCGTCTACTTCACCCTCGATCCCATCCGTGCCCTGCTCGGCGTGTGACCCTACTCCTCCTGTCCGCTGTCGCGGAGCCGTGTCACCGGTGACACGGCTCCGCGCCTGTGTGATCTCGGAGATGGCTCCCCACGTTGTTCGCCGCCGCCTTCTCAACGAGACTTCAAAGGAATACCGTTAAATCGGATATCGTTAGCGAAAGTAATGAGTCATGCTAATGAAGCACCCCGATCTATCCCAGCAGACCAGGACCGACGCCGGCCTGGCCGCGGTGCTTCGCGTGGCTGTGGGCAGGCTGGCGCGCAGGCTTCGAGCCCAACGCTCCGACACCTCGATGTCCCTGGGGCAGAGCGCAGTGCTGTTCACTCTCGCCCGCCACGGCCGGATGACCCCTGGGGAACTGGCCGAGCACGAGAAGGTGCAACCCCCCTCGATGACGCGGATCATCACCAACCTGGAGGGGCGCGGCCTGGTATGCAAGATGAGGCACCCCGACGACCGCAGGCAACAGCTCGTGGAGCTGACCGCGACGGGCCTCGAAGTGGTACAGGCCGATCAGCGCCAGCGCGAAGCGTGGCTAGCCCAGCGCCTACGGGAGCTAACCGCAGCGGAGAAGGCCACACTGCGCAAAGCCGCCGAGATCCTGGAGCGGCTGAGTCAGGCCTAGCCGGCGACGCGGGCGGGGTGGCCGCTACAGGTGAGGAGACAGCCACGACTGCCGCACCATCCCCCCAAGCCTCCGACGACCCCCGCCACCCCGAACCCCCTGAGCGCGACGCGCCTCCCGAGACCACCGAACCCAAACCGCGCGGCCCCGCGATGTTTCGTTCGCTGGCCGTACGCAACTACCGGCTTTTCGCCGCCGGCCAGCTCGTCTCCAACACCGGCACCTGGATGCAGCGCATCGCCCAGGACTGGCTCGTCCTCCAACTCAGCGGCGGCAGTGGCATGGCGCTCGGTCTCACCACAGCCCTACAGTTCCTGCCGATGCTGCTGTTCGGCCTCTGGGGCGGCACCCTGGTCGACCGGTTGGCCAAGCGCCGCCTGCTCATCATCACCCAAAGCCTGATGGGAGTGCTCGCCCTCCTCCTCGGCGTGCTCGTCATAGCGGGCGCCGCCCAGGTCTGGCACGTCTACGTCTTCGCCTTCGCCCTTGGGATCGTCACCGTCGTCGACAACCCCGCGCGCCAGACCTTCGTCGTGGAGATGGTGGGCCAGCGCGACCTGTCCAACGCGATCGCCCTCAACAGCGCCGGCTTCCAGATGGGCCGCGTGGCGGGACCGGCCGTGGCGGGCCTGCTCATCGCCGCGATCGGCAGCGGCCCCGTCTTCCTCCTCAACGCGCTCTCCTTTGTCGCCGTCCTCGCCGCCCTAGGGCTCATGCGTCCCCGCGAGTTGCGCATCACCGAACCCGCGCCGCGCTCCAAGGGGCAGACGCTGGAGGGGCTGCGCTATGTCGCCAGCCGGCCCGATCTCGTGCTCCTGCTGCTCATGACCGGCCTGGTGCAGATGTTCGGCGCGAACCTCCAGAACCAGATCGCGCTCATGACCAACAACGTCTTCCGCGCCGGCGCCGACGCCTTCGGGTTCGCCGCCGCGGCCATCGCCGTCGGCTCCCTCCTGGGGGCGCTGTACTCCGCTCGCCGCGAGCAGCCCCGGCTCCGGCTCGTGTTCGCGGGAGCCTTCGTGATGGGGTTCTTGCAGGCCGCATCGGCCTTCTCCCCTGGTTACGTGACCTTCGTCGTCGCCTTAGTGCCTATGGGGATCGCCTATCTCACCTTCCACACCACCATGAACGCCGTCTTCCAGCTCAGCGTCGACCCTCAAATGCGGGGCCGTGTCATGAGCATGTACATGCTGTTCTTCTTGGGGATGGCCCCGGTCGGCGCCCCCGTCGTCGGCTTCCTTGCCGACACCTTCGGGCCGCGCCTCAGCCTGGCCGTGGGGGGCGCCGTTCCCGCGGCCGCGACCCTCCTGGTGGGCGCCCTGCTGTGCCGCAGGTTCGGCGTCCGCCTGCGCCTGACTCCACTGCGTCGCCCGTTCGTGCGGGTGAGCCAGGACACCAAGACCCAACCGGCCTGAGTCGCACGCCGCGGGGCGCGGCGCGCGCTAACGTGGAGCCAGATCCGGGGGGCTCTGCCCGCCGGCCGCCGCACCGCCGCAGCAAAGGGGGGAGGCATGCGCCTGTTCGCCGCCCTGACACCCTCGGCAGCCGCGCTTGACCAACTCGGCGGCGCTATCGCCGGCGCCACCACCGCGCGGGGGCTGCGCTGGATGCCACGGCAGAGTTGGCACGTCACGCTGGTGTTCCTCGGTGAGATCGCCGACGACCACCTCGGCGCCCTCCTCACCGGCCTCGACGAGGCTGCCACGCGCCACACCGCCATGACCCTGCGGCTCAGCGGCGCCGGCACGTTCCCGCGCAACGCCCGCAGCGCCCGCGTGCTGTGGGCCGGACTGGCCGGCGACACCGCCCCCCTCACCGCCTTGGCCACCAGCCTTGAGGAGACCGCCCGCGACCACGGCGTGGCGGTACAGCGCCGCCCCTATGTGCCCCATCTCACCGTGGCGCGCTGCCCGCGCCCCGTCGACCTCACCCGCGCCCGCGCCGGGCTCGCGGCTCTCGACACCGTTTCCTGGCAGGCCGGAGAAGTCGAACTCATCCACAGCAATCTCGGGGGCGAGCCTCGCTACCGCACTATCGCCGCCTGGCCGCTGCGCATCACTGAGAACTGAAAGCCGGCCGCCGCGGCGTCGTGGACGCCTGGGCCCAAACCAACAGGCCGGCCCGCAGCCACGAGCCTGCGGCGGGGGCCACACCCCTCCTTAGGCGGGTACCGCCGCGACGCCGCCAACACAGCGCCATACCCTGGAATCATCCCCGGGCGAAACTCCACACCACCACCGGGCCGGGGCACAGCGAAACCGAGGACCCATGAGCATGCTCACCAACAACCGCAAGCAGCGTTGGTTGCTGCCCACTGTGCTCGCCGCGATCATGCTCCTCGTCGTCATCGGCGCTTTCCTACAGTGACCCCGCTGCGTGGCCGCCGTCAGGCCATCGCCGCCATCCGGGCCACCGCCATCTCCACCAGCGCGGCGTTGCTCTCGACCTCCTCGCCCTCAGGGCCGGTCAAGGTGTCCTCCAACCCGATCCGCACATCCCGGCCGCTGGCGATCGCCGTGTCCAACACCGCCCACACCGTGTCATCCTTACCGTGCAGCAGGCGGGGGAGTTCGATCTCGGCGTGATCGAGCACGGCGTCGATACGCTCGGCATTGCCCAGCGCCTCCCCCGCGGTGGCCCCCTCCGGCTCCACCAGTACGTGCGTGAACCCGCTCACCAGCCCACTCGCCGCGAGGATGCGGGCCGCGTCGACCGACCACAGTCCCGCCTCCACCCCCACCCGCCGGTCGATCAGCAACCGCGCGATCTCCACCGACCCAGGCTCGTGCAGGTTGACGGTGGCCGAGTCGGGAAGCTCTCCCCAGCGCTGCACCATGTCGAACCGTCGCCAAGCGTCCGGCTCGGCCGACAGCGACGTGGTGACGCTGATCGGCGTCTTGGGCAGCACCGCCCGCAGCTCCAGCAGCAGCGGCGTCAGCACCTGCGGCTCCAGCGACTGCGCGCCCGTCGCATCATGCGGATGGATGTGCAACTCGGTCGCCCCCGCTGCCACGGCGGTGCGGGCATCCTCGACAAGCTGGCCCACCGAAATGGGAAGGGCAGGGTGCGAGCCCGGGCGCCGATCCCCGTTCAGACAGGCGACTATCCTCATGGCCGTCCTCTCGCCTTGGGCGCGTTTTCTGTGCGAAACATGCCCACCCGGGGTGACTCGCAAGCTAAGCACCCGAGAACCCTTCATGGGAAGATCCCCACATGACAAGCAGTACCGGCCTCCCCCTCCTGGCAGCGGCCCTGCTTGCCGTCACGGTCCCCGCTATGGCCGGACCCGCTGTCGCCGCTCCCTCTGAAGAGGAGAGCCCGGAGGAGCGGTCCCCGGCGTTCCACATCAGCGACCCCCGCGTCGTCGAGTCCAGCGGACTGGCTGCCTCCCGTCACCACGAGGGCGTGTACTGGACCCACAACGACAGCGGGGAGCAGTACGCACCGATGCTCTACGGGGTTGACGACACGGGGGAGACCGTCGCGACCGTGACCCTCACCGGCGCCGGCGTGCAGATGCGCGACTGGGAGGCCGTCGCCGTCGCCCCCGGTGCTGACGGCGAACCCGCCATCTACGTGGGCGATATCGGCGACAACTTCGACGGCGGGTGGCCTACGATCCGCCTCTACCGGCTGCCCGAGCCGCGCACCCTGGGCGACACCACAGTCGAGGCCACCACGTTCACCTTCAGCTACGCAGACGGTGGGCGCGACGCCGAGTCGCTGCTAGTCGACCCCCGCGACGGCCGGATCTACATCGTCAGCAAGGAGGCCGGCGGCGGGATCTACGCCGCCCCGGAGGAACTCGCCACCGACGCCACTAACCAACTGACTCGCCTCGGCTCGGCCCCCCTTTATGCCACCGATGCCTCTTTCGCCCCCGACGGCTCCCACTACGCGATCCGCACCTACTGGGGGGCCACGATCTACGACGCCACCGACGGTGTGCCCGGCTCCGCTGTCGAACGCCTCACGTTGCCCGACAGTGCCCAGGGGGAGTCGCTGGCCTACACCGGCACCGGCGACGCGCTCTTGGCCGGTTCGGAGGGCGCCACTAGCCCGGTCTGGCGTATCCCCGTGCCGGGGGAGTCCGGCGAGGACACCGACGACGCTGCCACTGGTGCGTCGCCCTCGCCCGCGGCCACTTCCGCCGGCGGTGACGCCGCCGGCGGGCGCGACCTCAACCGTGTGGCCGGCACTGCCCTGCTCATCGGGGTGGGCGCCGTCGCCCTTGCCATCGCCGGCATCGTGTGGCTCGCCCGCCGGAGTTGAACCTCAGTCGTCCTCCTCCGCGGCGGTGGCGGGCAGCGGGAACTCCGATGTGTCGAGTTCCAGGTCGAACGGCTCGGGAAGCGCGATCGGCTTACCGAAGGGGACCGTGGTGTGGCGCTGGTAGGTGCCGTTGCCGGAGTTTTCGAACAGCGTGGCCGCGGCGCCGTTGGGGTGCCACGAGTCGACCAGCAGGTACAGCGGAACGGCAGCGTTGGCGTAGCCGCGCAGTTCCTCCGTGCGGTCGGTCTCGGCGTTGCCCCGCGAGGTGATCTCCACCGCCAGCAACGCCTCCTCGGCGGGTACCGGCAGTTCGCCCCTCCTGAGCACTTCCTTGGGGTATGACAACGAGGCCGGGAATGTAGAGCTTCTCCACAAGCGCGATCCACACTCCCAGGGTTTGAAAGATCCCCCGTTCCGCGCGAGAGCCCTTCCGAAGGACTCCGTCCATGACGTCTGCGATCAGATTGGGCGGGACCGACGGCGGCGGCATCAGACTGATCCCCTCATCGATGATCTCGGCCCGCCATCCGTCAGGCACGTCCAGTTCTCGCCAGGTGCGCAGCAGCAGGTGGTCGCGCGGTGTGTCCGCCCCCGGGAGCGGCATCCATGACAGCGACACTCATTTCGCTAAGTCACCTCCGAGACCGGAAGCGTAATCGTCCCCGCGCCGGTTCGCCTGTCGTTTCCACAGAATAGGCAATGGCCGATCCGCTCGCCCGGAGCCGGGCACGGCGCGCGGCGGCGAGGCGTCCCCGCGGCACGCCCCTTAACAAACGCGGCCGGCCCGGACAGCGTCGGCTGTCCGGGCCGGCTGGTCGACGTCGGCGGCGTCTGCGTCGGCTCCCGCCGGCGCCGCTGTGTCAGAGGTGGCCGCGGGCTCAGGAGAGCTTGTTCACCACGTGATCGATGCACTCGGTGAGCGCCTGGACGTCACCGGGCTCGATCGCGGGGAAGGTGCCCACCCGCAACTGGTTACGGCCCAGCTTGCGGTAGGGCTCGGTGTCGACGACACCGTTGGCGCGCAGCGTCTTGGCGATCTCGGCGGCGTCGATCTCGTCGTTGAAGTCGATGGTGCACACGACCTGCGAACGCTGGGCGGGGTCGGTGACGAACGGCGTCGCGAACGACGACTTCTCGGCCCAAGCGTAGAGCAGGCTGGAGGACTCGCTCGTGCGCCGCACCGCCCAGTCGAGCCCGCCCTGGCCGTTGAGCCACTCCAGTTGCTCGGCGAACAGCAGCAGGGTCGCCACGGCCGGAGTGTTGTAGGTCTGGTCCTTGCGGGAGTTGTCGATGGCTGTGGTCAGCGAGAAGAACTCGGGGATGTAGCGCCCGCTCTCGGCGATCTCGGTGGCGCGGGCCAGCGCGCGCGGCGACATGATCGCCGCCCACAGACCGCCGTCGGCGGCGAAGCACTTCTGCGGGGCGAAGTAGTAGACGTCGGTCTCGGTGATGTCCACGGGCAGGCCGCCGGCGCCGCTGGTGGCGTCGACGAAGACCAGCGCGTCCTCGTCAGCGCCCTCGACCCGGCGGATCGGCATCGCCACACCGGTCGAGGTCTCGTTGTGGGTCAGCGCGTAGGCGTCGACTCCCCCCTCGGCGCGTGGCTCGCCGTGGGTGCCGGGGTCGGTGCTGATCACGGAGGGCTCGGCCAGCCACGGCGCGCCCTTGGTGACCTTCACGAACTTCGAGGAGAACTCGCCGAACGACAGATGCTGGGACTTCTCGCGGATGAGGCCGTGAGCGGCGATGTCCCAGAAGGCGGTGGTTCCGCCGTTGCCGAGGACGACCTCGTAGCCGTCGGGCAGCGAGAACAGGTTGGCCAGCCCGGAACGGACCCGGCCGACGAGGGACTTCACCGGCTTCTGGCGATGTGAGGTGCCGAGGTATGAGTCGCCTGAGGAGGCCAGGGCGCTCAACTGCTCGGGACGGACCTTGGACGGGCCGCAGCCGAAGCGGCCGTCACGGGGCAACAGGTTCGCGGGAATCTGGATCTCGGTCACTTGGCCTAGGGTACTCGCCAGCCGAGTCCAGCCAAGGGACAGGGCGGACGGCAGCAACATTTTCCCTGATCAGGCGGGGGTTCTCTCTCTTTTGGCGGCGCTGGCAGAGCGGTCGCCGCGGCGGGGCGGCGAAGCGGCGGTTAAACAGCCGCACGAGTGGAGACAAGCATCATTTCAGGATAATTTTTAGTGAAATCCCAGAGACATGCCTCTTTAGCTTATATATTCACAATTTCTGACTCTGGAAGCAGTGGCGCCTCAGTTGCCACCTCTGGCCACTGTTGCTCGCCTTGAGAGGGAGAGATGCCAAACATCGAGACCACGGGGCAGGACGGTCACCATCTTGACCAACAGCAGGCGCGTATCGCCGGCATGAAGGAGTTGCGCGGCGCCTTCACGAGTCTGCGTTGGCGTCCCTCCTATCGAAAAGGAGACAAGCCACTTCCCACCCTTAACCTCACGGGGCCACCATCGGTCACGGCCGAGGTCTTGACAGAATTCGACCGGTCGTGTGGGAACGATCCCCGGGCTCGACTCCCACTCGCCGACTCCGATGCTCCCGTTGACGTCCCCTCCTTGGTCCGGGAAGCGGCCCAGCGGCTCTCGACTCACTCGCATTGGTTCGAGCCGGCTTTGCGCTTTCCCCGTCTCGACCGGGTCCTTTGGCTGCTTGAGCAGCAGAAACCGCCGGGTACCGACCGCAAAGCGCAGCGCCGCCACATCTACCGTCGGTTTCTCGCGCCAAAGTCACGGACCAGTTTCACCCGTGCCGGCCGTGGGCTGCGCAATTTCCTGCTGGAGTTGATGGATCTCATCGTCACTCCCATCATTCCGGTACTGAGCTTGATCAGCATTACCGCCTCCTCCGTTCTGGACATGGCATTTTCGTTGATCATGCTGGGCGGTATTGCACTACTTATCGGAATTCAAGGCTTGTCGATGACCATGAGTCGACTCCTGGCGCTGCGGTTCCGCTGGTTTCTCGAGCAACCCTACATGTGTCTTTCCGAAGAGGCGAGTCGGAAGTTCTCCGAGTTCGCGCTGGGGGTGATCGAGAACCGCCACTCCGAGCAGCACCGCGACGAGATCGACAAACTGGTCGTCAACGCCTTCCTGCAAGACCTGTCGCGTGCCTATGTGCGGACGCTGCTGCGGCGCGCCCCGTGGGCCCGCACCAACTACCCCGTGTTGCTGTTGCAGGACGTGACACCGGGCTCGCCGGGCCAGCGACTTCTGGACCTCATCACGGCGGTGCGCCAGGACACCCGCAAAAACGTCGACCGTCTTGACCCGCTGCTCCTCGTCGTCAGTTCGACGGAGCCGATCGCGGCACCGGCCGCCACCCCACAGCCCGCCCCACCCCCCGCTCGTCCCCACCCGCAGCCGCCGTCGCTGTGGTCGGTGCTGCTCGGCCGTCGTTCCCGGCCGCGTCCGGCCGCCCCCGCGCCGCAGCACGTCACGGTCTCGGCCGGCACCTCCTCCGGTGTCGCCGTGTCCCCTCAAGAGATCGACGAGGCGCTGGAAGAGTGGCGTAGCGAACGGGAGTCCTACTCCCTGTTCGGGCCGCCGCGCATGCTCATCGTGGGTCTGCAAAGCGGCGACGACAGTCTTATGCGCGCCGGGGACGGCCCGATCCAACGACCGCGGCGCAGGCCGATAATCGCCCACCCCCTGCTGGCCGTGGGGCTGGTTCTGGCCTTTCTCGCCGCTTCGGGCGGCGTGGCCGCCTACCAGGTCACAACCTTCTGCGGCACCACCGACATCCGTCGCATCGAGGGCCAGTGCATCGGCATCAGCGACGGCTCCCACGTCTTCGATCCCGTCCTGGGGCCGGTCTTCGGCCAGATCGAGGCCCAAAACGCCGCGGTCGACACCGAAGGCGACGACTACGTCACGGTCATCTACATCGGCGCGATGTCCACCGCAGGTGACGCCGGCGAGAACGCCCTCTTGGCCGGGGTCCACGGTGAACTTCTCGGGATCGCCACCCAGCAGATGCAGGCCAACCAGGTCGGAGCGCCCCGCATCCGGGTCCTCATGGCCAACTCGGGGGCGGACTTCGAGCACGGTGAGCGCGTGGCTGAGGAGATCGTCGCCTACGCTCGCCAGGACTCGAGCGTGATGGCCGTCATCGGTTTCGGCCAGAGCACCCGCGGTGCCCAAGATGCCGTGCGCACGATCAACGGGATCGGGCTGCCGATGATCGGCACCACGACCACCTCACGCGACGTGGCCCAGATCAGCTACGCCAAGTATTCCCGATTCTTCTACCCCATGGCCCCCTACAACGAGGCGATCGCCGAGCAAGCCGCCAATTGGGCGAAAGAGGGGGTCCCCAGCGAAGCCGAGGAGGACGAGCAGCTCTTCCCCGCCGTCGGCGACGTCGACGTGTTCTACCACGAGTCCGAGGACGACCTCTACAGCGAGGACCTCGGCCAGAACTTCCACGACTTCTTCGGACCGCACCAGGCCGAGATGTTCTCCTACGACTCCCAGGGCAAGGGCATCAGCCAAGGCGTACAGCAAGCCTGCGAGGACCCGCCTGACCTCGTCTACTATGCCGGCCGTTCCGACCACGTCGACCAGTTGATGGACGAGTTCGAGAATTCGCGGTGCACCAGCGTGACCCTGTTGGCCGGAGACGACGTCACCCAATACGTCGCGCAGCGCTACGCCGAGGGCGACACCACCGCCCAGCGCATCCAGTTCTACTACACGCCGCTGGCCTTCGAGAAGGTGTGGGACAGCCAGGGCTCTGAGGACCCCATCGACGTCACCAACTTCTACGAGGACTACTACAAGCTACGCGAGACGCTCGGAGTGCACCAGATCGGCGACCAAGTCGACCAGTTGCCCTCCCCTTCCCACGCCGCCATGGCCGGCGACGCCGTCGACCTGGTGCGATGGGCGGCCAAGCTCGCCACCGAGGAGCAGTCGTCGCTGACCGCCGAGCAGCCGAACAGCCTGCCGCGCGACATCAGTTTCGCGCTGAGCAAGCGCCAAGGCCACGAGGGGGTCGCCTTCAACGGCACCACCGGCGCGATCCTCTTCGGCCCCCGCGGCTCCGCCCACAAGACGCAAGACCGGGTGATCCCCCTGGTGCAGGCGTTCCCCCTCAACGAGCAGCAGTTGATCGCCCGCTGTGGCAAGCTCGTCGCCGACGGCGTCCAGCCCGAGAACTGCGAGCGGTCACGGCGTCCGATCTCGGACTTTCCCGGAGCTGACATCTCCGCGCAGTGAGGGGCGTGCCCGGTCGCGGCCTGGTGCGGCACGCGGGCCGGGCACGACCACCATCTGCCGGCGGCCTCGGAAAGAGCGCGGTCGGTGCCGCTACGGGCGGTTCCGGCCGTGCCACCCCGGGGCCGCCGGGGTGGCCCGCATCGCGAGACACCCCCGTGAGGCCGTTTCGTCGCACGGGGGCCGCTCGCTGCTGTATGGCCACAAGGCGCGGGGTCACACGCCTTGAGCGATCGCTTCCTCCGCGCCCTCAACGCCCTTGATGTCACGCTCGGCCGGTCCCGTGTAGCGAGCGCTGGGCCGAACCAGGCGACCGGTGCGCTTCTGCTCAAGGACGTGGGCCGACCACCCGGCGGTGCGGGCGCAGGTGAACATGGACGTGAACATGCTCGAGGGGATCTGGGCGAAGTCCAGTACCACAGCCGCCCAGTACTCCACGTTGGTCGCCAAGACCCGGTCGGGCTTGCGGGCGTGCAGCTCCTCCAACGCCGCGTTCTCCAGCGCAGCCGCCACCTCGTAGCGCGGGGCGTTGAGTTCCTTGGCGGTCCGGCGCAGCACCCGGGCCCGAGGGTCCTCGGCGCGGTAGACGCGGTGGCCAAAACCCATGAGCCGCTCGCCCTGGTCCAACGCCCGCGACACATAGGTGCGCGCGTCGCCGATGCGCTCGGTCTCGTCGAGCATGTGCAGCACCCGCGCCGGCGCCCCACCGTGCAGCGGTCCCGACATGGCGCCTACGGCGCCCGAGAGCGCGGCGGCGACGTCGGCACCGGTGGAGGCGATGACGCGGGCGGTGAACGTGGAAGCGTTCATGCCATGCTCGGCCGCCGACGTCCAATAGGCGTCCACGGCTTTCACATGCTGGGGATCGGGCTCGCCGCGGAGCTGAATCATGAACCGCTCCACGATGCTCTCCCCCTCCTCGACGCGGCTGCGCGGAACCACCGGCTGGTCACCACGAGCCGATTGGGCGATCACAGAGAGCGCCGCGGAGGCGGAACGGGCGACATTGTCCCGTGCCTCGGCCTCGTCGATGTCGAGCACCGGCTTGAAACCCCACAATGGAGCCAGCGTCGCCAACGTACTCTGAACATCGACACGGACGTCGCCGGTTGAGACCGGCAAGGTGATCGGATCTGCGAAGGGAAGTCCGGGGGTGAAGCTGTTGTCCACCAACAGTCCCCACACGCGCCCGAAGGAGACGTGGCCGACGAGGTTCTCGATGTCGACGCCGCGGTACCGGAGGGAGCCTCCCTCCTTGTCCGGTTCGGCGATCTCGGTCTCGAACGCCACAACTCCTTCGAGCCCGGGTTTGAAGTCCGACATACCGGCTTCCTCCGTCTTCTCGGTCCTTGGAAAGGGTGAAATCCATTGAACCGGTTGGGGATTTTTCGATGACACGCGAGGTGCCCCAATGATCTCGCCGCCAAGTGGCGCTCGCCCCACAGGTCATGTGAGGATGCCCCTTTGTGAACCATTGTGACCCTGCTGGGCTGCGTGAACCTTACGACGGTACGCCGCTGTGCCGTACCGAGCTGTCCCCGCATCCCATGGAGCAGTTTCACACCTGGTTTACACAGGCCCACACGTCGGGTATCCCCGAACCCAATGCGATGGTGGTGGCCACCGTCGAAGCTTCTGGCGCGCCACGCGCTCGCACGGTCCTCCTCAAAGGATACGACGCCTCTGGCCTGCGGTTCTTTACCAGTTACCGGTCACGCAAGGCCCGTGCGCTGGCGGCGTATCCCACAGCCAGTGCCGTGTTCCCGTGGCACCCGATCCAGCGCCAAGTCATCGTCAGTGGCCGTGTCGAAAATCTCACTGACGAAGAAAACGATACGTACTTCGCACAGCGCCCCAGGGGTTCACAAATCGGAGCATGGGCCAGTGAGCACCAGTCCTCCCCCGTAGCCGACCGCGCGGAGTTGGAACGAAGCTACGCGCGCCGCAGCGAGCAGTGGGCCGATACCGCGGAGATTCCCCGTCCCCCCTACTGGGGCGGCTACCGAATCCAGCCGTTGGAGGTCGAGTTTTGGCAGGGGCGCGCTGACCGAATGCACGACCGGTTTCGGTATTGGCTCAGCGAGGGCGAGCCCGCCGACGGAGTCTGGCACCTGGAGCGTCTCTCCCCCTGACGTGCCTTTCAGCAGTTCAGCGCTCCCAAAGACCTGCCGGCCGCCGCTCGGGCGCGGCGCCTGTCCCCGGCTCTGCGTGGCCCCGGCGGTGGAAGCCACGCCAATCCCGGAGGGAACTTTTCCGTCTCACGCTATGATTGGGATATCGGTGGCCGCTCCCGCGGTCGGGCGCACACGACCGGCAAGCGCCGTCCACCCCTGGACGCGCTTTCGGGATGATCCGTGCGCTGGCCCGCTGTTTGAGAGATCCGCCGTTGATAGCTCTCAACCGGGCCCAAGAGGGGAGGGGAGCCTTGACCGCACACGGACTCATTGACACGACGGAGATGTACCTCCGCACGATTTTCGAGCTCGAAGAAGAAGGCATCGTGCCGCTTCGGGCCCGGATCGCGGAGCGACTGCAACAGAGCGGGCCGACTGTCAGCCAGACTGTGGCCCGTATGGAACGCGACGGTCTGCTGCGCGTCGAGAATGACCGCCACCTTGCCATGACCGACGAGGGCCATCGCCTGGCCACTCACGTCATGCGCAAACACCGCCTCGCTGAGCGCCTACTCGTCGACATCATCGCTCTGCCATGGGAGGACGTCCACATCGAGGCGTGCCGCTGGGAGCACGTCATCTCCGAGGCGGTTGAAGAGCGCCTCGTGAGATTGCTGGACGCGCCGCTGGTCTGTCCCCACGGCAACCCCATCCCGGGGTTGGACGAGCTCGGGCTCAAAGACTACGACCCCGAGCCGTTCACCGACGACTCCATCGTCCCTATGGTCGACATCGCCAACGCCACTGAGGTCACCGTCACCGTGCGCCGTATCAGCGAGCAGTTGCAAAGTGACCTGGACGTCATGCTCAGCCTCAAGCGAGCCGGGGTACAACCGGAAAGGGAAGTGACGTTCATCGCGAGCGATGACGGGGTCCGGGTGATGGATGGTACCGGAGAGGACGGTCAGCCCACCGAGCTGCCAAAACAGATCGCTAGCCATATTTTCGTCGCCAAACCGTAAGTTTTACCGAGGCTCGGCAGCCACAGATCGAATGCCGACTTGTTCTGCGGATACGCCGCCACTGTTGCTAATCTCTGGACTCATGGCGTGGGCCGGTCGGCACGAAGCTCATCACGCCCATCGGTCGGGGGCGGTGTGGATCGCGTGGTCATCGTAAATACGGTCCGTGACGGCGAGGTGGCGACTCTATGAAGCGCTCGTGGGAAGCGTTTTACGGCGAAGACGCGCTGCCCGGGACGGAAATCCTGGACAAGGCGCAGCTCGCCATGGTCGTCCTCGACCGCCTCGGTAACCTCCAGTACTGGAACCCTGCCGCAGCGGAACTCTTCGGCAGAACCAACGACCGTGATCTCACCGGCACCCCCTTCCCCCATCTGGGCATCCACGAAGCCGACAGCGAGCTCGCCGCCCAGGTCACTCACCGTGTTCTGCGCGGCGAGAACTGGGAGGGCACCTTCGCCGTCGTCCGCGGCGACGCCAGCCGCATCCACGTGAGCGCCCGCGCCGTACCGCTCAAGAGTTCCGCCGGCGCCGTCGAGGGCTTCCTCCTCTTCGCCCAAGAGGCCATGCGCAACCGCCGCATCGAGGAGCAGTACGGGCTTCTCGACCGCATCGGTAGTCGCCTGTCGAGTTCGCTTGAGTTCGACTCCACCACCAAAGCCGTCGCTGAGACCCTCGTCCCACAGTTCGCCGACCACTGCTTCATCGACCTCTACGACCACGACCGTCTGATCCGGCGGGTATCGGTACACGCCGAGGGGTGGACCCCGCCGCCGGCCACCTGGTACGGCGTTGACGAGGAGGTCCACTATCCCGAAGACCACTTCGTCCATATGGCGATGCTGCGGCTCGACACCGTCTTCATCGGCGACGACGCCCACGCCGTCGACATCGCCGCCGGCGAGCACGACGACCCCGTCTCAGAGCAGCTCGGCGTGACCTCGGCCATCGCGGCTCCGCTCCGCGCCAGGGGCGAACTGTTGGGAGTGCTCACCCTCGCCCTGTCCGGACTCTCAGACCGAGACAAAACCAGCTACGACGGATTCGACCGCGACCTCGTCGGCGCCATCGCCTCCCGCGTCGCCCTGGCCATCGACAACGCTTACCTCTTCGAGGAGGAGCGCAGCACGGCTCTGGCGTTCCAGAACAGTCTGCTGCCCCACAGCTTCCCTCTCTTCGACGGGTTGAGCATCGCGCACCGCTATGTGCCCGTGATGCCCCTCGAAGCCCACGGCCACGGCATCCAGACCCAGGTGGGGGGCGACTTCTACGACGTCATTCCCCTCTCCGCGGGGCGTGTGGGCATTGTCATCGGCGACGTCGAAGGCCGCGGTCCCCACGCCGCCGCCGTCATGGGGCAACTGCGTGCGGCCTTGCGGGCCTTCGCCCAAGCCGATCGCGAACCCGCCGACATCCTGCGCGAACTAGACGAATGGGTGCGCCAGCTCGGGCGTCCCGACCCTAACGGCGACACCTGGGTTCCCAGCGTGAGTTGCCTGTACATGGTCTATGACGCTTGGTCGCGGGAACTGTCCTATGCCAATGCCGGACACCAGGCGCCGCTGCTCATCCACGACGGGCGCGTGGAGGAGTTGGCACTGGAGATCTCCGACATGCTGTTGGGGCTCAAAGTCAAGGGCGCGCCCTATGGCGAGTCCGTTTACCAGCAGGCCACGATGACGCTGCCGCCGGGCGCCACCCTCCTGCTCTACACCGACGGCCTCGTCGACCGCAGACCCGTGGGCGGTGTCGTTGACGTCCGTCGTTCGTTGGCCCACCTCTACGAGCGGGTTCGCGAGGTGGCGAACAAGGACGTCGAGCAGATCGCCGAAGCCGCCGCTGCCGCCGTGCCTGGCGAGATCGAAGACGACACCGCCCTGCTCGTCATACGCTCCCACCCCGAAGAACTCTCCCTGCGGGAGGGGTGGTTCGTGGCCGAGGCTCCCACGGTGGGCGAGTCGCGCCACCTCGCCGCCACGACCTTCGCCGACTGGGGCATGGACCGCGGCCAGGCGGAGCTGGCGTGCCTGCTCGTCTCGGAGATCGTCACCAACGTCGTTATCCACGCCACCCCCCACCCGGTGCGCCGCGACTTCGCCACCGAGACCGACAAGGAAGCCGACGAGACCGACGCCCTCCACGGCATCGACCACAACGGCGGGTTCGACGACTTCGACGAAGACTGGTCCGACCTGCTTGAAGAGGCCCAGGACAGCACCGAGGACGACACCGCCCGCGAGTTCCTGCTGCGACTGCGCCGAGGGGCCAACTCGGTCTGGGTGGAGGTCTTCGACCGCGACCTTCGCCTGCCGCGCATCCGTAGCGCCGGCGCCGACGACGAGGGGGGCCGTGGGCTCTACCTGGTCGACCAGCTCGCCTCGCGGTGGGGGTCACGGCCCACCCCCGACGGCAAGGCCGTGTGGTTCGAGATGCCCATGAACCCCGAATAGTCTCCCGCCGCCCCACCTCGCGCCGATGGTGCCGTCACCGCCAGGACCACGCCCACAGCAGCAGCACCACGAAGATGAAGAACACGACGATCCCGCCAGTGGCCCAGGGGATGTGCACGCGGCGCCGCAGCATGCGCACACCCACGATGAGGAGGATGACCAGCAGGCCGAGGACGATGTAGCCGTCATAGACGCCGGAGGACATGGGCGGGACCTTTCACGCTGCGCACGCCGGATTCGGGGGCGGCGGCTACAGCCCCAGCGAGCGCCCCACGATCTCTTTCATGATCTCGGTTGTACCGCCGAAGATCGATTGCACACGGGCGTCCTGCCAGGCTTTCGCCACCGGGTACTCCATCATGTACCCATACCCCCCGTGCAGTTGTAGGCAACGGTCCATCACCTTATTGGCCAACTCCGTGGTCCACCACTTCGCCTTGGCGGCGTCTTCCACGGTCAGCTCGCCCCGGTTGAGGAGGCCGATCGCCCGGTCCACGTAGGTACGGGCGATATCAGTCTCGGTTGCCAGCTCGGCGAGCACGAAGCGGGTGTTTTGGAAGCTGCCGATGGGGCGGCCGAACGCCGTGCGGTTCTTGCAGTACTCGACCGTGTCGGCCAGCACCCGTTGCGCGCCGGCCACGGCCGAGACCGCGATCGACAGCCGCTCCTGGGGCAGGTTTTCCATCAGGTGGACGAACCCCCGACCCTGGGTGCCGATCAGGTTGGCCGCGGGAACACGGACGTCGGTGAAGGACAGTTCGGCGGTGTCTTGAGCCTTCAACCCGATCTTGGCGAGGTTGCGCCCCCGCTCGAACCCGGGCGTGTCACGCTCCACGGCGAGCAGCGAGATGCCGTGCGCCCCGGCCTCGGGGGCGGTGGTGGCGACCACGATCACGAGGTCGGCGTTGACCCCGTTGGTGATGAAGGTTTTCGCGCCGTTGAGGATGTAATAGTCGCCGTCGCGCACCGCCGTGGTCCGCACATTTTGCAGGTCGCTGCCGGCGCCGGGCTCGGACATGGCGATCGCGGTGATGAGTTCGCCGCTGGCAAAGCCCGGTAGCCAGCGCTGCTGCTGCTCCTCGGTGGTCAGGCCGGTCAGGTACGGCGCCACGACGTCGTTGTGCAGCGCAAAGCCCAGCCCGGAGGCGCCCACGCGACAGATCTCCTCGTCGAGTACGGCGTTGAACCGGAAATCGGTGGTGCCTGAGCCGCCGAACCGCTCTGGCACGCCCAGGCCGAGCAGGCCCACCTCGCCCGCTTTGGCCCACACCTTCCGCGGGACGATCCCCGCTTCCTCCCACTGAGGATGGAACGGCACCACCTCAGCTTCGAGGAAGCGGGCCACCGACTCGCGGAAGAGGTCGTGTTCGGGCTCGAAGATTTCCCGCTGCATCGTTTGGCTCCTTCGCTCGCCGCAGGATGGGGCCGGTTGCGCCGACGCCGCGAAATACACCGTAACCGAATCATGTTCGGGTCGATATGGGACAGCGTGGGGGAAGAGGCAAGGGAGAATGTGCTCTGGTCCAGTCGTGGCGCCGCCGGCGACATTTCCTCACCCCCGGAACCACTGTGGGCAAGCAAAACCGAATATGGTTCGGTTTGACAGGTTGGTTATTCCGCGCTCCTCCAGGAGGACATCGTGACTGAGGCATTCATCGTCGGGGCGGTTCGCACCCCGGTAGGGACCAAGAAGGGCGCGCTGGCCGGAGTCCACCCCGCCGACATGGGCGCCCACGTACTCAAGGAACTCCTCACGCGCACCGGGGTCGACCCCACGGCGGTTGAGGACGTGGTCATGGGCTGCGTGAGCCAGGTCGGCCCGCAGGCACTCGACATCGCCCGCACCGCGTGGCTGTCGGCCGGCCTGCCCGAGACGACCCCCGGCGTGACCGTCGACCGCCAGTGCGGCTCCTCGCAGCAGGCCCTGCACTTTGCTGCCCAAGGCGTGATGTCGGGAACCCAAGACATCGTCGTCGCCGGCGGTGTGGAGAACATGGGCATGGTGCCCATCGGCACCAACGCCAAGTTCGCTCTCGACGCCGGAGTGTCCCTCTACGGCCCGGAGTGGGAGCGCCGCTACGGCACCCAGGAGATTTCGCAGTTCCGCGGCGCCCAGCTCATGTGCGAGAAGTGGGGGCTCAGCCGCGAAGAGCTGGAGAAGTTCGCCCTGGAGAGCCACCGGCGCGCCGCCGCGGCCCTCGACGACGGCCGATTCGACGAGCAGGTGGCCCCACTGGGGGGGCTGGAGCGCGACGAAGGCGTGCGCCCCGACACCTCGCTGGAGGCCATGGCCGAGCTCGCGCCGCTGCGCGAGGGCTGGGACCTCACCGCTGCCGTGGCCAGCCAGGTCTCCGTGGGCGCGGGCGCGCTACTGATCGCCTCCGAACGCGCTGTGGCCGAGCACGGTCTCACGCCGCTGGCGCGGGTCGTGCAGATGGCGGTCGTGGGCGACGACCCGGTTTACATGCTCACCGCTCCCATCCCCGCCACCCAGGTGGCGCTGCGAAAGGCCGGGATGAGCATCGACGACATCGACACCTTCGAGGTCAACGAGGCGTTCGCGCCGGTGCCGCTGGCATGGGCCAGGGAGACCGGCGCCGAGTTGGCCAAGACCAACGTCAACGGCGGCGCCATTGCCCTGGGCCACCCGCTGGGCGCGACCGGCTCCATTCTCATGACCAAGCTCGTCTACGAGTTGCACCGCAGCGCAGGCCGCTACGGCATGCAAGCCATGTGCGAGGGCGGTGGCCAGGCCAACGTCACGATCGTCGAGCGCGTCTGACCCTGCTTGCCCGGTTGTCGGGGTGGACACGAGGGCCGCGCATGTGTGGGGACGGCCGCGCGTCCCTCGACTGCGTCAGGAGGGGGAGCGGCCGAATTCGGCCTCACGGGTGCCCGGCCGTGCGGGCGAGGGTGAGGCCGCGCTGGCAGGGCCGCTCGGCGGTTGCTCGCCAGCCAAAGCCCGCGATGGTGCGGCGACCCCCGGGAAGAGAGAAGGGTCAGGGTCGCCGCACCACCACGAGCGGGCCAGCGCGGTAGGTGAGGGGACACCACCGCGCATCTCCGCACTGGCCCCACCATAACTTGGGAGCGCTCCCAACGTCGATACCCCACAACCGATCCGTTGCAGCACGATTGGCACCGATTGGCATCGATCGTGCGCCGCCGGCTTAAACCTCGCCCCACACTCCGTTGGCCAGGCCGAGCCACTCGGCCAGCCGCTCCAGCTCTGCGCGTAGTTGCTCCCCCGTGCCCGCCGGAGCATCCTCCTCCAGCGTGGTGCGCCGCACGAGCAGTCGACCCGCCCGCCGGTCGGCCTTGAGGTCCACCCGGGCCACGAGCCGATCCCCCAGCAGCAGCGGCAGCACGTAGTAGCCGTAGCGCCGCTTGGGCGCCGGTACGTACAGCTCCACCGTGTGGTGGAACCCGAACAGGTGCTCCACCCGCTCGTGCTCCCAGATCAGCGAGTCGAACGGGCTCAGCAGGGCGCGCGCTTCAACCCGACGTGGCACGCGGGCGTCGCGATGCAGGTAGGCGGGGCGGCGCCACCCCTCGATGCGCACCGGCACCAGCTCACCGGCCTCGACAAGATCGGCGATCGCGGGCCGCGCCTCGCCGGCGCGCAGCCGAAAGTAGTCGCGCAGGCACTTCTCGGTCCCCACGCCGTGGGCGCGGGCGGCGATACGCACCAGTTCGCGGCGGGCCTCGGCGGGTTCGGGATCGGCGGCCTCGTGCACGTCGGCGGGCAGCACCCGCTCGGGCAGGTCATAGCGACGCTCGAACTGGCCGGTGCGGCCGTCGGTGGTGACCTCCCCCGCCCAGAACAAAAACTCCAGTGCCGTCTTGGCCGCCGACCAGTCCCACCACGTCCCCCGGCCGCCGGGGCGCTCGTGCTCCAGGGCGGCCTCGATCTCGCGCGTCGTGGCCGGCCCGATGCGCTCGACCTGCTCGCGCACCCGCTTGACCAGGTGGGGCTGCTCGTCGGCGATGCGCCGGATGTCCGACCACGCCTCGTCGCGCGCCCGTGCCATCCGCCACCGCAGCAGCCGGTGCGTCGCCGGGGGCAGCAGGCTCGCCTCGTGCCCCCAGTACTCCACCAGGCGGCGCTGCCGGCGCCCCGCGGCCCGGTCGAGCAGCCGCGGGTCGTAGTGGCCCAGTCGCGCGTAGACCGGCAGATACTGGCTACGCACCACCACGTTCACGCTGTCGATCTGGATCGCGGCGACCCGGTCGATGACCCGCTGGAGGTGTCGCATGGTCGGTGGCGCCGAGGGGGAACGGTCGGTGAACCCCTGCGCGGCCAGCGCGACGCGGCGCGCCTGGGCGCGCGAGAGCACCGCGTCGCGCCGGGGGTGGGCAGGCGGACCGGAGTCGTACATGCGTACCAACGTATCGTCCCCCGGCCTCGCTTCGGGCCGCGCTCGGCGTCACCGCCCGCCCCGAAGCGGCGGATTCACCCCATCGTGCGGTGGACATCCTCCCGTTGGGAGGGCCCCGGCTCGGCGGGGCCGATGAGTGGTCCCGGAATCGACGGGTCGAGCGTTCCCTCCTCCAACCACGTGTAGTGGTCGTCGAAGACGCGGCGGGCGAGCTTGCCGTCCACGTTGTCGGTGTTGTCCCACATGGCGGTGAACAGGTGATCCACTCGAAGCCGTGACTGGCGGGCGAAGGTGTCGGCCAGCTCATAGGCGCCCTGGGCGCGCTCGGGGCGCTCCTGGCCATCGCTATGGGCGCGCAGCACCACCGAGCTCGTGGCGAACAGTTCGGCGCCGATGTCGACCACCCGCGCCAGGAACGCCTGCTTGGTCTCCAGCGAGCCCTGCCAGCGCGACATCGCATAGAACGTGGAACGGGCCAGCTTGCGGCTGGCGCGCTCCACGAAGCGCAGATGCCGCGCGAGGGGGCCGAATTCCGAGAACGACGACGGGAGCTGGCCCTCGCCCACGACGAGCGTAGGCAGCCACGTGGCGTAGAAGCCGCCCGCCTTGGCCACGGCGCGCACTTTGGCTGAACTGTCGGACTCCGGGTCGATGATGTCGCCGGCCACCGACAGGTGCGCGTCGACGGCCTCGCGCGCGATCAGCAGGTGCATGATCTCGGTGGAGCCCTCGAAGATCCGGTTGATACGCAGGTCGCGCAGCATCTGTTCGGCCGGGATGCCGCGCTCGCCGCGGGCGGCGAGGGAGCCGGCGGTTTCGAAGCCGCGTCCGCCGCGGATCTGCACCAGCTCGTCGGCCACCCGATAGGCCATCTCCGAGGCCCACAGTTTGGCGATGGCGGCCTCGATCCGGATGTCGTTGCGCTCGTCGTCGGCGAGCTGGCTGGCCAGGTCGAGCATGGCTTCCATGGCGTAGGTCGTGGCGGCGATGAACGAGACTTTCTTGGCGATCTCCTCGTGCCGGCCCACAGGCCGCCCCCACTGCACCCGCTCGCGCCCCCACTCGCGGGAGACCTTGGTGGCCCACTTACCGGCGCCCACGCACAGCGCCGGCAGCGAGAGCCGGCCGGTGTTGAGCGTCGACAGCGCGATCTTGAGCCCTTCGCCCTCACGGCCGATCCGGTTCTCAGCGGGCACCCGCACCCGGTGGAAACGGGTGACCCCGTTCTCCAGGCCACGCAGCCCCATGAAGCGGTTGCGGTTCTCGACCGTGATCCCCTCGGCGTCGCCCTCGACCACGAAGGCGGTGACTCCGCCGCGGTGCCCCTCCGCCTTGGGCACGCGCGCCATCACCACCAGCAGGTCGCCCACGACGCCGTTGGTGGTCCACAGCTTCACCCCGTCGAGTAGGTAGGCCGTGCCGTCCTCGGTTGGGGTGGCGGTGGCGCGCAGCCGCGCCGGGTCGCTGCCCACATCGGGTTCGGTGAGCAGGAACGCGCTGATGTCGGTGGTGGCGCAGCGGGGCAGGAAGGCGCGTTTCTGCTCCTCGGTGCCGAACATCTTCAACGGCTGGGGGACCCCGATGGACTGGTGAGCCGACAGCAGCGCTCCGATGGCCGGCGACACCGAGCCCACGAGGGTGAGCGCCTTGTTGTAGTACACCTGGCTCAGCCCGAGCCCGCCGTAGTCCTCGGGGATCTTCATCCCCAGCGCTCCCAGATCCTTGAGGCCGCGGACCACCTCGTCGGGGATGCGCTCCTCGTCCTCGATGCGCTGGGCGTCGATGGTGGCGCAGAAGTCGCGCAACCGGCTCAGGAACGCCTCTCCCGTGGCGACGGCCGTGGCCTCGGGGCGCGGATAGGGGCTGACCAGGTCGAGCCGCAGCCGGCCGAGGTAGAGCTCTTTGCCGAAGCTGGGGCGGCGCCACTGGGTCTCGCGAGCTGCTTCAGCGACTTTGCGTGCCTGCCGTTCGTCCACGTGGCCGGTGGCGGCATCGGGTTCGGTCGCGGTCATCTGCGGATCACCCCCGCAACGGTGAGGACGTGGTTCCAATCACGCCCTTACCCGCTGGTAGCCCTTGCACACGCTTGTCACTGGTGCAGCGGCAGTCGCACCGTGATCGTCGTGCCTTCGCCCGGCGCCGAGGTGATCTCCACATCACCACCGTGCGCTGCGGCGATGGCCTGCACGATCGACAATCCTAGCCCGCTGCCGCCGCCGGGGGAGCGGTTGCCGCGGTAGAAGCGGTCGAACGCGCGGCGCACGTCGTCGGGGCTCATGCCCGGCCCCTGGTCGGTCACGTGCAGTTCGGCGGTGCCGTCGACCTCGACCAGCCGGAACTCCACGGGGGTGGAGCTCTCGGTGTGCTCGCGTACGTTGCCCAGCAGGTTGGCCAGGATCTGGCGGAACCGGGTCTCGTCGACGGCGCACGGCAGACTCTCGGGCGTGGTCACCGTTATGGGGCGATCGGGCTCTACCGCTTCAGCATCGGTCACCATCTCCCGCACCATCTCCGCGAGGTCGCCTTCGGCGATCTGTAGTGACCCGGTACGGTCCAGCCGCGCCAATTCCAGCAGCTCTCCCACCAGCCGGCTCATGCGGGTGGCCTCGCCTTCGACACGGCTCATCGCACCGGGTAGTTCCTCGACGGGGATGGCGCCTTGGCGGTACAGCTCGGTGTAGCCGCGGATCGTCGTCAACGGGGTCCGCAGCTCATGTGAAGCGTCGGCGGCGAAGGCGCGCACACGCTCCTCCGACTCCTGCTGGGCTCGGAAGGACTGTTCGATGCGCCCCAGCATGGTGTTGATCGCCATGCCGAGCCGGCCGACCTCGCTGTAGGGCTCGGCGTCGGGCATCCGGTCGGCCAGGTCAGAGCCGGTGCTGATGCGGTTGGCGGTGGTCGCCATCCGGTCCAGTGGGGCCAGCGCGCGCACGATCAACCACCGTCCGGCCAGCGTCAGCCCACCCAATAACAGGCCGGCGGTAATGAGTTGGGTGAGGACGAGCTGCCACGGGTAAGCCTCGCGGTCGTCGGTGGGGACACCCGCCACCATGATCGAGTCCGGGCGCATCCGAACCGTGGCCCGATGGGGTGGGACGCGGGGGTCGCCGCCGTCGAGCTCGAAGATCTGCTGGGAGCCGGCCAGATTCCGCAGCTCCGGCAGGGGGACGCGCACGATGCGCTCCAGCACGACGTCCTCGCGCAGCGTGTCGCCGTATACCTGGTCGACCTCGCCGGTTTGCGGGTTGAGCAGCACCACGAAGTACGGCGAGGGGCTGGGGGCGTCTATGCCGACCGGAGGGGTGCCGTTGTCCAGGCGCGCCATAGCACGGTCGGCGGTGAGCGCGAGTTGGGCGTCGAGCCGGTCGGTGATGAACGCCCGCAGGGTCAGGAACCCCACCACGCACGTCACGAGCAGTCCGACCCCGGTGACGGCGAGCAGGCCGACCAGCAGACGGGAACGTAGTGATCGCCCTTGCCACATCTCAGCCGTCGTTCTGGGCGCGCAGCGCGTAGCCGACACCGCGCTGGGTGTGGATCAACGGCGGCCCCAGCGGGTCGAGCTTGCGGCGCAGGTAGCTCACATAGGTCTCGACGATCTGCGACTGTCCCGCGTAGTCCCAGCCCCACACGTTTTCCAGCAGTTGTGCCCGGCTCAGTACCTGCCCGGCGTTGCTCATCAGGTAGGCCAACAGTCGAAACTCGGTGGGGGAGAGGTCGATGGGGGTGCCCGCCCGCCGCACCGTCCAGGTGCGCTCGTTGAGTTCCAGGTCAGAGACGCGCAGCACCCCTTCGTTTTCGGGGCCCGCCGCCGTGGCCGCGTCGCGCTGGGTGCGGCGCAGCAGCGCGCGGATACGCGCGATCAGCGCCTCGACCGAGAAGGGTTTGGTGACGTAGTCGTCGCCGCCGAGCGAGAGCCCGGTGACGGTGTCGGATGGGGTGTCGCGCGCTGTGAGGTATATGACGGGCACGTTGTCGTGCCCTTCGCGCAGTTGCCGACACACGTCAAAGCCGTTGACATCGGGGAGCAGCACATCGAGCACGATGAGGTCCGGCCGGTGGGAGCGTGCGGAGGACAGCCCTTCGCTGCCGGTCTCGGCCGTGCTGACGGTGAAACCGTGGAAGCGTAGGGCGGCTTGGACGAGATCACGAATATTGGGCTCGTCGTCGATCACGAGCACGTGCGGCTGTGCCGCGGTCTCGCTCATTGATCACCTCGCGGTGCTCGAAGAAACCTGCCCAGGGGCGTCATAGCAGTGCCGATACCGCTACGGCCCGCCCTCCCCATGATGCCGCAGATGACGGGGATGGCGGCGCGCGCCAGAGCCGCCATCCCCGTGAAGCCGCCCCGGCGCCGCGCTCATGCGGGCGCGTCGCGCGTGAACGGCGGTGGACCCATCGGCCCCTCCGCCCGGGCGGACCGGACAATACGCTCGGGCGGACATCCCTGTGGCGGCCCGCTGTCGGGGGGCAGTTGACCGACCACATACATGAAACATTTTCATTCTTAACTGTTGCCTGGTCATAGCTGGGAAAACCCTGAGTCTGCATCTGTTATGAGATGAGATTAATGTCCTTTATTGCATTTTGTGAGTAAAATATTACGCTGAGAATTTTCTTCGTCGCACGTGAACCATCATCGCCCCCCGATCATCTAACTCATAGCGACTACAAGAGCCCTTCGTGTGCCAGGAGTCGTGCAGGGGTCCTTGGCGTGGAGGACGGCCATGCCAAGGACCCGCCTAGGCGCATGCGGCGGTGTGGCACCCACGATGTCCCCACCAAGCGCTAGCCTGGCGTTGTGCGAGTGGCGACGTGGAATGTGAACAGCGTGCGGGCGCGCGCCGACCGGATCGCGGCCTGGCTGCAACGCAGCGACATCGACGCGGTGGCCCTACAAGAGACCAAGTGCCGCGACGACCAGTTCCCTGCGCAGGTCTTCCGTGACCTGGGCTACGAGGTAGCCCACCACGGTCTCTCGCAGTGGAACGGGGTCGCCATCGCCTCCCGCGTAGGCCTCGACGATGTCACCATCGGCTTCCCCGGACAGCCCGGCTGGGGCGAGCCACCCGAACCCGAGGCGAGAGCCGTCGCGGCCACCTGCGGCGGGCTGCGTATGTGGAGCCTCTACATCCCCAACGGGCGCGAGATCGACGACCCGCACTACACCTACAAACTGCAATGGCTCGACCGGCTGCGCGCCGCGGGCGAGTCCTGGCTCAGCGCCGACCCCGCGGCCCGCATCGCCCTGTGCGGTGACTTCAACATCGCCCCCCAAGACGACGATGTCTGGGACATGGCCGAGTTCGAGGGCAAAACCCACGTCACCAAGCCCGAGCGCGACGCCTTCCAGGCCATGGTCGAAAGCGGGTTCACCGACGTGGTGCGCCCCCACGCCCCCGGCCCCGGCGTCTACACCTACTGGGACTACAAAGGTCTGTCGTTTCCCAAGCGCAAAGGCATGCGCATCGACTTTGTCCTCGCTTCGCCGGCCCTCGCCCCTCAGGTGAGTGCCGCCTACGTCGACCGGGAGGAACGCAAAGGCAAGGGAGCCTCCGACCACGCCCCGGTCATCGTCGAACTCGCCTCCCCCTGAGCGGCGCCCGCACCGCTTCGTCCGCGTGGCCACAGCCGACGCGCAACAAAGGCGCGGTAGGGCCCACAATGGGCGGGTAGTGGGTAGCGTAGGCAGGCGTGAGCCACACATCCGCCCCGCAGATCGCGGTGTTCGGTAGCGTCAACATGGATCTCGTCGCCTACGTCGACACCGCGCCGGCGCGGGGCGAGACCGTGACCGGCACCCACTTCTCCCAGATCCCCGGCGGTAAGGGAGCCAACCAGGCGGTTGCCGCGGCGCGCGCCGGTGGTGAGGCCGCCTTCCTCGGCGCCGTCGGCGACGATGCCTTCGGCCCCCACCTGCGTGCCGCCCTAGCCGACTCCGGCGTCGACGTGACCGGACTGCACACGGTCTCCGGTCCCTCGGGAGTGGCCCATATCGTCGTCGAAAACGACGGGTCCAACTCCATCATCGTCATCCCCGGTGCCAACGGCACGGTGACCGGCCTGCGCGAGGGGGACACCGCCCTCATCGCGGGCAGCGACGCCCTCCTGTTGCAATTCGAGTTGCCTATGGCGGGCGTGGTCGCGGCGGCGACCGCGGCGCGGGCGGCCGGCGTGCCCACCGTCCTCACCCCCGCACCGGCGCGCCAACCCCCCGAGGAGCTGTGGGAGGCAGTCGATGTGATCGTGCCCAATCAGCACGAGGCCGCCGCCATCACCGGCGAGAGCGACCCGCGCTCGGCCCTGGCGGCACTGCTGCGCCGCGTGCCCGAAGCCGTCATCACGCTCGGCGAGGAAGGCGCGCTCCACGGCAGCCGGGAGCAGCGGCCCATCCATGTCCCCGCCGCCCAGGTGCGGGCGGTCGACACCACCGCGGCGGGCGATACGTTCTGCGGAGCGTTCGCGGTGGCCCGCGCCGAAGGCGCCGCGGTCGAGGAGGCGCTGCGGTTCGCCACTGCGGCGGCGCTGCTGGCGGTGGGGCGCGAGGGCGCCAGTACGTCCATGCCTACACGCGGCGAGATCGAGGCGGCGCTCGCGTCGTCACCTCCGGGGAGGGCCGTCGGCTAGGTTGTTGTTTTTGGAAGGGCGGCGAGGGCGGTCGGTGGGCGAAAACGGGGGGAGCGCGTGCGCTGCCGCCCCGCAGACGGGCGAGATCGCGCAGTGATCAAGGCACGAGCCGACGGAGAACACCCCCACAGCCCCCACACCCCAGCCGTCCGAAAACAGAACCGCTAGGCCGGCTCGGCCGCGTCCTACAGCCGGTTTTTCCGCGACGGTGTCGATCTGGTGACCGACCACTCGGCCCTCTCCGTGCACCGGGCCATCGTCACCGGCCTCCGAAATTCCACAAAGTGGAGCCGGCCGTTGGCCGGGTCGATGTTTCCCCAGGTCTGGCGGTCGAGACCGGCCCACTTTGGACTCAGTGGTGATCCTCGCCACGCGAGTGGGGGCGGTTGGAGTGAACCGTCGTGCCGCGCGGCCGTTCCCGGCGTGCGGCCTGGGGCCATCAGCGGACAGGGTTTACAGCAGGCCCTTATTGCACTACATACGATATGTCCGTTATTGCAATGTGATGAACGGTGAACCCCGGCGATAGCCGGACTCCTCCCGTTGCCCACATGTCCCTTCCCGCGACGAGGACGCCCGTATGCCAGGTCCCCACCGGGCCGACGGTCCGACCCGCACCCAGCGGCTGCACGCCCGACAGCGCCGCCGCCGACGCCGCCTCATCGGCTTCGCCGCGAGCACCCTCACCGTCGCCGGCCTCACCACAGCGGTGGTGACGCTAGGCCCAGACATCGCGCCCCCCACTCCGCACGTGGAAGTGGCCCAAGCCCCCGCCAGCACCCAAGAACTCAGCGACACCTCAGCCACCGGGCCGCACACCCCCTCCCCCGCACCCTCGATCACCGCCCCCGAAGAGCCCGCGCGCGCCGAGTTCAGCGCCTTCGCCACCACCTCCAGCCGGCCAGGGGCAGCCACCCGCGACCGCCCCGGCCCCGCCGTCCCTACCTCCCCCGCCGACCCGGCACCCTCCGGAGCCGCCGACGCCGCCGGCACGGAGGACACCCGCAGCGAGGAGACCAACGACACCCGCAGGCGCGAGCCCAGCGCCGGCCCTACCGGCACAACACCGGCCCAGTCCGCCCGGGCCTCCCCGACTCAAGGCGCGCCTTCCCCGTCGGCCACGCCGCAGCCCACCCCCTCGCAGCCGGGGCCACCCGAGCCGCCCTCGCCCAGCACGGCCCCCTCACCCACGCCCATCCCCTCAGCTTCGCCCACCGCCGCGCCGACTTCAGCCGCGCCGACCAGTTGAGCTCGTCCGCCGCCTACATCTGTTGCGGCGCCCGCACCCCGAGCAGTTCCAGGCCCTGCACGAGAGTGCGCAGCGTAGCGGCGGTCAACGCCAGCCGAGAGTCCCGCACCTGCTCCTCCTCTGCCCGCAGCACCGGGCAGTGCTCATAGAACGAGGTGAACGCCTGAGCCAGATCGAACAGGTAGCTGCACAGCCGGTGCGGTTCCAGTTCGTCACCGACCTGGGCCACGGTCGGCCCGAAGCCCAACAGCGTCAGCGCGAGCGTCCGCTCAGTGGAATGGCCGATATTGATGTCGCCGGTGGCGTCCTCAGGCGAGATCCCCCCCTTGCGGAAGATCGAACGGATGCGCGCCACCGCGTATTGCTGGTAGGGGCCGGTATTGCCGTTGAGGGCCAGCATCCGGTCGAAGTCGAAAACGTATTCGCTGTCGTGGGCCACCGAAAGGTCGGCGTACTTCACCGCGCCGATCCCCACGTCTTGGGCGATCTCATCGCGGGTCGCGGCGTCGAGGTCGGGCCGGGTCTCGGCCACCACCGCGGCGGCGCGCTCGATCGCCTCGTCCAACAGCGCCATCAGCCGCAGCGACCGTCCGCTGCGGGTACGCAGGATCTTGCCGTCCTCTCCCAGCACGTTGCCGATCTGCACGTGGGTGGGCACCACATGGTCGGGGAGCCAGCCGGCCTCCCGCGCGCTGGCGTAGACCATCCGCAGGTGCAGGTTCTGCGGCGCGCCGACCACGTAGATGATGCGGTCGGCCTTCAACTCCTCGACCCGGTATTTCAACGTGGCCAGATCGGTGGTGCCGTAGCCGTACCCGCCGTCGCTTTTGCGGATGATCAGCGGGACGGGCCTGCCCTCCCGGCCAGTGAACTCGTCCAAGAACACGCACAGCGCGCCGTCGCTGACCTGCGCGATGCCCTTGGCCTCCAGCTCGTCGCAGACCGCGCCGAGCATGTCGTTATAGCTGCTCTCCCCGGCGAGGTCAGCGTCGGTGAGGGTGACCCCGAGCTTGGCGTAGACCTTGTTGAAGTAGACCTTGGAGAAGTCCACCAGCTCGCGCCACAACCGCAGCGTTGCGGGATCGCCGCGCTGCAACGCGACCACCCGGGCGCGGGAGCGCGCGGCGAAGTCCGACACCGGGCCAGGGCCGCCGGCCTGCGCCGCCTCCTCGGCAGCGTCGAACTTGGCCCGCGCCGCCTGGTAGAAGGCGTTGGGGTCGCTCTTGAGCAACTCGGCCTCAGCGGAGTCCTCACCAACGTCGAGCAGGTGCTCGATGAGCATCCCGAACGGGGTGCCCCAGTCGCCGATGTGGTTCTGCCGGATCACGTTGTGCCCCAGAAACTCCAGGGTGCGGGCCAGAGTGTCGCCCACCACCGTGGTACGCAAGTGCCCGACGTGCATCTCCTTGGCCACGTTGGGAGCGGAATAGTCAATGGGGATGTTCTGACGCTCCTGCTCGGGCACCCCCAGCCGGGGGTCATCCAGCAACTGCCGGGCCTGGGCCGCGATCCAGTCGTCGCGCAGCGTCAGGTTGATGAAACCCGGCCCGCTGACCTCGACCTCTCGGCACATGTCCCCGATGTCCAGGCAGTTCACGATCTCGGTGGCGACCTCGCGCGGCTTTCGCCCCACTCGCTTGGCCAGCGCCAGCGGCGCGTTGCACTGGAAGTCGGCGAACTGGGAGGGACGGATGACAGGGTCGGCGTCGGCGAAATCGTCGCCCAACGCGGCGCCGAGCGCCGCCTGGACCCGTTGGGAGAGGACGTGTTGCGGATCGGTCATAGCAGAAAGCCTACCGACGGGCCATGCCGCTCCCGTCCCACCAGCGCGAACGGTGCTTTAGCCCTCCTCTGCCGCTCCGCGCCGGTGCCGCCATGCCGGGGCCCGACCGGTCGTGCCCAACCGGCGGCGCACCTGGTCGACGATCCGGCCGGTGACAAGGTCGCGCGCGAGCAGACAGGCGCGTTCGACGCCATAAGCGTGACTGTCGCCATGAGCGATGACGACCGTGCCGTTGAGCCCAAGCAGCACGGCGCCGCCATAACTCTCGCTGTCGAACCGCTTGTGCAGCCCCCGCAGCGACCGACGCTGCAACAGTGCCCCTGTCTTGGCCAGCATTCCCGAGGTCAGTGCCGACCGCACCTCGTCGATGGTGAACCGCACCGCGCCCTCCACCGACTTCAGCGCGACGTTACCGGTGAAGCCGTCGGTGACGACCACATCGACGTGCCCCGCCAGCAGGTCATGGCCCTCGATGTTGCCGCGGAAATTCAACGGCGGTTGGCTGTCGGTCACGCTCGCCAGCAGTTCGGCGGCCTTGCGGACCAGTTTGTTGCCCTTCCCCGGTTCCGAGCCGATAGTGAGCAACCCCACGCGCGGCTCGGTCACCCCATAGGCGGTGTGGGCGTAGGCCGCGCCCAAGTGGGCGAACTGCACCAGCATTTCGGGCTTTGCGTCGGCGTTGGCTCCGGCGTCCAGCAGGATCGTGGGCACGGGGCCGGTGGGCAGCGCCACGGCCAGAGCGGGACGCAACACGCCCGGCTGGGCACGCAGCCGGACTGTGGAGGTCGCCACGACGCCTCCCGTCGTGCCCGCCGAGACCAGCGCGTTCGCCTCGCCCTGCCGGATCAGCTTGCACGCCACAGCCACGCTGGAACGGGGCCGTCGCCAACTGGCCAGCGCCCCTTCGTGCATAGCCAGCGAATCCTCGGCATGGGCCACCGAGATCTCTCGGGTGGCGTTAGCCGCGGCCAGATGGGCGGCGACCTCGGGGCCACGGCCCACCAGCACCACACGTAGGCCGTGCTCGCGGTGGGCGCGTACGGCTCCGCTGACGATCTCGTCCGGAGCGTGGTCCCCTCCCATGGCATCGACCGCGATCACGGGGGGCGCGCTGGTCATGAGGCTCCTAGGTGTCAAAGCGGGGCGGCTCCGTGCCGCGATACGCAGTCATCGGTGACCAATGGCAACCCCACGGTGTAGCCACCGCGCGATCACTGTCGAGCGTCAGGCTATGCCGCCCACCGGGACACCCTGCCACTCTCGCCGCCATGACCACCAGGTCAGCGCCAGAACCGGAAAGAGTAAGTGAAATCTTCGCAGATCGGGGTATACCCGCCTCCCCGGCATGGCTCATGATGTCTTCGCGCCAGACCGGCCTATAACCGCATTGTTGGCGTTCGGGCGGTTTTCGATGGTGGCCACCACCGAAAACCGTCATTGAGGGCTGCCCGGCCGCACCCCCAACGGCCGGCTTATCTGAAAGGAGAGGCGTGAGCTTGACGCACGACGCGGCACTGTCCCCATCCGCCGGACGTCGGTTCCGTGCCTACACCGCCAAGCATCTCGACGAATTGACGGCACGCGCGGGGCTCAGTGACAACGAACGGCTCGCGATCCGCGCGGTGGCAACCGTGCTCCCCTTCCGCGTCAACAGTTACGTCATTGATGAGCTAATCGATTGGTCGGCGGCCCCCGACGATCCGATCTACCGCTTGACGTTTCCCCAAGCCGACATGCTGCCGCAATCCGATGTCGCCCGCATGGCCGACCTCCTTCGCCAGGGCGCCTCCCGCAGCGAGATCAACCGGGCCGCCAACGAGGTGCGCGCTCGACTCAACCCCCATCCCGCGGGGCAGATGGAGCTCAACGTGCCTTCATCGGCCGGGGCGGACCCTCTGGAGGGTATGCAGCACAAGTACCCCGAAACCGTGCTGTTCTTCCCTAAACAGGGCCAGACTTGCCATGCCTACTGCACGTACTGTTTCCGCTGGGCCCAGTTCGTCGGCGAGCCAGATCTGAAGTTCGCCTCTGGCGAGGTCGACCACCTCGTGGCCTACCTGCGCCGCCATCCCGAAGTCACCAGTGTCCTGTTCACCGGCGGCGACCCCATGATCATGGGGGAGGGGGTCCTCTCGCGCTACGTCGAGCCGCTGCTGGAGATCGAAACCCTGGAGTCGATCCGGATCGGCACGAAAGCCCTCGCCTATTGGCCGCAGCGTTTCGTCACCGACCCTGACGCCGACGAGACGCTACGGCTGTTCGAGAGGGTCGTCGCCTCGGGCAAGAACCTCGCGTTCATGGCCCACTTCTCCCATCCAGCCGAGATGCGGTCCGACCTGGTGCACGAGGCGGTTCGGCGCATCCGCGACACCGGCGCGGTCATCCGCACCCAGGCGCCGCTGATCCGCACCATCAACGACAGCGCGGCGACCTGGGCCGAGATGTGGCGTACCCACGTGCGCTCGGGCATGGTGCCGTACTACATGTTTGTCGAGCGCGACACCGGGCCGCAGGACTACTTCGCGGTGCCGCTCGCGCGCGCCTACGAGATCTTCCGCGACGCCTACGCCGGCGTTTCGGGACTGGCCCGCACCGTACGCGGCCCGTCGATGTCGGCCACCCCCGGCAAGGTCTGCGTCGACGGAGTTACCGAGGTCGCCGGCGAGAAGGTGTTCGTGCTCCACCTCATCCAAGCGCGCGACCCCGACCTGGTAGGCCGCCCCTTCTTCGCCAAGTACGACGAGAAGGCAGTGTGGCTGTTCGACCTGGAACCCGCGTTGGGAGCCACCCACTTCCCGTACGAGGCAGCCCCGCCTGAGGACCCCTCCGGTCTCGTTGCCGGTTCCGCCAACCTCTAGCGTCCCAGTCCTTTAGCACCATGGCGCCGTGCCGGGGCCGCCGCCCCGGCAGTCCCGGCACGGCCAAGTGAAAAGCCTCAGCCCCTACCATCCGGCCCTCCTGTAAGGAAGATCGCGTCTAGATTGCGGTGATCGGAGACGAGAATCCGCTGGTAAGAGGGTTGGTAAGAGGAGCGGGGTTCGCGGGCGGTGTTGGCCGCTGGGGGGTGGGGGTGGCGACGTGGGGCGGCGAGGGCAAGCGGTGGGTGGGGTGGTTGGGGTATCGGTGCTGTGCGTTGGGGGTGCCGGTGGCGACGTTAGGCGGCGAAGGCGGCCGGTGGGTGAGGGGTGGCGGGGTGGTGATCGCCCGTGGGGGTGCTGGTGGCGAGGACGGCTAGTGGCTGGGGCCTCGTTGTCGGCGCTGCCGATTTGGGCTGGGGTGGGGCAGTAGGGCGGTCGACAGATGGGGGGTGTCTCGCATAGTAAGACGGCGGGGGCGGGAGGTGCGCTCAGTGGTGGGGGCAGCGCAACACTGGGCGTGCGAACA
>NZ_BAABDD010000029.1:0-56385 GCF_039539445.1 Salinactinospora qingdaonensis
ACGTGCTGACCATCGGGGTGACCGGATCGGGCAAGGGCTCGGTGATCTGGTCGGCCATCCGCGCCATGCTGCCCGCCCTCAGCACGGGCACAGCGCAGGTGTGGGCCATCGACCCCAAACGCATGGAACTGTCCTACGGACGGCCGCTGTTCGCGGCCTACGCCGACACCGGCGAAGCCGCGTTGGAGCTGTTGGAGCGGGCGGTGGCCACGATGCATGACCGGGCCGCGCGCTACGCCGGGACTCGCCGGGGCCACACGCCCAGTGTCGATGACCCCTTCATCGTGGTTGTGGTCGATGAGGTCGCGTTTTTGACCGCCTACCACCCGGATCGTGACGTGCGGCGCCGCGCCGAAAACGCCCTGGCCACCCTCACCAGCCAGGGCCGTTCGGTCGGCCTGGCCGTGCTGGCCGCGTTGCAGGATCCGCGCAAGGAGGTGTTGAACCTGCGCAACCTGTTCCCCGACAAGATCGCCCTGCGGTTGGACGAAGCCTCCCAAGTCGACATGGTCTTGGGCGAAGGCGCACGCGAACGCGGCGCCAACGCCCACCTGATCGACCCCGACATGCCCGGGGTGGCCTTCGTCCGGTTGGAGGGCTCGCCCGCCCCGGTGCGGGTGCGCGCGGCCTACGTCTCCGATGGCGACATCGACCACATGACAGCCACCCACACGGCCTCGGCCACCCCGGCCACCCCGGCCACCCCGGCCGGTTCGGCCGCCTCGGGGGATACGGCGCCGTTGGCCACCCTGGCCGGCTCCGGGAACGTGGCCAGTGGCACGGCCGACCTGGCCGACTCGGCCACCTCGACGGCTCCGGCCGACGTGGCCACGCCGGGCGATACGGGCGCGGATCAGGGGGGTCAGTGATGCCGACTCCGACGGGGAAGTCCACGCGGGCTGAGCGGATGGCCCAGCCGTTGGCGCGTGAGGTGGCCGAACAGGTCGCCGCCGACAAGGGCGTCTGCATCCGGCCCGTCTCGCTGCGGCGCACCAACCTCGACACCGGCACCTCGGAGATCGTCGACGTGCCCTGCGGCGCCACGCTGGAATCGCGCTGTCCCGCCTGTGCCAGGCGCAAGCGCTCGATCCGGCGTAGCCAGTGTGAAGAGGGCTGGCACCTGGCCGAAGAACCGACCGTTGAGCCGGATGAGCCGAGCGGGCAGCAGCGGGCCTGGGTCGAACAACGCGCCCAGATCACGGCTGAACGCGACCACTTGGCGGCCTCCGGCGCGGTCGATGCCGACCACTTGGCTGAGGTGGATGGGGCCATCGCCGAGCTGGATAGCCAGATCGCGGCTTCGGGGCTGCGGGGCTCGCTCACCCCATCCTCGGCCTCGGCGGGTGCGGGGCGGTCGCGGCGGGTGCGCTCGACCAAGCGGCGCCAAGACGCCCCCGATCTACCGAAGCGGCCGATGAATCGGCGCACCCTCGGGCGCACCTTCCACGACCCTGCCACGGGCACGACGTTTCGGCCCTCGCTGTTCGTCACCCTCACGTGTGACTCCTACGGGCGGGTGCGCTCGGATGGGACGCCGGTCGACCCGGGCTCCTATGACTACCGGCGCGCGGCTCGCGATGCGCTGCACTTTTCCAAGCTCATCGATCGGTTCGTGCAGAACCTGCGGCGGGTGGCCGGCTTCGACGTGCAGTACTTCGCCGCCGTCGAACCCCAAAAACGCCTAGCGCCCCATCTGCACATGGCCATCCGCGGCACCCTGCCCCGCGCCGAACTGCGCCAGATCGCCGCAGCCACCTACCACCAAGTGTGGTGGCCCACCGCCGACACGGTGAAGTACGAGGGCGAGCACCTGCCCATCTGGGACGAAGCGGCCGAAACCTATCTCGACCCGGCCACGGGTGAGGTCCTGCCCACCTGGGATGAGGCCCTCGACGCCCTGGATGCCGACCCGGATGCCCAACCCATGCACGTGTGCCGTTTCGGCCGCCAGGTCGACGCCAAAGGCGTGGTGGCCGGATCGCCGGATGCCGACCGGTGTGTGCGCTACCTGGCCAAATACCTCACCAAAGACGTCGCCGAGTGCCACACCGTGGACACCGACGCCCAACAGCGCCACGTGGATCGGTTGGTTGAGGCGCTGCGCTTCGAACCCTGTTCGCCCACGTGTGCGAACTGGCTGCGCTACGGGATTCAGCCGGCCAACGCCAAAGCCGGCATGCGCCCGGGCTTTTGCCGCTCCAAGGCTCACAAACGCCAACACCTCGGCTACGCCGGACGGCGCGTCCTGGTCTCACGCAAATGGTCCAACAAGACCCTCGCCGACCATCGGGCTGACCGGCTGGCCTGGGTCCTCCGGCAGCTCGGCGTCAACCCCGACCACGACCCCAGCGAGGAATCCGACGACTCGGACTCGCCCTCGGCGTCCTCCTCGGGCGCCTCAGGCGGTACTGCGGTGCCGCTGCACCTGTCCGGCAACCGCGAGATGTGGGAACTCGCCCGCCCCACTGACCCCGACGTCCCTCCCCGCGAACACCGGCTCTTACGCGCCGTCGGCGACACCCTCAACCGGCGCGCCCAACTGGAAGCGGCACGACAGACCAGACTCACCGAACTTTCGGCAACCGGGAAGGCGGCATGACTCAGCAACGGCTTTTGCTCACGGTTCCTGAAGCGGCGCGGGCCTTGGCGATCTCGCGGAGCAAGCTCTATGAGCTGATCGGCTCCGGCGTGCTGCGCTCGGTGCGTATCGACGGTTCTCGGCGGGTTCCCGTGGAGGCGCTCAACTCCTACGTCTCCTCCCTTTACTCCCCTGCCGAGTCGAAAGAGGTCGCTGCCTGATGCCCAAGACAGCTATCGCCACCCCTGACCCGGACGACTCCGGCGACGACGGCGCCACCAACCGCAAGGCTTCCCCCAAGCTGCGCGACGGGGTGATGAAACGGGGCAAGACCTGGTCCTACGTGATTCGCGTGAGCGATCCCGAAACCGGGGTGAGCAAGCCCAAGTGGGTGGGCGGTTTCGCCACCGAGGATGAGGCCAAGGCCGCGCGGGATGAGGCGCGCGTCAAGGCTCGGCGGGGTGAGTACATCGACCGCAACCGCGTGACAGTGGGGGAGTACCTGGCCGAGTGGATCGAAACCCACAGTGTCGAGATCAAACCCAAGACGCTGCACATGTACCGCTACCTCATCGAGCACTACATCGTGCCGCGTCTGGGGGAGATGCGGTTGCAAGCGGTGCGTCCGGCCACGCTGACCAAGTTCTACCGCGAACTCTCGGCAACCGGTGGGCGCAAGGGCAAGGGCCTCTCGCCGCGCACGGTGGAATACGTTCACGCCGTGCTGCGGCGGGCGTTTCGCGACGCTGTCGAGGTCGAGGAGATCTTGGCGTCCAACCCGGTGGAGCGGGCCAAGCGGCCACGCAAGAACCCCACGGAACCGGGGGCGGTGTGGACTCCGGCGCAACTGCGGGTCTTCCTCACCGAGGTGGCCAGTCGCCACCGGTTGCACGCTTTCTTCCACGTGGCGGCCTACACGGGGGCGCGTCGGGGTGAGCTGCTGCACCTGCGGTGGTCCGATGTCGACTTGGACGCCGCAGAGGTGCGCATCGCGGGGTCGGCGTCCTTCATCGAGGGGGAGCGCATCGAGGGCACGACCAAGAGCGGGCGCTCCCGTGTGGTCAGTATCGACGCCGACACGGTGGCCGTCCTCAAAGCCCATCGTGAACGGCAGGCCGAAGACCGGGAGACGCTGGGCGACGCCTGGCGCGGTGGCGGCGATCACGTGTTCACCACCGGTTGGGGGGAGCCGGTGCATCCGGACACGGTGTCCTCGCTGATGTCGACCATGGTCAACCGCTACAACAACCCGCCTCGGGGAGAGGCGAAACCGGCTGAGCCGCTGCCGCGCGTCCGGCTGCACGACTTGCGCCACATCCACGCCACGACGCTGCTGCTGTCCGGTGTTCCGGTGCATGTGGTGGCGGCTCGGCTGGGGCACGGTGACCCGGCGATCACGCTTCGGGTCTACGCGCACGTGATCGATGAACAGATGGCCTCGGCCGCCGACACCTTCGCCCAAGCGCTGCGGGACGCCTTGTAGCGCGTGTTAGCACACCTGTTAGCACAAAGGCCGGTTCCAAGATCGGAACCGGCCTTTGACCTGGGCGCACTCGGGAGGATTCGAACCCCCAACCTTCTGATCCGTAGTCAGATGCTCTATCCGTTGAGCTACGAGTGCATGTCATCAGGCGCGTTCCCCCGGGTTAGGGGGTATCCCCCTGAAGACGTCTCCGACTCTATCACGGCGCACAGCAGGCTTTGAGCACATGATTCGTGTGAGGGCGAACTGGGGGCTCTTCTTTGGGGCATGACGGAAAGTAGTCGGTTGCTGGAGACTCGCTCGTTTCCCTGCACGATCCTTCCGGAGGCAGGACGTCAGGAGTGTAAGGCCACGTAGCGGTGAATCTCGTTCCTGGTGCCTGGTGCAGCGTGGCTCACTGCTGGACAGGGGGCGCGGTTGTTCCCTGGGCAGCAGTGGCGTCAATGGAGCGCAGCAGAGGTGGGGACAGGAACTGTGCCTTGCCGCGGGTGTAGAGCGCAGCGGGGCGTCCGGTCTCCGCGATCCGCCGCTCGCCGGTGGGCTCGATGAATGAGGCAGCCCGGGTTACCTTGCGCCGGAAGTTGCTGGGGTCCAGAGGGAACCCCCAAACCACCTCGTAGACGCGCCGCAGCTCGCTGACAGTGAAAGGTTCCGCACAGAAGGCTGTCGCGACAGTGGTGTACTCAAGCTTGGACCTGGCACGCTCCAACGCGTCCCCCAGAATGTCCGCGTGGTCGAACGCGAGCTTGTTATGGCCGCTGAGTACCGAGTCGACCGGGACCCAGTAGGCGGCCTTAGCGTCCGTTCCGGCCATAGGGGTAGGCAGGTTTGGCCCGAGAGCGAGATAGGCCACGGTGATGACCCGTCCGCGGGGATCGCGGCCCGGAGCACCGTAGCTGTGGAGCTGTTCCAAATGTAGCTGTTCGCTGTCGATTTGGGTTTCCTCGGAAAGCTCGCGGCCCGCGGCCTCGTCCAGCGTCTCGTTGTCGCGTACATGTCCGCCCGGTATCGCCAGACTTCCCAAGAACGGCTCTTTGCCCCGTTCGATCAGCAGGACATGGAGCGCATCGTCACGCACTGTGAAGATCACGAGGTCTACCGTCACTACCGCTGGGAGCACCCTGCCCTCACGTTTGGGCTTGTCAGTCATCTTTCCAACCTACTAAAGGTCGCATTGACTTAAATACTCCCCCTAGTTAAGGTTGCAGTGACCTAAACAAGGGAGTTGGAGTGGACATGAGTGATCTTGTCCTCCTTGCAATGGGTTGCTGCCCGGCAGCCGTGACGACTGGTCTCCTCCGCCGGTATCGGCTCCAGTGGCCACACTCCCCGTGTGGCACCGGCGAACCAACTTCGGTCTAGATCCAGCGACGTGTCACCGCGCGGCCGTGCTGTGGCTCAGGGGAGTAAGGAGGCGAGTTTGACAGAGTTCTTGCTCGGCATAGTGAGTTCGCTCGCGGCCACGGCAGCGACGCTGGCGGGGGGATGGCTCCTTTCTGGTTCGCTTCCCCAATGGATTCTTGTGGCTTTCTCTCGCCTGACGGGGTTGGGGCTGCAACGTATCCACAAGTTCCAGAAGGCAGCCAACTCGGAAGTGGAAAAGGAGGTGGGGTGCGCGAGTTGGCTGAAGGTGATGGCGGGGCGCGGTAACGAGTTGACCCGAGATGCGTTCATCCCGATCTGGTCAGGAGAGAACGCGTCTTTGGATTTCGTGCAGATCCTCCTGCCGGACCCCGACAGCGCGGAATACTCCTGGCTTACTCGGCGGGAGGAGGAACTCCGCGATCTCGACCCCGGTCTTGGACGGGGGGTCCTCACGCAACAAGTACGTGCCAATACCTCCTACCTACGGCAGGCGACCAAAGAAAACGAGAAAGTCGCGCTGCGTTTCTACAATCTGCCGAACCTGTGGCGGGTTATCGCCACCGACAGACTCGCCTACATCACGCTGTACCGAAGCGGCGAGCACGGCAGGAACTCACCGTGCCTCGTCGCACGGAGACCGGGCTACCTGTACGACTTCGCGCTGTCGCTCTTCACCGCCGCATGGCGTCACAGTCGGCCGGCGTGCGGCGAGGCGGCGGAGCCTTCCTGAGCCCACAACCACGAAAAAACCGAAAATCACCCTCTTTTATCTCTTCTGTTCGGTGTAGAGCCATGTGCGTCGAATGATGATCAGTGTCACAAAAAAGGAGAATTGCGAACTTTCTTTTTGGGAAAACTCTTCCCTTTTTGGAGGAAATAGTATTCCATATGACCTGACAGTCTTCAGGTTCCTGCATCGGCACTCCCTTGATACATAGCTGTGAGGAGCGCACTGTGTCCAAAATAAACAACGAGCAGCCCCCTCTGGCGGGCGGAAAAATCCCGGGATGGAATGAAGTGGATTGGGCGGCCGGTCCACCGGGAGTCAGGGCGACCGCCCACCTTCGAGCCGCGGCCTGGGTCAGTCGTAATTTCCGCGAACTCGTGATCGGCGAGCGCGTTGAGCATGAATATCGACAGACTCCGCGTGAGCCTGGAATAGATCCGTATGCGGTGGTAAAGGAATGTCAGCGGGCACAGGAGGTAACCGGAAAAGCCGGCGTGTGGATGCTTTTAGTGCCCTTGCCGTTTCTGATATTCAACTTTTCGATTATGCTCTTCGGGTACAGCATAATATTCATGCTCATGCTCGTGCGGTGGTGGATGGGGAGTATCTCTTTTTTGGGAGGTCGTCGGGATTCGATATTAAACAAAGCGATTGTTTATATCATTCTGCTGTTTGCGTTCGTGACGACTGTCCCGCTTGTTGTATCGTGGTTATTTGGGATGATGGTTCCCTCGAGTCCGTCTCCTTCTGGGGGATATGCTGGGGGATTGGAGAGTACGAACCCCGCCGTGCAGGACAGTGGCGTGGCGTTTGGAAACATAATCCCCGCGCCCGTTGCGTTTATTTTCCTACTCGCCCTCTTCTTCTCGGTGGGGGTAGGGCTCCACCGGAAGAGGATGTTGAAAATCTTCCAGATATACAGCAAGACGAGTCCGGAGTCGTTCAGTGGCCCGAAACACGGCAACCGTGGCTCGGTTCCGGTTACTTTTTACAGCGATTTCATGCCGTTCGTCGGTGCTGGTATACCACTGGACTCATGGCCGTTCACGATGGAGCTGAGCCGGGCGACCGAAAAGGACGATCAGCCACAGCCCTTGGCTGAGGAGTTGGTGAGCGCTCTCTACGAGGGAGTAAAGAGTGAGGTCCACCGGCTCGGGGAGGGCGAGCAGTCACCAGAAAACGCCTACAGGGGCCTCGAGGTAAATGACTGTGTTTTCGTCTCAGCGGTACGTAACGACAGGCCTAAGAAGCTGCTCGAAAACATTCTGATCTCCTCCGACGGCGCAGAGGAGAAACAGGAAACCCCCCAGCTCAGCCCGGAGTGGGTCCAAGGGCTCATTCGGGCCTCCCACGAGAGAGCGAGACACTTCCTAGAGATCAGCCTGAACATGTGGGAGTGTCAGATCGTCGTGACGATCTTCGTGCGGCTCACCGTGCAGGGGGGCTCGCTGCGGCTGGAGGGCGAGACCTACGTTATGCCTCCCATCGCACGTCGCTACCGCATGATCGACGGAATCGTCGGTTCTCTCGATGAGCTGGATTCGTGGGAAAACGTCACCAAGGCCGCCTTGGCCAACATAGGAAGCGATATCCCTTCGAGTGTCAGCGAGTTCGTGGAGTGGTGGCGTTCCCAGAGCCGGACAAAGAAGAACAAGGACAACTACGAGACCGATATCGAAGCGGGAGAAATCGCGATCGATCACGGTCCTCGGCTGAGTATTCGTGAGTTGGGGTCGGAATCACGCTACGAACAGCTTTTCCAATCCCACGACGTGCGACGCTTCAATTCCGCGGTCAAGGAGCGAGTCCTCAAGGCCCTTATACCGGTGCTTAAGGAGGCGGACTACGAGACCAGCGACCTCGAAGGCGTCGTACAGCACATCAACCAAGGGTTCCAGTACTTCGGGGGAAGTCACGTTTTCTCCGGACCGATGGCCGCTGGAGAAGGGGCCGGTGCCATCCAGGTGCCGAAACCAAAACTTGGATAGAGCCAGCTCCCGCCTCAACGCACAAGAGAACGGACGAAGAAGAAATGAGCAACCAGGACCGGGACAACAGCGGCGGCTTCGTGTTCGACGGAGGGCAGCACACGTTTTCGGGGCCGATGGCCGCGGGGAGCAATTCTCAGGCTGTCCAGCACGGCGATTCGGCTTCGCAGCCTTCACCGCCGCGGCAGCGAACCCCGGACACCGTCTCCGCGGGCGAGAGCCGGCTGGCAACCGCGGTGGTGGTGACGGCGATCGAGGAGGAGTTCCGCGCGGTCGCCGAGCACCTCTCAGCCCCCTTCGACGAACACACTGAAAAAGACACCCTCTACAAGATCGGATTCTTGCGTGGACAGCGGCAGGATTGGCGCGTCGCCTTGGCCCAGGCCGGGCCGGGCAACGTGGGGGCAGGGGTGCACCTGGAGCGGGCGCGCTCGGCCTTCGCCCCCGACGTCATCCTCTTCGTCGGTGTCGCCGGTGGCCTCAAGGACGTGCGCCTCGGTGACGTCGTCGTGGCTGACGCGATCTATGACTACGAGTCGGCCAAGGAGCTCGAGAACTCTTACCAGCCCCGCATGAAGACCGCCTCCCCCTCCCACCGTTGCGTGCAACGCGCAATGGACGTGGCTCGTAGCGACGAATGGCAGCAGCGGGTCCGCACGGTGCTGCCCCCGGACATGCCACGGCCGCGCGCGCTGGTCAAACCACTTGCCGCCGGCGGCAAGCTAGTGGCTCACGACCAGGCACTGACCCGCCAGCGGTTGCGCGCCTACTGCGGGGACGCCACAGCCGTGGAGATGGAGGGGTACGGCTTTTTGCAGAGCGCCTATATGAGCGCAGGGGTCGACGCTTTGGTGGTCCGTGGCATCTCGGACCTGTTGACCGGTAAAGATGAGAGGAATGACGCATACTGGCAACCTGTAGCAGCTCGTACGGCCGCAGCCTTCGCCTGCGAGTTCCTCGATACGTTTGCCCTGTCGGGCGGCAGGTAGCCCTTCGGCGGGGTGAACCGCTCCTGCAACGGGCAACCTGGTGACACCGTTCGCGCGTCGGGGTGAGAGCGCGGCCTCAGCCCGGCGCGTTCGGCAGCCGTGGGCGAACGCCCGGGCGGCAGAGCCGGGCGCCCCTCCCGGCGCGCGATCAACATCCGACACTCGTGGCCAGCCACGACCGGCGAGGTCAAGGCGCTCCAGCTAACGGTGCAGCGCGGGGAACCTAGCCTCTGGAGACGAAACTAGGCGGGGTTGTCGCCGCGCCGGTTGTGCTGATCGTCCCACTCTTCTTGGGGCATGGCCGGGCCGGGGATGTCGCGGTGCCAGAAGGCCATCCACATCGACGCGCTGCCGATTCCCATGCGGGTGACCGGGAAGGCGTCATCGTTGTAAGGGTCGGCGTCCTCAGTGGTGGCCGCCTTGTGCTCGCGAGAGGTCCCGGTGGCTGTGGAGATGGCCCAGATATAGGACAAGATCAACGCGCCCAGGCCGGCGAACGCAAGTCCGAGCGTCATCTCGCCTGTGGCGAACCAGCCGATCGAGCCCGCTGCCAGCGCGAGGCCGAGGCCGGTCAGTCCTGAGCGCGGGTGGGGCGTGATTGAGCGCTGCATTTTTTCAGGGTAGGTGGGAGCGTCGGAGGGAGCGTGCTTTGCCTCACATTCTTTATGGTTTGGTGATGAAGGGGAGGAGGAAGGTTTTCCCGGATGTGACGCGCTCATGGTGTCATCCCCGGATACCGGCCTGGTCTGGCCCTTTTGGGGGGCCTTGGTGGGCGAGAGGTGCCTCTCCGAAACTGAGGCGCTCCGACAGCGTTCGCCGCGACCCCGGTGTGCGGGTGCTCCCGCAGACGGTCGGGGCCGCGGCGCGGTGCGCCGGTGGTCAGGACGTGGCCGCCGCCACCGCTTCGGCCCAGATCTCCACGGCGGCGTCGACCTGCTCACCAGTGACGATCAGCGGCGGGATCATCCGGACGACGTTGCCGTAGGCGCCGCAGGTGAGCAGGAGCAGGCCCCGGTCGGCGGCGGCCTGGTGCGCCCGCGTGGCGGTGGCGGTGTCGGGGGCGCCGTCGGGGGTGGTGAACTCGTTGCCGACCAGCAGGCCCATGCCGCGCACGTCACCGATGACGGGGTGCTCGTCGGCGACCTGGCTCAACGCCTTCTGTAGCCGCGCACCCATGGTGGCGGCGTTGTCGACCAGCCCCTCCTCTTCGATGACGTCGAGGGTGGCCAGCGCAGCGGCGCACGACACGGCGTTACCACCGTAGGTGCCGCCCTGCGATCCGGGCCAGGCCCGTTCCATCAGTTCGCTCGGGGCGGCGATGGCCGACAGCGGGAATCCGCTGGCCAGGCCCTTGGCGGTGATGACGACATCGGGGCGGATGCCGGCGTGGTCGTGGCCCCAGAAGCGGCCGGTGCGCCCGAACCCGGTCTGCACCTCGTCGAGGACGAGCAGGATGCCGTGCCGGTCGGCGCGCTCGCGCAGTCCTTCCAGGAACGCCGGCGGTGCCGGCACATACCCGCCTTCGCCCAGCATTGGCTCGATGAAGATGGCGGCGGTGTCCTTGGGCGAGCTGGTGGTCGCCAGCAGGTAGTCCAGCTCGCGTAGCGCGAAGTCGGTGGCCTGCTCCTCGCTCATGCCGAGCCGGTAGGCGTAGGGGAAGGCCGAGATCGCGACGCCGGGCATCAGCGGGCCGATCCCGGCGCGGATCTTGGTGCCCGAGGTGGTCAGCGACGCCGCCCCCATGGTGCGGCCGTGGAACGAGCCCTGGAACACGATCGCGTTCTGTCGGCCCGTGGCGTGGCGCGCCAGCCGCAGCGCGGCCTCCACCGCCTCGCTACCGGAATTGACATAGAAGAGCCGGTCGAGCCCCGGGGGCAGGACCGATCCCAGGCGCTCGGTGAGCCGCAGGAGCGGCCGGTGCATGACGGTGGTGTACTGCCCGTGGATGAGGGTGGCGACCTGCTGTTGGGCCGCGGCCACGACTTTGGGGTGGCAGTGGCCGGTGCTCGTGACTCCGATGCCGGCGGTGAAGTCGAGATAGCGGCGCTCGTCCTCGTCGAAAATGTAGGCGCCCTCACCGCGCGTGGCCAGGACAGGCGTTGCCTGCTTCAGGATCGGAGAGAGCCGGGCCGACTGCTCAACCATTCTCAGACCTCATTTCGTAGGATTGTTGACAATCGACGAAGCTATGGAATCATCCGCTCTGGGGTGATGTCCAGGTAGATCGGTTGTGTGGTCACGCCGCCTGATACCCCGTCATGGCCGTTATCGAACGCGGTCGGGCGGGCAGACGTAGAAGCAAAAGCGCGCCCGGCGCGGCCGTGGGCAATGTGGCAATGCGCAGCCCGGAAGGGGACGTTGAGAATGACCTCGGCAGATCGCGAAGCACAGGTCGTCGACCAGGTGCCCAAGCAGCTCTCCATCGGTGGACAGTGGCGCGACGCGACGTCGGGCGCCACCTTCAAGGTGGAGGACCCCGCGACCGGTTCGGTGCTGTGCGAGGTCGCCGATGCCGGTACCGACGACGCCTTCGCCGCGCTAGACGCCGCGGCTGCGGCACAGGCGTCGTGGGCGAAGTATCCCCCGCGGGAGCGGGGGGAGATCCTGCGCCGCGCCTACGAGCTGATCATGGCGCGCCAGGACGAGTTGGCACTGCTCATGACGTTGGAGATGGGCAAACCCGTGGCGGAGTCCAAGGGAGAAATCGCCTACGCCGCTGATTTCTTCCGCTGGTTCGCCGAAGAGGCGGTGCGGATCGAGGGCGGCTTCGCCACATCTCCCAACGGGCAGGCCCGGTTCCTCATCATGCGCCAGCCGGTGGGTCCCTCCATGCTCGTCACCCCCTGGAACTTCCCCATGGCCATGGGGACGCGCAAGATCGGCCCTGCCGTGGCGGCCGGCTGCACGATGGTGTTCAAGCCCGCCCAGCAGACCCCGCTGTCGGCGCTGGCGCTGACGGCCATCTTGGCCGAGGCGGGGCTGCCCGAGGGAGTGCTCAGTGTCATCCCCAGCAGCGACGCCGGCGGTGTCACCGAGCCGCTGCTGCGGGACGGCCGAATCCGCAAGGTGTCCTTCACCGGCTCCACCGGTGTGGGGCGCAAGCTGCTGGAGCAAAGCGCCGAGCAGGTGCTGCGCTCGTCCATGGAGCTGGGGGGCAACGCGCCGTTCCTCGTTTTCGACGACGCCGATCTCGACGCCGCGGTCGAAGGCGCCATGCAGGCCAAGATGCGCAACATCGGGGAGGCGTGCACGGCCGCCAACCGGATCTACGCGCAGTCGGGTGTGGCCGAAGAGTTCGCTCGCCGGCTGGGCGAGCGCATGGCCGCGCTGCGGGTGGGCCGCGGCACCGAGGAAGGGGTCCAGGTGGGTCCGCTGATCGACGCCCGCGCCCGGGAGAAGGTGCAGAGTCTGGTCGACGACGCGGTGGGGCGCGGCGCCCGGGTGCTCGTCGGCGGCGAACGCGGCGCCAGCGAAGGCTACTTCTACCAGCCCACGGTGTTGACCGATGTGCCTCAGGAGAGCCAACTGTCCCACACTGAGATCTTCGGCCCCGTGGCGCCGGTCATCCCCTTCGACTCCGAGGATGAGGCGCTCGCCGACGCCAATGACACCGAGTACGGCTTGGTGAGCTACGTGTTCACCCAGGACTTGGGGCGGGCGTTTCGAGTCTGCGAGGCGCTGGAGACCGGCATGGTGGGGCTCAACCAGGGCATCGTGTCCAACCCGGCCGCCCCGTTCGGGGGGATCAAGCACTCCGGGCTGGGCCGTGAGGGCGGCCGTGTCGGCATCGACGAGTTCCTGGAGACGAAGTACGTCGGTCTCGCCGGTATCGACGTTTAGCGCGGCCCCATAACTCCCTGAGGTGGGTGTGGCTGTTGCCCCCGGACGGGGGCAACAGCCACATGCTGTTTCGGCGGTGGTGTCCAGAACGGCCCGGAGCGGTGGTCGTGGCAGCTCACGCACTGGGGCGGGCCGAGCGTGCCGCGGCTACGCCCGGCGGAGCCGGTACCGCTCGTCGCCGGCTCCCTTTCGCGAAGGCTCAGTCGGTGGTGTCGTGGGGGCCGCCGGAACCGCCGCTGCTGTCGGTCGTTTTGTTGTTGATGCGCTCCACCGTGTCGAGCATGTGCGACTCGATAAGGCGCAGCAGGAGCTCCTCGTCGCCGTCGGAGATGGCGTCGACCAGCTTCTGGTGCTCCTCGACGAGCTCGTTGGCCTCGGGGTAGCTGTCTTGCATGACGGTCAGGCACATGCGCGTCTCGACCAGCAGTGTCTGTGCCATGCGTTCCAGCCGCGAGTTGCCTGAGCAGCTCACCAGCGTCTGGTGGAACGTCTGATCGGCCTCGCTCATTGCGACCCGGTCGCCTGTTGCGGCGGTCTCGCGCAGCTCGTTGAGCGCCGCCGTCAGCCGCGCCAGCGCTTCGCCACGGTTGCCGCGCATAATCAACCCACATGCGCAGCGTTCGACCGCGAGCCGCGCCGTGTAGATGTCGCGCACGTCCTCAGGGGTGAGTTCGACGACGAACAGGCCTCGGTGGCGTTCGCTGCGCAGCAGTCCCTCTTGGACGAGCCGCTGCGTCGCCTCGCGCAGCGGCCCGCGGCTCACGCCCAGGCGGCTGGCGAGGTCGGCTTCGCCGAGCTGGTCGCCAGGGGAGAGGGAACCGTACATGATGGCCGCACGCAGTTGGTTGGCGATGAGGGCAGCGGTCGACTCGCGGGGGACGGGTTCGAGATCACCTGAAGAATTCATGGCATCCCTGCGCTTGTGTTGAATTGGAGGGCGGTTAGGGGTTATTCGACCCTAACCGCCGGTTTCGCACGCTCACTGCCGCACTGGGGTCACCTGTCGGGTTCGGTGGCCAAGGCGGCGGGCACACCAGCGCTGAACAGGGTCCCCAGTCCTGGCCGCGGCCCGGTCGCCCCGGCCAGGCGCAGCCCCTGCCACACGCTCACCTGGTTCGCTGTGAGCACGGGCTTGCCGAGGCGTTCCTCAAGCGGTTCCAACAGCGCAGCGCTGTGCAGCGCGGTGTCGGGCACCAGCACGACCTCAGCGTCGGGATGGTCGTTCATCGCCACGAACTCCAGAGCCTCGGCAGGGGCCAGCTCGCCCACTTCCGCGGCTGTGACGATGCCGCGACTGGCCATCGACGTCACCTCCAGCCCCGCCTCTCCCAGGAACGCCACGAACCGCTGCGCGACATCGTCGGGGTAGGTCGCCGCGATCGCGACCCGGCCGGCACCAAGGTGGTTGACGGCGTCGACGAACGCGAACGAGGTACTCGACGCCGGCACACCGGCCGCCGCGCCGACCCCGTCGGCCTGCTTCTTGGCTCCTTCCCAGCCGAAGACGAAACTGCCGCTGGTGCAGGCCCACACGATGGCGTCGACGCCCTGCTCGCGCAGGGTGTGGGCGCCCGCTTCGAGGACGTCGGCGCCGCCCACGTCCAGTAGCGCGTCGACCCGGTGGGCGTCTTCGCGCATGAGCGTGTGCACCAGCCGCAGCGTGACGTCGCCGCCCAGGAGCTCCTGGAAGGCGGGGTAGTCGTCCTCAGCGCTGTAGCCGGGGTAGAGGAACCCGATACTGGCCCCCAATGGCCCTCCTTCGTCGTCGTGGTCGGTGCTGCTAGGCGGCAGTGCGTCCCGTGGCCTCCACCAGCCATTGCCCGTGGGCGACGGGGTCGCGGCCGATGGCCCGGAGCGCTCCCCACATCGTGACCTGGTTAGCGGCGAGGACGGGTTTGCCGAGCATCCGTTCCAGGGGGGCGATGATGTCGTAGGTCAGCACGTTGGTGCAGCTAATGTAGACCGCCTCGGCCTCGGGGTGGTCGACCTCGCGCACCGCCTGTACTACTTCCGAGTAGGTCACCTTCCAGATGTGGTTGAGCAGCCCCAGGCCGACGCTGGAGACCGTCTCGACGCCGTGTTCGCCGAGGTAGCCCAACAGCCGGTCGGTGACGCTGTCGACATAGGGGGTGACGACGGCGATCCGGCGGGCGTGGAGGGCCTCGAGCGCTTGGACCATCGCCCCGGAGGTGGTGACCGCGGCCGGGGCGCCCGCCTCCAGGATGCTGTTGTGGAGCCGTCGCTCGCCGTCGATGCCGTCAACGAAGCTGCCTGAGGCGCAGGCATATCCCACGGCCAGCGGTTCGGGGGCGAGCAGATCTCGGGTGGCGCGGCGTACGTTCTCGCCGTTGCTCAGCGAGGAAGCCATGTCCACGGTTACCGGCACGGGGACGAAAGGGAGCCGGGTCAGGTGCAGGGAGACGTCGTCGGGGGCCCACCGCCATAGCTCACGATCGAGGGCGAAGTCGAAGGGGGCCACGACTCCGACCCCCGACTGTCCGGGGGGCTCTGGCAGGCCGTGGATCTCTATGACGTTGTCGAGGTCGCCGGTTCGGCTGTGATCCGCGACCGTTGTCGGTGCGCGGGCGGGCAGGGTGGTCGTTGCTTCCGTGTCCTCGGCGATGCTTAGCGCAGTGTTGACCAGCTCTCCCCGTTCGGTGCCGTCGAACGTGTGGCTGCTCGGCCGATCGGTCCGCATTGGTCACTCACCTCCTTCGTTCCTCATCCAGATCGATCCCGTTTTGGGGCGTTGCCGAACGGGGTTACTGTTCGAGCCTGCGGTAGACCAGGCGTTCCCCCACGCTGCCCGAGCGCCACACGTCGTGGCATGCCTCCGCCATGCGGTCCAGACCTTCGACGATCGTGGCGTAGACGTTGCCCGGGACCCAGCCGACGTCACCGTTGAGCAGCAGGTTGTTGCGGCCGTAGAAGATCGCCAGGTCGATGACTCCGGGAAGCTGGTCGATGCCTTTCTCCTCTTTGAACTGGCGGTCGAGCATGCCGCCGTCGAAGGAGAAATACACGACATCTCCCGGGATGGGAGTGACCGTGGGGTTTTCCTGACCGGGCTCCTCTTCGGCGAAGCGCGGGACCATCGCGTACACCTCGTTGCGGGCGTACTTGGCGTGGTAGATGTCGCCTTCCTGCGGCAACGCGTTCCAGACCGCCGCACATGTGCGGGGGGCGTCCTTTTCCAGGAGTTCGGCCACGCAGCTCACGCCGCGCTTCGCCAGGCTGATGGTCATGCGCTTAGACATCGTCGGGTTGGCCCCTTCTGCATCGGCGGGGTCGAGTTACGGGGGTGGCGATTACGTGACGGCCGTGACGGACCGCCACCGGCATGCCGGAGCCACCCCGGACCCGCCGGCATAACCGGTGTGGACCTCGCCGAAAGGGGGCGAGACCAGGAACGACATCGTCGCTCGTGACCCCTGCGGTGTAACCGCGGATTGTTGACAATCATACGATCATTACCTAGCGTGTCAATGATTTGCTGGCGGAACAGGCGTTACACTTTTGTTACGCTTGGTAGTAATGAGGGTACGGGGGCAGCTGTTTCGGTGAACCGGATAAGCTCTGCGGCGGCGAGGACGCGGCCTCTGGAGTAAGGGGGCGTGGGAGGCCGGCGTTCCGTCTCTCGATATTCTTCGCGGTGGCCTGACGGTAGCTCTCCTGTGGCGTGATGATCACCATAGTCGAGAGCTAGATCACACCTGTGTCTGAACTGGGTAAATCAACGTTATCCCAGCTCACACAATAAAGGGCTCTTCCCCAATGCCGGATGTCCGACAAACATATTTCTGGTGGGATCGGGGGTAATTCGTGCATGACTCATGGCCGAAACATGAGTTTTTTATTCTCACCATCCTGTCCGGCAGTTCACGTCCGGGGAGTCCGCTGTGAGCCACGATCCCAGTCACGCCGTATCCACCGTTCAGCACCCAGTCGCGCCACCACAGATGCCGCCGTCCCCGCCACGCACCCAAGGGGAACACCGTCCTCGGGCCGTGCCGCTCTACGCGGCGGCCCAATCCGGAGAGCACGACTCGCTCTGGGAGGAGCTGCGCGCCAGGTACGGTGCTGTAGCCCCCGTCGAGATCCTTCCCGGCGTCAGTGGCTGGTTGCTGTTGGGCTACCACGAAAACCTCGACGCGCTGCGCGACCGCAGCCGCTTCTCCGCCGATCCGAGTCGCTGCCCGTATGCGCATAACGGTCAGATGCCGCAACCCTCAGCCGGACAATCGCAGCGCACGCTGGCCGGCGACGGCCCGGAACACCGCCGGCTGCGTGCCCCCATCGTCGACGCTCTCACTCGGCTGCACGCGCCCAAAGTGACCGAGACGATCAACCGCATCGCTTCGGAACTCATCGACAACGTCGCCACCAAGGGCACCGCCGACCTCATCGGGGAGTACGCTGCCCCGTTGCCCGCCCTGGTGCTCAACCAACTTTTCGGTCTCGACGACGAATACGGTCGCCTGCTCGCCGACCTCAGCGCCACTCTGTGGGACGGCGACCCCGAGAGCGTGCAGTGGGCCACGAACCAGATCCACGCCTATTTCGCCGCCTTGGTCGCCCGGAAACGCGCTTCCCCGGGCAACGACATCACCTCCTGGCTTCTTGAACACCCCTCCAACCTCACCGACAAGGAGGCGGCCGAAGAGCTCACGCTGATGTGGGCCGCCGGGCACGAGCCCACGACCCACCTCATCGGCAACGCCCTGCGCCGGCTGCTCGCCGATCCCGAGATCACGGCGGCCTACGGCGGTGTCACCCTGCCCGCCGAGGACTTCATCGACTACGTCATGTGGGTCGACCCGCCGTTGCAGACCGCGGCGAGCCGCTTCTCGGCCCACGATCTGCGGCTGGGGGAGGCCGACATCAAGGCGGGGGAGGCGCTGCTGCTCGGCTTCGCCCCCGCCCATGCCGATCCGGCGGTCTCGGCCTGGCAAGCGCGCGACGTCATGGCGCTGGCGGGTAACCGCGCTCACCTGATGTGGGGCGCTGGGGCGCACGGCTGTCCCGCGCAGAGTCTGGCGCGCGAGATCACCACGATCGCCATCGATACCGTCGTCAACCAGCTCACCAACCTCCACCTGGCGGTCGACCCGCAGCGGCTGCGCTGGCGTAGCTCGCTGTCGGTGCACGGCCTGGTCGAGTTGCCGGTGGAGTTCCACCCGCGCGAGTCCGCGCAGCCGGCGGAGGACCCCCAACCACAGCACAGCCGCAAGCGCATCTTCCGCAAGCGCCACCGCGCTCCCTCCCGCGGCGCTCGCTACGGTGCCCCCGGAGCCGCCGAGAAGAAGACCGAGCCCACCACGGTCGTCCGTGCGCCCCGCACCGCCCAGCAGGCGCCTCCGTCCCGCGGGGCGCGCTACGGCGCTCCCGCCGCTGCCACGCAAGCCGCCGAACCTTCCCGCGACGCGCTGGATCACCTGCTGGCCTCCTGGCGCGACAGCAAGGGAGGCTGACCTGGGGCGCCCGCAGGGCCCTCGCCTCCGTCTTCAGCCACGGGGTCCGCCACTGGCCCCGTGGCGGTTGCATCTTCGGGGCAGCAGTCACGGTGAGGCAGCCGATAGCGAGATTGAAGATTGTTGACAATCGGTTTGGCGCTTCCCTAGCGTGTCACTGGCGTCGAGGTAGTGGGACCTCGCTTGGTGGGGAGGCCGACATGAGTGGGCTGGCCAGAGCCGGGCACGGCGTCGCCATGTCGGCATCTTTCGGGTGCGTCCCCCGCCGCCGGTCTCGTCGCAGACCCTCGGGAGAGTGAGCGTCCCGGCGACGGCGACGCGGCTGCCAATTCCGTACCCGCCCACCTGGCATTGGGAGGCTGTCCGGTGAGTAGCGACTCGCCCCATCTCGTCGTCCTGCACGGTGCCGATCTGCCGCCCCGGCCCGAACTGTTCACCGCCGACCCCCGCGTGGGTCCGGTCAGCTACACCACCGCCGACCACCTCCCCGACGTGCTGCCCGGCGCGCGGGCGCTGTTCGTCTGGGAACTGTTCTCCGAGGCCGTGGCCGCCGCCTGGCACAAGGCCGACACGCTGCGCTGGGTCCACGCGGCCACCGCCGGAGTGGACAACCTCATGTTCCCCGGCCTGGTCGACAGCGACGTCGTCCTCACCAACTCCCGTGGCGTGTTCGACCGTCCCATCGCCGAATACGTCCTTGGCCTCGTCCTGGCCCTGGCCAAAGACCTTCCCGGCACCCACGACCTGCAACGGCAGCGTGCCTGGCGCCACCGCGAAACCGAGCCGATCGGTGGCCGTCACGCTCTGGTCGTGGGAACCGGCCCCATCGGCAGGGCCATCGCTGGCCAGCTCTGCGCCGCCGGACTGACCGTCGAGGGGGTCGGCCGCTCGGCGCGGACGGCCGACCCCGACTTCGGCACCGTCACCGCTTCCACCGAGCTGCATCTGGTGCTGCCCCGAGCCGACTACGTGGTGCTCGCCGCCCCGCTCACCGACGCCACCCGTGGCCTGATCGACGCCGCGGCCTTGAGTCGCATGCGGCCCACCGCCCGCCTCATCAACGTGGGCCGCGGCCAGCTCGTGGTGGAAGCCGACCTCGTCGAGGCACTGCGCGAGGGAACCATCGCCGGCGCCGCCCTCGACGTCTTCGAGGACGAGCCGCTGCCGGAGTCGTCCCCGTTGTGGGAGCTGCCCGGTGTCATCGTCTCCCCGCACATGTCCGGCGACGTCATCGGGTGGCGCGAGGAGTTGGTGCGACTGTTCGCCGACAACCTCGCCCGCTTCCTCGACGGTCGTGAACTGCGCAACGTCGTCGACAAGGGGCGCGGCTACGTGTCGGGGCCCTAACAGTTCGGGTGGTCCCGCTCCCGCGGGATCTCGACCAGCCAACGAGAGAAGGTCCGCAGTGAGCATCAAGGCCCAAGGAACCGACCCCTCCGGCGCGGCCACCCCCTGGCAGGGCGATACCCCCGCCTCGCCGGCGGAGATGTCGGCCACCGAACTCCTGGCCGGCTACGCCGCCGGCGAGCTCTCCCCAGTGGAAGCCGTTGACGCCGTACTCGACCGCATCGCCAGCGAAGACGCCCACATCAACGCCTTCTGCCTGGTCAAAGCCGAGGAGGCTCGCGCTGCGGCGCGCGAGTCCGAGCGCCGCTGGCACCAGGGGAGCCCCCACGGCCGCCTTGATGGCGTGCCCACCGCCGTCAAAGACATCATGCTCACCCAGGGCTGGCCCACCCTGCGCGGCTCCCGCACCGTCGACCCTGACCAGTCATGGCAGGAGGACTCGCCCGCCGTGGCCCGGCTGCGCGAGCACGGCGCGGTCCTCGTCGGTAAGACCACCACCCCCGAGATCGCCTGGAAAGGGGTCACCGACAGTCCCTTGACCGGCATCACCCGCAACCCGTGGGACACCACCATGACCCCGGGCGGCTCCAGCGGGGGAGCCGCCGCGGCCGTCGCCATGGGGATGACCCACCTGGCTACCGGCACCGACGGGGGCGGCTCCGTGCGCATCCCCGCCAGCTTCACCGGCACCTTCGCCCTCAAACCCACCTACGGGCTGGTGCCGCACTACCCCGCCAGCGCGTTCGGCACCCTGGCCCACTCTGGGCCCATGACCCGCACCGTGGCCGACGCCGCCCTCATGCTCGACGTGATCTCTGGCCCCGACAGCCGCGACTGGTCGGCTCTGGCGCCACCGCCGGGCGACTTCACCAGCACCTTGGACCAGCCGCTGACCGGCATGCGGATCGCCTTCAGCCCCACGCTGGGATACGTCGAGGTCGAAGAGGAGGTCGCGCGCCCCGTGGCCGCGGCCGTGCGGGCTTTCGAGGAACTCGGTGCCCACGTCGAAGAGGTCGACCCCGGCCTGCCTGACTGCACCGAGGACTTCCACGTGCTGTGGTTCGCCGGAGCCGCCAAGGCTACCGCGCACCTCACGGCTGACCAGCGTGCGCTCCTCGACCCCGGGCTGGCCGAGATCATTGAGGAGGGGCTGAGCTACTCAGCGCAGGACTATCTGGCGGCCATGGGGACACGCATGGCCATGGGCGAGCGCATGGGGCGCTTCCACGACAGCTACGACCTACTCCTTACACCCACCATGCCCATCCCCGCCTTCGACGCCGGCTTGGAAGTGCCCCCCGGCTGGCCACAGCGGCGCTGGACCAGTTGGGCCGGGTTCAGCTTCCCGTTCAACATGACCCAGCAGCCGGCCGCCAGCGTCCCCTGCGGGTTCACCGCCGACCAACTGCCCGTCGGCCTACAGATCGTCGGCCCGCGCCACAGCGACGCCCGCGTGTTGGCTGCCGCCCACGCCTTTGAAAAGATCCGGCCGTGGCCGCACCTGTGGTCCCCCCTCGGTTGACCGTCGCCCCCGGCGCCGCGGTGGGCCGTGCCGCTCGCCCCGACCGTCGTCTCACTGGTCACGCTCTATAAGCGCCCCACTCCACGCCGCATCCGCCGCGTCGAGTGCGGGACTTTGGTCCCGCGGTAAAGGAGACCTTCGGCGGCCTGGGCGGTGCCGTCGCACGTTAACGTCGAAACGGGCGACTGTTACGTGGGGCACGCTGGAGGCGACATGACTGGCAAGGAGAGCCCGGACCCGATCCGGCTGTTCCTGGTCGACGACCACGAGGTGGTGCGGCGTGGCGTCGCCGCCCTGCTTGAGGGCGAGGGCGACATGCGCGTGGTCGGGGAGGCCGGTAGCTGTGAGCAGGCTATGAGCCGGCTACCCGCGGTCGAGCCCCACGTGGCCGTCATCGACGTTCGCCTGCCCGACGGTTCCGGGGTCGGCGTGTGCCGCGACATCCGCTCGGATCACCCCGAAGTCGCCTGCCTGATGCTCACCTCGTTCGCCGACGACGAGGCACTCTTCGACGCCGTGATGGCCGGGGCCGCTGGCTATGTCCTCAAACAGATCCACGGCGCCGACCTCATCGGTGCGGTGCGTACCGTCGCCACCGGTGGCTCCCTGCTCGACCCGCGCAGCACCGGCCGCATGATGGAACGGCTGCGCGGCAGCGGCGGCGAACAGCCCGACCCGCTCTCCGCTCTCAGCCCGCAGGAGCGCCAGATCCTGGACCTGATCGGAGAGGGGCTGACCAACCGGCAGATCGGGGAACGGCTCTACCTCGCAGAGAAGACCGTCAAGAACTACGTGTCGAGCGTGCTGTCCAAGCTTGACCTCAAGCGTCGGACGCAGGCCGCGATCCTCGTCTCCGAGCTGCGCGGTCAGGGGCGCTGATCGCTATGGAGAGGCGGGACATCCGGCAGGGGGCACCTGTGGCGGAGGAGTGGGAGCTTCCTGGGGGCGGCGGGATCGACGTCGACACAGCCGGTCTGGAGGTGCTGGATCGCCAAGAGTGTCTCAAGCTGCTGGCTGCCGCGCCGCTTGGCCGCGTCGTCTTCACCGACCAGGCGCTTCCCGCCGTACAGCCGGTGAACTTCGCTCTGGTGGGAAGGGACATCATCGTGCGGACCTCCCCTGACACCAAACTGGCCCGCGCCACGCTCAACGCGGTCGTGGCCTTCGAGGTCGACGAGTACGACGCCTACCGCCGTACTGGATGGTCGGTCATGGTCGTGGGGACGGGGCGAGCCGTCACTGACGCCGCCGAGTTCGCCGAGTTGGCCCGGCTGCCGCTACGGCCGTGGGCGCCGGGGGAACGGACCCACTTCATCCGCATTCAGACCAGGGTCATCACCGGGCGCCGCATCCTGTCTCAGGAGGCCGAGTAGGTTCTGTTTTTCGGACGGCTGGCGTGCGGGGGTTCTCCGTTCGCTCGTGTCTCGACCGCTGTGCGATCTCGGCAGCCTGAGGCGACAGCGGAGGCGCTCACTCGCTTCCGCCCACTACCTGTCCTCGCCGCCCTTTTCAAAAAACACAACCGGGATGGGCCCTCCGGCCGGTTCACCGCGACAGCGGGACGCGCCACACCAGCGTCGTGCCTCCTGCGGCCCCGCTTTCGGTGGACAGTTCCCCGCCCAGCGCGGCGGCCCGCTCGGTCATGTTGCGCAGCCCGCTACGGCGACCCTGTTCAGGCATCCCCACCCCGTTGTCGGTGACCTCCAGCCGTAGTTCGTCGTCGGCGCGCACCGTCACCTGGACCGCGTCGGCCTTGGCGTGGCGGGCGACGTTGGACAGCGCCTCACGCAGCACCGCCAGCAGGTGCTCCCCGATCTCCTCGGGCACCGATGTGTCGATGGTCCCGACGAGATCCAGTCCCGGACGGCAGCCCAGCGTGCGCCCGGCGGTCTCCACGGCGGCCAGGATGCGATTGCGCAGCGACGTTTCTTGCGGTGTGGGGGGATTCTGCAACGCGAACACCGTCGACCGGATCTCGCGGATGGTCTCGTCCAGGTCGTCGATGGTGCGCTGCACGCGGTCGACTCCCTCCGCGCTGTCGATCAGCCGTACCGTGCTCATCAGCGTCATAGCCGAAGCGAACAACCGCTGGATGACGATGTCGTGCAGGTCCTTGGCGATCCGATCGCGGTCCTCCAGCACGACCAGCCGCTCAGCGTCACGGCGCGCCTCAGCCAGTTCCAGTGCCACCGCGGCCTGCCCCGAGAAGGCGTCGAGCATGCGCCGCGTCGCCGGGTTGAACGGGGCGCGCACGCCGCGTTTGGCGAGCAGCAGTATGCCTCTGGTGTGTTCAGGCGTGCCCAGGGGGATGAGCAGGCCGGGCCGGAAGCCTCGATGCCCCAGCATCGGGCAGTTGATGTCGCGTAGGTCGGGAACGGTCATCCCTTCGCCGTGCTGGTAAACGTCACCGCACGGGCTGTCGGCGATCGCCACTGACGAGCCCGTGATCTCGGTGGCTTCGGAGCCTTCGGCGATCTCGGCGACAAGGTGCTCGTCGGCACTGTCGGGCAGCAAGACGATCGCGACATCGGCGTCGGCCATTTCGCGTGCCTGTTGGGCGAGGTAGCCCAGCACTTCCTCGGCGGCGTCGCCGTAGAGCAGTCGGGTGGTGATCTCGGTCGAGGCCGCCAGCCATCGTTCGCGCAGCCGCGTCTCCTCGTAGAGTCGCGCGTTTTCGATGGCTACGCCGGCCGCGGTGGCCAGTGCGGTCACCACGGCTTCGTCGTCTTCGTCGAACTCGCCGCCGTCGTGCTTGTCGGTGAGGTAGAGGTTGCCGAAGACCTCGTTCCGCACTTGGATGGGGACGCCGAGGAAGGTCTTCATCGGGGGATGTCCCTCGGGGAAGCCATGGAAACTGGGGTGCTCTTGCAGGTTGTTCAGCCGTAGCGAGCGCCGCTCGGTGGTGGGGAAAGCCAGGAGTCCGTCCCCATGGGGGAACCGAGAGATGCTCCCGGACTCCTGCGGGGTGAGACCGACTGGTATGAACTCCTCGAATCGGCCGTCGTCGCCCACGACCCCCAGCCCGGCGTAGCGCGCTTTGACCAGATGTGCGGCAGCCTCGGTGAGGCGGCGCAGCACGGTCCCCAAGTCGAGGTCGCTGCCGATCGACACGACCGCCTCAAGCAGTGAGTGCATGCGGTCACGTGTCGTCAGCGCAGCTTCGAGCCGGGAGTGCAGTTCGGTAAGGAGTTCATCCAGCCGCATCTGTGGCAGCAGTGGGTGATCGGGGGGTTCGGGCATGTGTCCATACCTCCGGAACACACGTTATCCCCTCACGCCACGTGTTCATTGCGGAATGGGCACTTTTATGGCTTTGTCGCTGCTGACTCGTTCGCGCGCTCCCCGAGAGAAAGCCTGTCCAGAGGTCGGCCCGGCTTCCGCGCATAGCCGGGCCGACCCTGACGCCCCCGGGGGGAAGGGGGCTTTGGGGAGGTTGAGTCATCCAGGTGCGTCATCGGCGCGGTCGAACACCGGATGCCCCTTCGGTGCCAGCGGTCCAATGGCACCGGAAGACGCGGCGCAACCCGCGTGCCCCTAGGACATCGTTATCTGCGTAGCCCGCCCAAGAGGACGAAGGACACGGGAGTGTAGGGCCTAACGTCCCGATTGGGACAATAATCCTAGGTTTTAAGTGTTTTGTCGGTCATATGGCTATTAAGGGGGCCGGCGTGCATGGCATCGCCTCGCTGCGGACACGGTAAGGCCCGCCGGCGTTTTGGGGCGGGGGAGGTCGTGGCCGGCGCGGGGTCGGGATCGCGTATCGAATGCACTCCGGCCTGGTGCAGAGCATCATTTTTCTGGCGAACCGGGCATCGTGCTGCCGATTTTCCTCGGAACCGCTTGCGCGGCAGGCCGATCGTGCTAGCGTCACTTTTTGTCGGCGGAACGAAGCTCCCCGTGTTCGTTCCGGCTCTGCGGCACCGGCTGGGCCTTTCCGTAGCGCCCCGGTCCGACACACCCGCCACGAGCGGGGCCGCGCGACGCGGCGGGCTAGTGTCCCTGCCCCTCCGCGTTCAGCGGTGAAACAGCCCCCGTAGCGGGCAACTGTGAGGAGCTCCCTTCACCTAGAAGGGAGCGAGGTCAAGCGTGAAGGGATTTCCGCCGTGGTGTCACTCGGTCGCGAAGGGCGCGCTCGTCGCGCCGTTCGGTCCGTGCGCGCCGCTTCGGAATCCCTGGTGCGAGCCCTGCTGCTCATGGTGGGTTTTGTGGCCGCCAGTTGGCTCCTCGCCGCGGCTCCCGCCAGCGCCGAGGCGCTGGGAGCCGTCGACGATGTCGTCGAGGCGGTCACCGCTACTCCCAGTCCGCAGGCAGCCGAGTCGACGGGAGCCGAAGAGTCGGCCTCCTCGACAGCGTCCACGCAGGATGCCCGCGAGCGGGAATCCACCACAGGGGCAGCCGCCGATACGCTGACCTCTACGGTCAGCGAGGTCACCGACCACGCGGGCACCGAGATCGACTCCGAGGTCACTGAGGTCGCCGAGGCCGTCGGTTCCGGAGCCCCGGTCTCTGGCTCCGCGGCCACTCCTGCCACCATCGAGCGGGTCGCCGATGTGGCGCAAGCGCCGGGTGACATGGTCGACGCCGTAACCGAGCTGACCACTCCCCAGGAGCACAGCGCCCCCGCGTCACAGCCCGCAGCCACGGGCGGCGCGGACAACTCTGCCACCTCCTCCGCCGGCCGTGAGGAGTCGCGGGCGGCAGCCAAGAGCACTTCGTCGGCTCCGCCGCGCGCAGTTGCCTCTCAGACCAACGCCGAACTCGCCGATTCGTCGGCGGTGGCGCCGCAGTCTTCGCCCGGTGTTTCGGAGCGGGCTGCCGCGTCGGCCGACGACACGTCCTCGCCCGACACCCTCGGCACCCCTGGGGCCGCGGCCTCCCTCGTGGGCGTCGGCGGCTCCGGCTCGTCGTCCACCGCTGGTTCCGGCGGTATGGTCGCCGGCTACCTCTCCACCGTTCCCGGCGCTTCCCGGTCGCACGCTCGGATGCGCGCCGCTTTTCCCGCCGTCGACGCCGCCCCTCGCGGCCCGGTCGACGAGCCTTCCTTCGCGCCGGACTAGAGCGCGACGCGGGTCCTCGCAGCCGTCTCACCGTGGTGGACGATGCCCGCGTCCCAGTCACTGTCCTGGGAGCTGACGTGAGTCCCGTGCCCGGACTCGGTCACGAGATTCACGTCAGCCGGCGGCCTGCCAGTCCGATCGGCTGACTCCGAGCCCCACCTCCGCGCCCCCCAGACGCGGGAGCGGGAAGCATCGGTGCCCCCTCGAAAGATGTCCACCAAGAAGATTGCCCGTGTGTCGCTCCCGGTCGCTTCGGCCGGTACACGGATTCGGGCCATAGCGCGCCCCTTTGACAGCACAGCTTGTAGCGTTCACGGCACTTTCCGTGAGGCGCGATAACGATTTGAGAGGACATACCAGCATGTACACCTCGGCCAAGGTTTCCGCGAAGGCTCTGCTCATCGGTCTCGGTGCCGCCGGTTTCGTCGCCATGGGGGCCGGTGCCGCCGGTGCGACTCCTCTGCCGGGCGACCCGCTGGGCGCCGTCAACAACACCGCTTCCCAGGCCACCAGCGTCCTGCCGCAGAGCAACCCGGTGACCGCCCCGCTGCCCGGCGCGCTCGACACCGTCACCGGCGCCCTCACCCCCATGGCCGACAACCTCAGCACACCGGTGTCGGGGCGCCTGCCGATGGCCGACGGTGAGTCCGGCGCCACCGGCCTGGGCAACCTGCCGGCCACGTCTGACCTGGGTCTGGGCCAGACGCAGGTCCTCGACGAGGTCACAGACGATGCCCCCCGCGTGCGGCAGGCCAACGCTCAGGACCTGCTCGGCTCGGTTCCGGCGGCACCGGTGGAGAGCGTGCCCGGGGTCTCCGAGGTCACCGAGACCGCGTCCGGTCTCGCCGGGGCTGCTCCTGTGGCCAAGGTGACGGGGGCGCTGCCCGCGGGTGAGGTCGCCGGTACCGCGCGGCAGGCCACCGGCACGGTTCGGCAGAGCCTGCCCACCTCCGGTGTGGTTGACCAGAGCCTTGACACGGCCACCGGGGCCGCCGATGCGGCCACCCAGGGCGCCACCACCGACCCGGTGGACACCGTCACCGAAGCCACCGACGCCACCGGCCTCTCCGGGATCGCCGACATGGCCGCCGGCCAGCCCATCTCGGTGGCCTAGCTCCACGCCTCCCAACCGACCGCCACGACACCCATGTGATTTTCCCGTGTGCCGGTTGCGGCCGTTGCACACGTTCGGGCCATAGCGCGCCCCTTTGACAGCACAGCTTGTAGCGTTCACGGCACTTTCCGTGAGGCGCGATAACGATTTGAGAGGACATACCAGCATGTACACCTCGGCCAAGGTTTCCGCGAAGGCTCTGCTCATCGGTCTCGGTGCCGCCGGTTTCGTCGCCATGGGGGCCGGTGCCGCCGGTGCGACTCCTCTGCCGGGCGACCCGCTGGGCGCCGTCAACAACACCGCTTCCCAGGCCACCAGCGTCCTGCCGCAGAGCAACCCGGTGACCGCCCCGCTGCCCGGTGTGCTCCAGGGCGCCACCAGCACCGTCACCGGCGCCACCGGCGGCGCGCTGTCCGAGCCGCAGCAACTGCCCAGCCAGTTGGCCGGTGGAGCCCCCACAGCCCGCAACTTCAGCACGCCGGTCGACCTCGACACCGTCGCTCCCGCCGACGGCCTCTCCCAGCCGGTGGCCGGGCGCCTGCCGATGGCCAACGGTGAGTCCAGCGACCCGCTGCCCGTGGGCCGGAACCTGACGATCGACGGGTTCAGCGAGCCGGTGCGCGGCATCCTGCCCGAGCCCAACACCCTCGGCGAAGAGCTGGGCGCCTCCAACATCTCTCAGCGCTCCATGGCCGCCACCGACACCTCCGGCCTGGGCGACCTGCCGCAGGTTCTCGGCGGTGTCACGGGCGGCGCCGCACAGGACGGCGCTTCCCGCGTGCAGCAGGCCAATCCCCAGGACCTGGTCGGCTCGGTTGCCGACACACCCGTTGAGACCACGGCGAACTCGGTCGCCACCCCGCTGCAAGACGGCGGGGCCGTGCCCGCCACGTCCCAGGTCACCGACACCGTCTCCGGTGTCACCGACACGCTGCCCACGGACCGCGCCGCCGGTACCGCGCGGCAGGCCACGGACACCGTCCAGCAGAGCCTGCCCGCCCCCACCGGCGCGGTTGGCGACTCCCTCGGCGCCACCACGGCGGTGACCGGCGCGGCCACCGGGCGCATGGCGGAGCACGCCACCACCGACCCCGTGGGGACGGCCACTGACGCCACCGGCCTCTCCGGCGTGGCCGACCTGGCCGCCAGCAAGCCCGTCTCCGTCCTGTAGCGGCTCCTCCACAGCGATCGCCACGAAATGACAGCGCGGGGCGCCCCTTCCTTTCGGGGAGGTGGGCGTCCCGCGCCGCTCATGGCAGAGCTCTTTCGCTTCCCTCCGGCGCGAAGCAGCCGCGGGAATCGCGGTCTGGAAAACACCCACGGGCAAGGAGCGGGGCCCGTTCGCAGCGGAGGCGACAGAGCCGTGGTCGGGGCCGTTCGGGGCGGACATCGCCACGGCATGACCGGCCGCCTCGGCATGAACGACAGGGAGACGGTGCGGCAGATCTCTGCGGTCACCGCGCCAGCGCGGTGACCGCAGAGCAGCGGCGCCGGCCGGGGCAGCCGGCCGCGGTTATTCGGTGCCCTCCGGCGCCGCCGGCCTACTCCCCCCATTGGCATTGCTGGCATTGCGAGCCCCGCTGAGCTGTGCGGCCACGTCGGCAAGCGCCCGGCAGCGGGCGAACTCCACTTGGGTGAAGGCGATGCCGTCGCGGTTGAGCACCAGCACCCCGCCATCGGGGGCGCTCAAGCACATCACCGACCCCGCGATATCGTCGGCGCCCATCCCGTTGGGCGGCGCGGGGCGCGTTGTGACCTCCCGCGCGCCGGACAGGCCGCGCAGCGCTGCCGGCAACGTCGCAGGCGCGCTGATCAGCCCGGAGACCAGGGCGAGGGTTCGGCTCGTGGTATCGCTGAGTTCGTGGATGTCCGCGGGCTGGATCACCGGGTCTCGCCCTCCGGCCCGAGTCACGGCTGCCGCCAGTTCCTCGGGCGTCACACTGGCCGGTGCCGAGGCGAGGAACTCGTCCACGACGTCGGTGTAGCCGGGATGGATCTGAACGAACCTTATATCGACGCCCAGTCGGGCGAGCCGCGCAGTGACGGGTGCCAGTCCTCCGGGCACGTCGCGTACCTCGACTCGGATGCGCCACAGGCGCTCGTCCCCGCTGTGCGTTGTCGTCAGTTCAGAGGCGGTGCGGTTGTGCCGCCACCAGCGGTAGCCGAGCGCCGCGCAGATGACGACGATGCCCAGGCCGATGAGTAGTGGCCCCCCGTAGGTTTGATGGCCGAGCGCCACCACGAAGATGTGGGCGGCACCGGCGACGAGGAACAGTCCGGCGAGTTCTCGCAGCTCGGTGTTGAGGAACGTGTTCCGCCGGGTTTCCGGGACAGTGCGTTGAGACGGTGTGCTCCGGTCAATTCGGCTTTGGCGCATGTCCGTCAGCGTGACCTGCTGACATTGCAACCTCGTAGCCGGATGTATCGTCGCGGTTACGGCACATCGTGATCACGATCACGAAACGATTGTGTTTTGTGTTCGGTGGCTTTCCGGGGGTGTCCAGTCCTCAAGGGACCAGGCCATTTGCCAGAATCGGATCTCGTGGTGGCAGCTCAGGAAGAAGGCGCGCTCCATCCGTTCCCGCTCGGCCCAGCCGGTGTCGTCGGCGAGATCGTCGATCATGCCTCGTAGCTTGGTGGTGATGGCCAGGCACTGGGGATCGGCGTAAAACGCCCACCAGCCGTGGAAGGGGTTGTTCTTGCTGGGGTCGCCGTCCTGGCCGGCGTCGCGCAGGAAACGATCCGCCGCCCACGTATAGGTCCACGGACACGGCAACAGCGAGGCGAGCAGCACCCCCAGGGTGTCGCGTCCGGCTTGCATCATGTGGTCGATATAGGCTCGCGCGCTCGGGGCGAGCTGATCGACCTGGGCTTCCTCGTAGCTCGTTCCCACGTAGTCACATAGCACGTGGTGGGGGTGGGCCTCCTCCTCGAGGATGAACGCGATGTTGTCGTGGAAATACCGCATCCATTCCCGGTTGGGGGACAGGGCCAGCCCCAAGCCGTAGCAGCGGATGTAGGCGCTCAGATACTGGTGATCCTGGCCGAGGTAGTGCAGCACCCGTTCCTTGGACAGGTTGCCCTCGCGCATCCCTGCAAGGAAGGGGTGCTCGTAGAACGCCGCGAACAGGTCCGCATGGCGCTGGCCGAGTTCGGCGGTGAAGCCTGTCTCGGTGTCGGCGACAGGAGAGGTGACCACTGTTCCTCCACTCGTGCGTTACGGATCGGTTGGGACTACTCGACGTTGTAGCGCTGCGAACGACCCTATGCAGCCTTTACCGGCGCATCCTTCGCGCCGCGCGGCACGGTCGCCGCGATCGCGCCGTCGAGGTCCGGGCCCGGCATGCGATCGTCAACCGGCAGGGTGCGCAGCCCTAGGGCAAATACCAATCGCACGAGTGTCGGTGAGGATCACGGCGCACGGCTGCGACAGGCACCTTTATCCCCATCAGAAGCTCCGGAAGCGATGGATGACGGATATGTCAAATCTTTTTCTTTTTGGTGGTCACTTTCTTTTCAGTGAAATTTTAGATATTTCCGACAGTAGCTTTTTTGTGAAATGGAAAAATGTTTTCCGTGGGTAATTTGCGAGAGTGAAGTTTTTGCTTCGCGGGTGCGGGAAAAGATGTTGGTATCGCTAGAAAGGAGTGAAATTTTTGCGTACATGGCGAGCCGTGGCTGCCGCCGGCGTGATGATTATTGGCGCAAGTCTGCTGGCCACAGGCACCGCAAATGCTCACAGTGGCCATCATTGTCACTGGGGTGCCAACTATCCGAATCGCAATATCGATGGGCATGGCTGCGTTTCCAAGGACGGGCACCGGGTTTCAGTCCACGATATGGCTGTTGACGGCAACACCGTCTACATCGCCTACAAGGTGTGGAACGACAACTCGATGCATGTGCTCTCGGACGGTAGGCGCGACCACCCCCAGCCGCTCTACCGCTACAACGATCGGCACAAGGTCCGCGGTTTCAAAGTCTGCGAAGACACCCATTGGCTCAAGTGGAACTGGGACGACTGCACCAATTGGACCAACACTTAACCCGTCGCGCCCGCCCGCCACGGAGCAGCACTTCCCACGCAGGCTCCCTTGAGCCGACTCCCGCCCCTCAACCCCCGGGGCGGGAGCGGTAACGTCTGGCCGATCGCGGTCAGGGCAGCCGCTGTTCGCTTTCAGTTCCCGCGCCGAGGCCGTTGACGCACGGGTTGGAGGTGGCGTCGCGGCCTTCGATGACGTTGCCGGCCGAAGGGCTAGCGGTGGTTGCCACAGGCTCGGTGGAGGGCTCGGCCGGGTAGGAAGGGGACGAGGGCGCCGAAGGTGTCGTCGAGGGAGTGCTCGGTGCGGTCTCCAACGCGGCCGCTTCGGGAGACTCATCGTTGTTGATGGCCGTGAACAGCCGCTCCGCCTTCTCCTGATCCCAGACGACCCGGTTGGGATCGGAAGGCGCCGGCCACCAGGGCACGGTGTAGAAGGTGATATCCGACAGCTCGACATCGGAGAGCGTGGAGCCGATGGAGATCATCCGGTCCAACGTCAGTTCGTCGTCGGTCTGGGTGTTGCGCGAGATCGCATCCAGCAACCCCGACATCTTGCTGGGGCTGGTCAGTACGTCACTGCTCGTCGCCTTGTCGGCCAACGCCCCCAGAAACATCTGCTGGCGGTCGATCCGCCCGATGTCGCCGCCGTTGCCGATCTCGTAGCGGGCGCGTACGAAGGCGAGGGCCTCCTCCCCGTCGAGTACCTGCACTCCGGCGTCGAGATCGAGGTGGGAACGCTCATCCTCCATGGGTTGGGGGATGCACATCTGCACCCCGCCGATCGCCGTCACCATGTCACGAAACCCCACGAAGCTGAGGTGGGCGAAGTGGTCGATGCGGATGTCGGTCAGCGACTCGATGGCCTTGACCGCGCAGGGCGGCCCGCCATGGAACAGGGCGGCGTTGATCATGCCGTAGTAGCCCTCGGTACCGTCGGTGCCTTGGTAGGGCTCGCAGGCGGGGAGTTGGACGAGGGAGTCGCGGGGGAAGTTGACGACGGTGACCCCCTGGTCCGGAGAGATGTGGGCGAGCATCAGGGCGTCGGAACGCTCCCCCACGAAGTCCCGTCCGCCGTACTTGGCGTTGTCACCGGTGCGCTTGTCCGAGCCGATGAACAAAATGTTGAGGTCGTCGCCGATCTTGGGCGGGCGCTCTTCCTCGTTCAGGGCCGTTTCGAGGTCGTGCTGGACCATGTTGGCGCGCAGTGTGCGGTAGTAGGCATAAGCCGTGCCCAGACTCGCCACGAGCAGCACCACCACGCCCACCGAGGTCCACGCCAGAATCCGTCGCCACCGTCGTCGGCGCGGCTGCCGAGGCTCGGATACGGCTTGGGCGGCTGCGTCTTCGGTGGACATGAAAGGGGGCGCCTTCTAATCGGCTCACGTGAAAAGGATCGGGAGAGACGTCCGGGGGCAACCGGGTGCGAGGGCAGCACCGGAGAGGACGTGTCCGTGGGGGTATCTTCCGATCTTAGGACAATCGTCGTGCGCGACTGTGCGGAGGACATTTCCCGACCTCGCGGTGCGATTGTCAACGCACCGTGAAAACGCGGTCGCGCACCCCTGTGCGCTGGTGTGGAGGCTTCACCACAACGCCGTAGGTCACCAGACTGGGGCCGATGGAAACGCAGCGTCATTCATGGCCGGTCGCGGCCACTTTGGGGGCGGTGTGTCTCGGCTATGCGGTGGTGGGGTTGGTGGCGATCCAACCGGCCACTCTTCTGGGCTGGGACGAGGTGGTCTACGTCAGTCAGTACGACCCCCGCCGGCCCGCCGCCTACTTCAGCGCGCCACGGGCCCGCGGCGTTTCCCTGCTGGCGGCGCCGATTGTGCTGGCCACCGGTTCGGTGGTCGCGTTGCGCTGCTTTCTCGCCCTCGCCGCGGCGTTGGCCATGTTCGCCGCGTTTTGGCCGTGGGCGCGGCTGTTGCCCACTCCATGGGCGGCCCCGCTCGCGGCGCTGGGCTATGCCGGCCTGTGGGTGTCGCTGTTCTATACGGCCGCCGCGATGCCCAACCACTACCTGGCGATGGCTGCGGTGGCCGCCGTGGGGTGGTTCCTGGTCGCGACCCGTGTCCCGGTGACGGGGCGGGGGGTGCGACCGCTGTTATGGCTGGCCGTGGCCTTGGCCCTGGCCGGGTTGACGCGTCCCAGCGACACATTCTGGCTCGGCGTCGCGCTGCTGACTGCTATGGCGATCGTCCCAGCGTGGAGGCAAACGTCGCTGGCGGTCGCGCTCTGCTGCGGCCTGGCCGCTGGGGCGGTGCCATGGGTGGTCGAGTCCTACCTCGCTTTTGGTGGGCTAGGGCAGCGGCTGGAGCGAGCTAGCGAGATCCAGGGCGGTACCGGGCTCACGTTCTCGCTACGCCAGGTGGCCTCGACCCTTGACGGGCCGCTGCTGTGCCGCCCGTGCGTGTCGGGGGAGTTGCACTGGCCCGCTCTGCTGTGGTGGCTCGCCCTGCCCCCGCTCGCGGCGGTGGGGGTGGTGCGCGCCGGGCGCGCCGGCCGGGCCGCCGTGGGGTGGCTCCCACTCGCCGTCGCGGCGTCGCTCGCGGTCACCTACCTCTTCCTCATCGACTACTCCGCTCCCCGGTTCCTGCTGCCTACCTATGCTCTGCTCTTTCTGCCCACCGCACTGGGCGCGCTCGCGCTCGTGCGGGCGGGGCGACCCCGAGCCCGCCCGGTACTGGCGGTGGCCCTAGCCGTGGGGGTGACCGGGCACCTGGCGATCCAGGGGGTCATCCTGTGGCATTGGGCCGACACCCACATCGGCATTCGCCGCAGTTACGCGACGGTCGCCGCATTCCTCGCCGACAAGGGGGTGCGCCCGCCGTGCGTGCTCACCGGCGCCGAGGCCATCCCCATCGCCTACCACGCGGGGTGCATGTCGGCGGCTCCCGCCGGCCATAACGCCACCCATACTCATGCGCAGTTGCGTGCTCTCACCTGCCGCAGGCCGGCCGCACTGCTGACCGAGGGCGAAGCGCCGCCGCAGTGGGCACAAGACTGGGACAACTACACCGTGTCCGACCGCATGCCGGGCAAGGACTGGAGGGTGCACATCCCGCCGTGGACCCCGGCGGCGGGGGACGGGAGTACCCCCTGTCCAGTGACGGAACCGGGCTCGTGAAACAGCACGCGAACTGCGAGTTACCACTATTCGTAGCAGCACATAATCATACGGTCGCAAGTTGATCACGAAATCCGACGCAACCGTTTACCAGGGGGCTTCGGCTACTAGGGTCACTCCTGGTAACGCGAGAATCTTTCACTGTCACGACTGAGTGCACCGCTCCCCTTGGTGTCCTCGCGGCCATGTCCTCTCCGCCCAGCTCTCGCAACGAGGCGAACATCCAATGCCCCTTTCGCCTGACCCACCTGGCTCTCCCGCTGAGCCGGTCCGGTTGCCCGCCTCCCATGCCCACGAGGAACAGCCCGTTCTCGTGGAGCGCCTCACCACGGGGCTTCGCACGCATGGACGCATCATCATCGACGCGCTCACCGAGCGCGACCGGCAGCGCATCATCGCGGCGGGAAAGGTGGCGGGTAGGCGCCTCAAGCGCCACACCACGATCACCGAAACCCGCGCCGGGGTCCTCATCGAGTTCGACGATCTCAACGACCCACCGGTACGGCCGTCCCCCGCTACGCACCAGCCTCGCGGCGCCCCCTCCGGCGCTACCGAACCCGAGACAGCCCGCCAGCGCCGGAGCGGTGTTTCGCCCGACCCCGGTAAGTGAGACCACCAAGCTGTGCCCACCTACGCCGCCGCCTAGCATGCCCCTGAACGCTCTCAGGGGCGGCGGAGCTGAGCCACACCGTTTCGATTCATCCGGTAGCGGCAGGGTAGTGGAGGCGCCCATGAGACTGGCAGAACCGATTCACCGAATCGAACGGGCGACGGGGCTGGACCGAGCTGTGACAGCAGTGCAGCATCGTGTGGACCGCATACCTGAGGGGCGCTTCCGCGACATGTTGCATGGCGTCCCCCTGGGCCACCCGCTGCATCCACCGCTTGTGCAGGTTCCGATCGGGGCGTGGACCTCGGCGGCACTGCTCGACCTGTTCCCGCGCACCCACCGCGCCGCCACTGCCCTGATCAACGTGGGAATCGTGACGGCGCTGCCCGCCGCGCTGGCGGGGACAACGGACTGGTCTCGCCAGAACCGCTCCCACCAGCGAGTAGGGCTGGTCCACGCCGCGGCCAACGGCACTGCTCTTGGGCTGTACTTGGCGTCGTCGCTGGCGCGTATCCGCGGACGGCGAGGATGGGGACGGGCACTGGCCTTTGCCGGGCTGACGTCGGTGGGGGTGTCGAGCTTTCTCGGCGGCCACATCGCTTACCACATGGCGGGTGGAGCCAACCAGGCCGCCTACGCTGTAGGGCGGTTGCCTGGTCAGTGGCGTGACATCGGTGCTCTGGCGGAGTTTCCCCAGGGGCGGCCCACCGCCACGGCCGTCGGCGACGTGCCGGTGGTCGTCGTGCGTTCCGGAACCGAAGTGAGTGCGCTCGTGAACATCTGCGCCCACATGGGTGCACCGCTGTCCCAGGGCGAATTGCGGGGGGCTTGCCTGGTCTGTCCCTGGCACGGCAGCGCCTTCCGCCTCTCCGACGGCGAGGTCGTCGGAGGGCCGGCGAGCGCTTCCCAGCCCACTTTGCAAGCCCGGGTGCGTGATGGTCGGGTCAGCGTGCGGCGTTCCCGCGGCGGCGCGATGGTGCCGCGCCAACGTCAGCGAGAGCGCGACATCGAGCGGTCCGCTGTCTCGGGAACGGCGCAGGCAGGAAAGTGATTTCACTCACCTGAAGCGGCCGGTCGTGGTTCCCGGTGGAGCCGTGGCCGGCCTGCGGCTGCGCCGCTGTGGACGCTAACAGGTCGTTAGTGCGGCTTTGACCTGCGGATACATGTGACTTAGAGCATGTGCCCGATGGCGTAAGAATGCGGTGTCTCCGTTGTCTTCAAGGAAAGAGAGCGTCCCCCTCCGGGGACGCTCTGGGACTTTCCCTAGCTGGACAGGAGACACGATGGCCCATACGCACCTTCCGGGCGAGGACGTCATCTCACGTGTTCGTGCCATACCCGATGTGGTGGACGCCGTCATCACGGCCGATGGAGAGGGTGTGGCCGCAGGGACCGTGGAGCTTCGGGTCCGTACGCGTAGGGGGCGCCCGCTGCCTGTTCTGGCCGGCGTGATTCAGGCGCGGCTCGCGGGGTTCGCCGCGGGCCGCACCATCAAGATTTCCCTGCGGCCTGTGGACGACATGGTGGAGTGGCCTTTCTAAGGGGCCACGATCGCCTCACCGGCCGGCGTCGACAGGCTGTGGCGGGCACCGGTGGCCCCGAGCGCGTGGTGCCCGGGAGGGCCGTTGCGGCTCCCGGGCGCGAGGTCAGGCCCTACTGCTCCTGCGGCTGGCGTAGAGGCCGGCGACGATGTAGATACCGATCACCGCTAGGACGAGCTGGGTGATCAGCTCCCACCAGTCGATGCCTGGAGTTATCGCGTAGCCAGCGAAGCCGGCGATGGCAGTGCCCACGAGGGCCGCGACCACACCGACGACGATGGTCAGCCAGATCGGAATCCGTTGCTTTCCCGGAATGATCAGCCGGGCGACCGCACCGATGATCAGACCGATGATGAGCCCGCTGATGATGCCCGTGACCTCCATGATCACACCCCCAGTCGGCAATGTGCGCTACTCACTGTCCTTCCCCGTTTCCATCTACCCGATGCGGCTGTCCGGTCACGGGGCAGCCGGGGTGTTTTCCGTCGGTGGCCGGTGTCACTCATCGGGGCGCACGCGGCGACATCCGCTCCCACTGGCCTCGCCCTCCACCCGGCCGGACATCACGGTTTTCTGGCCACACCTCCGGTCATGAAGCGCACGGCCACTGTCGTGGCGTCGAGCACGGGTTCGTCGGGGCGCCACAGCGGCAGCGGCACGATACCCGGGCAGAGCAATTCCAACCCGTCGAACTGGCGCACCAACTCGGCAGGGGTACGTACCCGGCCGGTGCCGAGCTGTTCGAGGAGTTGCTCCTCCAGGTCGAGACTGGAGGGCTCGTCGCTCAGCCGGGTGAAGTTGGTGATGAAGAAGTACGACCCCGAGGGGACGTTGTCGCGTAGCATGGCGACGATGCCGTTGGGGTCCTCCTCGTCGAGCAGGTGGTGGAGTATGCCGCAGAGCATGACACAGACCGGCTGCTCGAAGTCGATGAGGCCCGTGACCTCGGGGTGTTCGAGCAGTGTGCGGGGATCGCGGATGTCGGCGGTGACGACCGTGGTGCCAGGGTTGTCGGCCAGGATCGCGCGGCCGTGGGCGAGGACGATCGGGTCGATGTCAACGTAGACGACCCTCGCGTCCGGTGCGACCTCTTGGGCGACCTCGTGGGTGTTGCGTACGGTCGGCAGGCCCGAACCGAGGTCGAGGAACTGCGTGACGCCCCCCTCGGTAGCGATATGGCGCACCGCGCGGTGCAGGATCTCGCGGTTGTAGATGGCGATCTCTCGCAGCTCAGGCATGATTGCCAGGCTGCCGGCCGCTACCTCCCGGTCGACCTCGAAATTGTCCTTTCCATTGAGCATCACGTCGTAGACGCGGGCCGCTGTGGGGACCCCGGTGTTCAAATCGGGTATTTCCCGGCCGGCGGGACTGGTGTTCATAGGAAAATCTGACATCCGGTCTCCTGCGGGAGAGAGGGGTCACATCTTCTCACCGACTATAGACCGCCCGTGGACCCTGCTTTGCGGTTTCACCATACAAGTAGTACTAATTGATTAATTTGTCCTTAATGTCCGTATTTCTGGTTCGTCATGTCCCGGATCGGCCTCCACCAACGTTCGAGATCGTTATATCCCCTGGTCACGTTTGTCAGCCGTGCTTTGGATAAAAGTCCAGTACGACTCGGTCACCGTTTCAGGTGGCGATCCCCCGCGACTTCCACACCCGCGGGAGGGCAGCCGAGCTGCCGCGGACGCGCCGAGTCGACGGTGTTGTGATAAGTAAACCGGTTGGACAGTGACGAGTAGACCGATAGGGGCCGAACCACGATGGACCGGACCGATCGGAGCGAGTTGGATTGGGCCGCGCTCAGCGACGACGAGTTACTGGAGCACGTGCTCCAGTTAATGGATCACGACCCGCTACATCCGCGCGTTGCCGCGCTGCTCGCGGCTGTCAGGGCGGGAACGGATTCGACGTCGCAACCACGCCGCGGCTATGCGAAAGGCGATCACGCTGTACCTCACCCCCGAAATTACCGGTACGCTGCCGAACCATTGGACACCTACGTATCCGGAAACGGCGGGGAAGCCCCTGCCACCTGACCCGCAAGCGAGGTGCCACCCAAGCGGCATGGTCGACAACAGGCTGACCGAGCACCGCATCGACAGGGGTGCCATCGTCGAGATGCCCCGCGAGGTCGACTACTACATCCGTGACCAGGTGTGGAGCCAGTTGTCGACATTGCTCGACGCTGGCCTTCGCCGGCTCGTCGTGGACATGTCCGGCACCGTCTTCTGCGACTCCAGTGGACTGGTGGCCCTGATGCGAGTACGCCAGCGAGCTGAGGAGAGCGGCTGTTCACTCGTGCTGGTCACCCCGCACCTCACCGTGTGCCGAGCCTTCGAGATGGCGGGCGCCGACACGCTCTTCGAGCGTTACAGCAGCGTCCACGAAGCGCTCACCGCGACCAGTGGCGCACCTCACTGAACGCATCGGTGTCTCTGTCCACGGGCAGTCGGCTCCACCGCCGGTCCCTTATCCCCGGAAGACAGGTAGGGGGTCCGCGCCTGTGGCGCGGACCCCGACGGCGGTCGCCTCGCGGAGGCCCCCCGAACACCTCCGGTCCCATCATCCCCCCAGTGACGGGACGAGCCGAGTATGGAACACGCCGGAATGACCCGTTCGTCGGCGTCGGTTCCTCACGACCGCTCGGTACTCCCGCTACCCTTGCGCACGCTGTTAAACATGCACAGTCCGATTTTTGCCGTTTTCCCGCCTCGCGTCGTGCCAGTGGGTCCAGCGTTCACGTCAGCAAAGAGCCGGGGAGGTACGGGTAGGAGAGGCGCATGAACGAAACGGTCACTACACAGGCACAGCATCCGACTGTCGCGGTCTTAGGGGCCGGGATTATGGGCGCCCCCATGGCCCGCAACATCGCCCAGGCCGGCGTGCCGGTGCGAGTCTGGAACCGCACGCGCAGTAAAGCCGAGCCGCTGGCCCACGCCGGAGCCCGGATCGCCGCCACCCCGCAGGAGGCGGTTGCGGAGGCCGACGTTATCGTCACCATGCTTACCGATGGCACCACGGTGCGCGAGGTCATGGCCGACCTGGCTGCGCCGCCCGGGGCGATTTGGGCACAGACGACCACCGTCGGTGTCGATGCCACCGCCGACCTGGCGGAGCTCGCTGACCATCTGGGGCTGACGTTCGTCGACGCTCCCGTCCTGGGCACGCGCGCCCCCGCGGAGCAAGGGGCGCTCACCATCCTCGCCTCCGGCGACCCCGCGGCCCGCTCTCGGCTGGCCCCCGTGTTCGACGCGATCGGGGCGCGCACGCGCTGGCTGGGGCCCCACCCGGGTGCGGCCAGCAGGCTCAAACTCGTGGCCAACAGTTGGGTCTTGGCGTTGACCTCAGCCGCGGGAGAAGCGGTCGCGCTGGCCGAAGCTCTCGGGGTCGCCCCCGGCGACTTCCTCGACCTTGTCGCAGGCGGCCCGCTGGACACTCCTTACCTGCACGCCAAGGCCACCGCGATCCTAGAGGAGGACTACACGCCGAGCTTTTCCATCGAAAATGCCGCGAAGGACGCCCGCCTCATCACCGAAGCGGCGCGCGAGAGTGGAATCCAACTCGACCTCGCCGCGGCCAGCGCAGCCAGGTTCGAGCGTGCCGTGCGTGCAGGCCACGGCCAGCGCGACATGGCGGCCGGATACTACGCCAGTTTCGCCACGGAGTCCGCCGGCGCGCCCGAGCGGCCCGAGTGAGCGTGAAGGGACACCAGTGCACGTACTCAGCAGTCGTATTCTGCTGCACCCCACCGATCTCGACCGTAGCCGCGCGTTCTACCGCGACGTGCTCGGGCTCGCCATCTACCGCGAGTTCGACACGGGACTCGGGCGAGCCACGGTCTTCTTCATCGGCGGTGGCCTCCTGGAGGTCTCCGGGCGCAGCGAACACGCGCCCACGCCCGAGGCCACCCAGTTGTGGCTCCAAGTCGCAGACATCGAAGCCGCCCACACCCAGTTGCGCGACCGCGGCGCCACCATCCTGCGCGAGCCCGTCCGCGAGCCGTGGGGGCTGGTGGAGATGTGGCTCGCCGACCCTGACGGCCTGCGTATCTGCGTGGTGCAGGTGCCCGAGGACCATCCGATGCGTTACCGGCCCCAGCCGTGAGTCCGGCGCCGCCGGCTTCCTTGGTGCGCCTCCGGCGGCGGCGTACCTTTGCCATCTGACCTTTCTTCCCGTCACTTGCGAGAGCCCCAGCGGTTGCGGCGGGCTCCTCGCCGCGGGGAACACGCGCCCGTGGGCCTAACCTGGCTTCGCGGGCGCACCGGTCGAGGGCGAAGCGCGGCGGCACGCAGCCGCCGAGGCTGTGGGGCTCGCCACCATGGCAAGGAGCGACGGCAACGGCCGCGAGCGAGCGAAGTAGGGAGGTAGGCGCTTCCGGTGGCGGGGGCGCCGACGAACAGATGACCCAACCCCCCGCAAACACCGGTGGTCGAGGCTCCCCTCCCTCCCGCAGCGGTTTCGGGGGCGCACGCCCACCGTTGGACCGGTTGCGCGTCAAGGCGCTCTCTCGCGCTGTGCGGACCCTCGGGCGCACGACACCGTGGCTGGAACCCGAGTTGGCCGGGCTGCGGTCGGTCGTACGGTCGGGCGCGGTGTGCGTGGACGCCGGCGCGGCCCTGGGCCTGTACACGGCGGTGCTGGCCGACCTCGTCGGACCGCGCGGCACCGTGCACAGCGTCGAGCCGTTGCTGTTCGCCCACCCGGTGTGGAACGCGGTGCTGCGGCCCCGCGCCGGCGGCAACGTGCAGCGGCACGCGCTCGCACTCGGGGCGGCACCGGAGGAGACGGTGATCCGGGTTCCGGTCCGCCGCGGCTCCCTTGTGACCGGCCGCTCGTTCATTGACAGTGGCGCGCACGGGGTGGGCTCCAACGACGAGTTCGAGTCCCACATCGACGTTCGGGTCCAGGTGGACACCTTGGATCGGCTGTGCGCGAGCGCGGGCATCGACCGGGTCGACTTCATCAAGGCCGATGTCGAGGGGGCCGAGCTCGCGCTGCTCACCGGGGCTCGCGTCACGATCGAGCGCGACCGTCCCGACCTGCTGATCGAGATCGAGGAGCGCCACGCGCGCCGCTACGGGACCGGCCCCGAGGCCGTGGTCGACTGGCTCACGCAGCGCGGGTACCGGATGTACGCTCTCCACGGCGCGACGTGGCGCCCAATCGCACGTGTCGTGGCCCCGGTGCGCAACTACCTCTTCCGCTGCCGCTGAGGGCGGGCATGCCCCTCAGGCGGCCGGCCAGAGGTCGGCCAGTTCCCGGGCGAGTTCGGTTGTGGCCTGGGCCCGCCCAGCCTGGGCTGCCGCGGCGCGACGGGCGGGGTCCAGCGCATTGGGGCCGATGGCTGTAAGCGCGGCGCTGTCGGGGGCGATAATGCGCGAGCGCACCCCCGCTCCCAGGGAGGCGACCTCCTGGGAGGGGGTCATCGAACCCACCCCCACGGCGGTGTCGGGACCGCTGGGAGCCAGCACCACGATCGAGTCGGCTCCGACCGCCAGATCGGCGTTGGTGGGGGAGCGCATCCCGCCGTCCATATAGCGGCGGCCGTCGATGGTCACCGGCGGCCAGACGAGAGGCACCGCGCAGCTCGCGGCGATGGCCAGCAGGAGCGGGACCTCAGAGTCGCGGGTCCAGGCGATCGGTTCACCCGACTCGGCGTCGACGCCGGTGATCATCAGGGGGCGCTCCGGCCATTCCTGAATAGCCAGCCTGGAGGCGAACTGGTCGATGTGCTCCTGCTCGGTGCCCTGCGTCGGGGCCGTACGCGCCCGCGCGCCCAATTGGGCGCGGAACTGCTGGGCATCAGTGGCCTGGGCGCCGATCTCCGCCATCGTCTGGAGCGTGAGCTCCAGTGGGGCCGCGCTCTCTGCGCCCTCGACCGGTGGCTCGATCTGGCTGGCGTAGAGCAACTCCGGGTCGAGGCCGCCGGCCAACTGCGAGCTCACCACAGATCCGGCGGATGTACCCACCATGAGTCCGGCCGTCGTCAGGTCCATGCCCACCTCGCGTAGCCCCGCGAGCAGCCCGATCTCCCAGGCGATTCCGGTGATACCTCCGCCGCCGAGCACGAGTGCGGTCGATTCCATCCATACCCTCCTCGACTTCCGAGCCACCCCGTCTGCCGGGGCGTGGCCCCCTCCCGGCAGCAGTATCGCCCTCGTTCGTGCGGCGACCTATCGGGGGGAGGGGGAGCCTCGTGGCCCGTCGTCAATCCAGCGTCAGCGGGTCTCAGCCTAATACTCCGGTCACCGTCGGGATTGAGCGCTACGGCAATTGAGCCATATGCGGTGACAATGGCTCCGCGGAGATCGGTTGTGGGGAGGTCGGTTACCTGGCACCCCGCTCCACAATCGACGTGACGCTTTTCCTGCGTGAAATCCCCACAGCGGGTGGGGCGTCGAAAGGGGCTGCTGCCGGTTACTACCGAGATGGGGTGATGTCACGGCTGAAGATCTCGGCGATGCTGCTCGCTGCCGAGTGTTCCGGGAGTTTCGGAGCCGATCGCCCCGATGCGGGGGTGGGTGAAGCCGCCGATCCACGGGTCCGGGCCTGCCGCTGACGCGGTGGCGAGCCGTCGTGACGGTGCTGGCTCCACGATTGCGGCAGACAGTGGAGAAGCCTCGTGCGCTCTGCGGAGGCGGAGCGGTTGGTGGCCGGATGAGGTCGGATATCCTGACGTTTTCCTGCGGCCGGGTTACCGTCGATGGGGTATCATCCCCCGGCCCTAGGAGTGGCCCATGAGGCAGCGTCCGCCAAGACTCCAAAATCTCCCGTCGTGGACCTGCGGTAACTGCAATCAGTCGGTCCCTGAGGGAATGATTAATTGTCCTAAATGTGGACAGATGAAGGATTGAGTCCCGGTGGTTCCGGGCATGGTGCAATAGAAAAACGGGGGCAGGCACGTGACTCTTGAAGAACACGCGCTGGAAGTAATGCGTCGCGAGGCTCGTCGGCGGGGTTTGAACGCTGATTTTCCCGATGAGCTGCCGATATATATTCCGCATGAAACCCGGCGGTGGGTCTGCGACGTCGCGGATATGGGTTTTTGCTGCTTCGTCGCCCGGACTCCCAAGGAAGAGATCACCCTTCCCTCGGAGCGTGTGTTCTTGCCCGTCAACGAGGTGCTCGCGGCACGCTGGTTCGTGACCGGCTACGGCACTGTCCATATCGCGCCCTCGGCCTGAGGCGGGCGGCGCACCGTCGAGTCTCGTGGGTCTCGGCGGTGCGCCGCACCGCTCGGTCCGCCCTGCGTCATTTCGGCCCGCTCCTCGCCTGGGGGCGATGCGCCCCACGCGGGTGATGATCCTCTGTGATCGTGTGTTTATGCAGCGTCTTCGGTGTCGCCGAAAACGTCGCTGAGGGTTGTTATTTGTTTTCCTGCTGTGTCTTCCGTGGGGCGGTTGCAATGACCTCGTAAGGAGTTAGCATCCTCGTTGCTTTGGTGTTATTGCAGGTCATGGCGGTCTCCTTGGGGGTTGGTCCGACAGGCGCTTGCAAGGAGGTTTCAAAGACTGAAATTTCTTGCTAGTTTCTGCGCAATCCTTCAGTCGTACGGGGGCGACAGACGCACGAGGGGTACTTTCGTGAACCGGTAAGGAGCAACCAATGCGGTTCGTCAAGGTGGGCGCGGTAAGCGCGAGTCTTGCACTGGCTGTCACCGCGTGCAGCGGTGACAGCGGCCAGGGATCGGGTACGGCCGATCCCGAAGCGATCAGTGGCGAGATCACCTTCTGGGACACCTCCGACGCCACCAACGAGGCGCCGATCTTCCAGGAACTCATCGAGGATTTCGAAGAGGAGTACCCAGAGGTCACCGTCAACTACGAGAACGTTCCCTTTTCCGACGCGCAGAACAACTTCAAGACCGCCGCCCAAAGCGGGGCGGGCGCTCCCGACGTCATGCGCACCGAGGTCGCCTGGGTACCGGAATTCGCCTCTCTGGGCTACCTCGCGCCGCTGGACGACACCATCGCCCTCGAAGACAGCCAAGACTTCCTGGCGACGCCCTTCAGCAGCGCCGAGTTCGAGGGCAAGACCTACGCTGTTCCCCAGGTCACGGACTCGCTGGCACTGCTCTACAACAAGGAGCTACTCGCCGAGGCCGGTTTCGAGGAGCCGCCCGCGACCATGGCCGAGTTCAAGGAAGCCGCTCTCGCTGTGAGCGAGGAGACCGACGCCGACGGCTTCTACCTCAACGCCGGCGACTCCTACTTCCTGCTGCCGCACTTCTACAGCCAAGGCGGCGACCTCCTCGACGCCGAGGCCCAGGCGATCACCGTCAACAACGACGCGGGAGTGGCGGCCCTGGAGCAAGCGTTGGATCTGGTGGACACCGGCGCGGCCTCCGAGCCCGCGCTGACCGACACCTACAACAACATGCAGACCGCCTTCAAAGAAGGCGAGGTCGCCATGATCTTCAACGGCCCCTGGTCGATGACCGACAACCTCAGCGGGTCGGCTTTCGCCGACAACCCCGACAACCTGGGTGTCGCCGCGGTGCCCTCCGGCCCCGAAGGCGGGGGCGGCCCCATCGGCGGCCACGACTACACCGTCTACGCCGGCTCGGGCAACCTCGACGCCTCGTACCTGTTCATCCAGTTCATGGCCTCTACCGACAGCCAGGCCAAGGTCGCTGCCGAACTCGGCCTGCTGCCCACCCGTTCCTCGGCCTACGAGCGTGACGAGGTTGCGAACAACGACATCGTCACCGCCTTCCAGCCGGTGATCGAGAGCGCGCACCCGCGGCCCTGGATTCCGCAGGGCGGGCTGCTGTTCGAGCCGCTCAACACGCAGTACTCCGCGGCGATCGCCGGCGAAGCCACCCCCCAGGAGGCATTGGACGCCGTGGCCGAGGAGTACCGGACCTTCCTCAGCGACTGGGACTGAGGGGCGATGACAGTCCTCGACACCCCCGGCGAAGCCGCCGCGGCCACGGACCCCTCCCCCCGTGGCCGCGGCGCCCGCCCCCACGGCCGACTCCGTCGCCTCTGGGACACCCACTGGTACGCCTGGACGATGATCACCCCCGTGATCATCGTCATGGGCGTCCTCATCGGCTACCCATTCGCCCGTGGCCTGTACCTGTCGCTGACCAACGCGACCGAAGCCACCGTCGGACGCACCATCGGGATGAACGAGATCCCGCCCAGCTATGACTTCGTCGGCGCGCAGAACTACACCGCCATCCTCACCGGCGAGGTGGGTAACTTCTGGCCTCGGCTGACGTGGACGGTCGTGTGGACCGTCGTATGCGTCGCCGCCCACTACGGCCTGGGGCTGGGGCTGGCCAGCGTGCTCAACCGCCGCCTACGCGGGCGCGCGCTCTACCGGATGCTGCTCGTGCTGCCCTGGGCGGTGCCTCCCTTCGTCACCGCCTTCATCTGGCGCTATCTGTTCAACAACGACTACGGAGTGTTCAACGCGATCCTGAACGGGATCGGCATACCGGGGGTGCCCTGGCTCAACGATCCCTTCACCGCCAAGATCGCGGTCATCATGGTCAACGTCTGGCTGGGCGTGCCGTTCATGATGCTGGCGCTACTGGGCGGGTTGCAGTCCATCTCCCGCGAACAGTACGAGGCGGCCCGAGTTGACGGCGCCTCCCCGTGGCAGCAGTTCGTCCACGTCACGCTGCCCGGCCTGCGGTCGGTCAGCGCCCCCGTGGTGCTGTTGGGCACCATCTGGACGTTCAACCAGTTTCCCGTGATCTACCTGGTCACCGAGGGCGGGCCCGGTGACAGCACCGAACTGCTGGTGACCTACGCCTTCCGGATGGCCTTCGAGGGCATCCGCGACTACGGCGGTTCGGCCGCCTACGGGATACTCATCCTGCTGCTGCTCACCGTGATGGCCTTCGTCTACCAACGGGCGCTTCGGAAGGGAGGGGAGGCATGGTGACCACCGTCAAGCGGGGAGCCTCCCGCGTCAGGCGCGAACGTAGCCGGCTGGCGTCGGTGGGGCTGCACGCCATCCTCATAGCAGCCAGTGCGGTCGCGGTGTTCCCAGTGCTGTGGATCGTGCTGACCTCCCTCAAGCCGCGCGGCGCGTGGCAGACCACCGAGATCGAACTGTTCCACGACCCCAACCTGGACAACTACATCCAGGTGCTCTCCTCGGGCGCGTTCCTGCGCTGGTTCGCCAACTCGGTGATCGTGGCCTCAGGCACCACCCTGTTCGCGGTATTCGTCGCCGCCACCACGGGGTATGCGATCAGCCGCTTCCGATTCCCCGGGATGCGGCCCCTGATGTGGACGCTGCTGGTCACCCAGATGTTCCCGGTGGCCATCCTCATCGTGCCGATCTACAACGTGCTGGCAGGGCTGGGACTGATCAACAACCACCTCGGCCTGATGCTGACCTACCTCACCATGGCGGTACCGTTCTGTGCCTGGATGCTTCGGGGCTACTTCAACACCATCCCCGTCGAGATCGACGAGGCGGGCCGTGTCGACGGCCTCTCCCCGTTTGGCACCTTCCGGCGGCTGGTGCTGCCGCTGGCCCGCCCCGGACTGGCCGTGGTCGCCTTCTACGCCTTCATCACCGCTTGGGGCGAGGTGGCCTACGCGACCGCGTTCATGACCGCCGACGAGAACTACACTCTCGCGGTCGGGCTACAACAGTACGTTGGCCAGTTCCGCGCCGAGTGGGGCATGCTCAGCGCCGCCTCGGTGCTGATCGCCGCTCCCGCGACCGTGGTATTCCTGCTCGTGCAACGCAACCTGGTCACCGGCCTCACCTCCGGCAGCACCAAGACCTAGGTGTGATGTTCGGGGAGGTTGGTAACGCGGCCGGCGGGTGTGTGGCCGTCGATCCCGGTGTGGGGCGGTGAGGGCAGCCGGTGGGCAAAACGGGCGAGCGCCTCCACTGCCGCCCATAGGCTGCCGAGATCGCGCAGCGATCGAGGCACGAGCGAACGGAAGAACACCCCCACAGCCCCCACCCCAGTCGTCCGAAAAACAGACCCTAGCCTCCTCGTGGCGACCCCGGCTCGTCACCGCCGGTGGCCGGCGGACGTCAACCTTCCCGTCCTGTCCGCCGGCACCGCTACGCTCGCCGTGGTACACACCCCCTCCGTGTACCACGGCGAGCGTAGGCACGCTGTCCTCCCACGGAGGAGGACAGCGTGCCCGCCAACCACGCACGCTTGGGTTCGTGGCCTCCGGGTAGGCGAACCACTCCGGCCGGTCACCGCTCCCGGTCAGGGGCTCCCGGCCGTAGCGCACTGTCGGGCACCAGCGCCGCCAACCGGAAAGGGCCGGCGATGACGTGGGGGACGAAACTGCCGTGGGGGCTGATCTGCGGGCTCGGGGCTTTGCAGCTTCTGCGGCCACTGCTGAGCATGGCCGGGGTCTACGAGGGCACCGGGCCGTGGGGACCACTCCTATTGACCGCGCTGCTCGCGATCGTCTGGGTGGGCGTCGTCGTGGCGCGACGGGTCGCCCAGCCGGTGCTCACCCTCGCTCTCGCCGGCGCCGCCTACGGTGTCTTCGCGATCGCCCTGAACCTCGTGGCGCGGGTGTTCCTCCCCGATGCTCAAGGGTTTTCCCCGGCCGGGGCGGTGAGCATCGTCCTGACCAACGTGGTCTGGGGAGCCCTGCTCGGCCTCGTCGCACTGGGACTGCTCTTGCTGTTCAGGCGTCGCGGAGGCGGTGAACCTTCCTAGCCGCCTTCAGCGGCGGAGGGCGACTAAAATAGCTCGCTCGCACCACCGGCGGCACGTTCCCGGCGCGCGCTCGGGGGCCCAGCCCCCGAAAGGGGGTGCTGGCATGCGGGAGATTCCGCGGACGGGGCCGCTGGGTTGTTGTTTTTTGAACGGCTGGGGTCGGGGGCCGTGGGGAGCGTTCTCCGTTGGCTCGTGCCTCGATCGCTGCGCGATCTCGCCAGCCCGCGGGGGCGGTTCACCCGCGGGCGCCAACCGTCCACTCTCGCCGCCCTTTTCGAAAAACAACAACCTAAGCGCCCATGGCCCCTCCGCAAGGCGGGGCCCGCGCGGGGCTGTTGACGACTGTTGCCGGTGTTGCCGGGCAGCAGTCACCAGTGCCTGCCCTGCGGCGAGGGTGACCATGCCGGGTGTCGCGGTGCGGCGCGGGTTACTCGGAGGGCTCGGCGGTGTAGGCGGCCATGGTGCGCTGCGCCGCCGCCCGAGCCTGCTCGGGGTCGGTTCCGGCGGCGATGCTCGCCTCGCTCCAGCGCTGGCTGCTCAACGACATGAACCGTTTGCCCTCCTCGGAGGCGGCCCAGGCCGCGCCCTCTTGCGGGTCCACGGCCGCTCCCGACGACAGATGGGTAGCCAACCCCACGAGTCCCATGTCCCAGCCGATGCCCACGGCCCCGGGGCCGAACTCGGCCCACCGTTCGTCGTCGACGTGGGAGATGTGCTCCAGCTCGAAGCGGGTGCCGCCTTCGGGATCGGCCGACAGCCGAACCTCGATCCAACTGACGTCGCCGCCGTACTCCCACGTCGCGGTGAAGCTTTTGGGCGGATCACACTGTTGGATCGTGCCTCCCGCGTTGCCTTCGAGTTGGTAGTGGCCGTGCAGCCGCAGCTCACCCGAGATGGGCAGGAACCAGCGTTCGATGCGCTCGGCGTTGGTGCAGGCGTCCCAAACGTCATCGATGGTGGCGTCGTAGGTCTGGCTGATGGTCACCACGCGCGCCTCGCCCGCTTCGAGTACGCGCGTGCCGACCCGGCGCCGTACGGCGTTGATCTGGTGGGTGACGTCGATCATCGGTTTCCCCCTTGGTCCGGTGCTTCTCGTCCGGAGTCGTCATCGGAGTCGTGCCGGCGCCGTTCGCGCTTGCCGCGGGCGAGTTCGGTCGCCAACGCCTCCAGCGGCGGGGTCCAGAAGCGTCGGAACCGGTCGAGCCACACGTCGACCTCGCGCAGCGGCTCGGAGTTGACCGCGTACAACCGCCGGGCCCCCTCCGGGCGCACCGTCGCGAAGCCGGACTCACGCAACACCCTGAGGTGCTGCGACACGGCCGGCTGGGAGATCGAGAACTCCTCGCGAACGACGGCGCACACCTCCCCGGAGGTCCGCTCACCTTCGGCGAGCAGTTCGAGAATCCTGCGCCGCACCGGGTCGCCAAGCACATCGAACGCATGCACGCCGTCAAGCTATCAACGTTGCCTTATATAAGGCAATGCTTATAAAAAGGGTATGGCGAGCCTGTTGATACCCGCCATGCGGCAGGTCGAGGGTTAGCTGTCCTTACCACTGCCTGACTGTCGACACACCGGGGCTTCTCGGCCAGCAACCAGACATCCGTCGAGGAGATCTCCCCTTGCGCCCCGGGGATGGTCGCTGGCCACGTGCAATGCCCTTTCCCGGCCGTTGCGCGTCACTCGTCGGGAAAGAGGGGCCGACTGCGCCGATGTCCTGATGTGACAAGAGAGTGGTGAGCGCCCGCGCCGGTGAGGGGAAGGCGCGGGCGCTCACGGGTGCGCGTGGGGAGAGGAGGGGATCCCGCGCGCTTAGGGAAAGTCTTAGCAGCAGTGGATTCCCCGCGCAGGGAGCGTGGCCTCGACGCCAGGGGAGAGGCCGGCACGGGCTGCTGGCGTAGCCGCAGCGCAGAGAGACACGGGGGATGGCACCGGGGAAGCGGCTGGGTGCTCACGCCCTTTGACGAGCCGGCCTGGCATCGGGCCTCCCTCTCGCATGCGTGGGGGATGTTTGGGAGCGCTCCCATAGTAGAAGTATGTTTTTTGTGTTGTCAATCACGCTGTTTATATTTTGTGCTTATCACTGATTTTTTCGCGTTTGCCCAGGTCGACGCTGCCCTGTCGTTGGGATGACGGCAGGACGGAGGCACGTTCCGGCCCGGTGAACCCGGCGACCACGCGAACGGTGCCGAACACGCCGCTCTCCCGCTACGGGGCCGCGGCCAACTACCGCCCCGCACATGGTGGTCACATCGAGAGGCGCAGGGCCTCGCCTGCTGCCCGCGTCACGGCGGTGTGGGTGCTCTCGGCCAGTCGCCTCGGGTCGATCGCCGTGGTCTCGGCGAGGTGGCGGTCATAGCCCACCCGGGTCACCTCGGCTCCGTTGTTGCGTATCCGCTCCGCGGTGGCGGCAAAGTCGAATCCCGCGTCCGCGCGGGCGGCGCCGGCCACGAACACGACAAGGGTGCGCTCCACCGACGCTCGGTTTCCTACAGCGACCATCCGGTCGATTACCTGGCTCATGCTCGCCGCGCCCTCGCGCGTGGCCGACTCCACCATCACGTAGGCGTGCGCGCTGAGCATCGCGGCCCGGTTGATTCCGTCGAACATGTCGGAGCCGCAGTTGACCAGCGTCAGCCCGAAGAATCGCGTCAGCGGTAAAACCGTGCCCGAATAGGTGTGATCTCCGAGCCGGCCACCCCGGCTGTTCGCACGCTCGCTCGGTAGCACCCACAGCCGCTCGCGGACACCGGCCAGGTGCGGTTCGACGTCGTCGAAGCCACCCGCACCGATCGCAGTGTCGACGAGATCGCCTAGCGACACGCGCGGCCGTACCCCCAGCCGCGACGCGAGCGTGCCCGTTCCCGCCGCGGCGTCCACCGCCAGCACCCGGTCGCGGCGATAGTGTGCGAAGGTCATGGCCAGCAGCGCTGCCAGCGTGCTCCTGCCGACCTCGTCCCGCGGCCCCGTCACCACGATCCGACGGCCAGTGGTGATCGGCCGCTGCAACGCCTGGCCGGCGGCTACGGCGGCCAACACCTCATCGGCGGGCCGGAAGGCGCGGAGGACACTGCGCCCCACCCGGTGCAGCAGGGTATCTCCACGGGTGTCGGAGACGGTCACCTCGCCGCCGCGCCGCCCGGTGTGTACCTGCATTGCCCGCATCCCGTTCCTTACGCCGCGGCGGTGATCAGAAGGTGGCGAGGAGCCGCTCGAAGGTGCCCAACGCCCCGACCGCGACGGGAACCAACAGCACCACCGCCACCGCCTCGATTCGACTGGTTATCCGCCGCAGCCGCGCCCGGATGTGCTCCGGGGCCTGCACGCTCAGCACCGTCACAGGCAGGACAAGGGTCACCAGCAGCAGGCCGGCCGCCGGCCAGCCGGCCCATGGGGCCTGACCCGACCAGGCCAGCGCGAAACTCGCCACGATCACCACGGCCGCAGCCAGCAGCGCCGCCTTCTCCGCGACCAGCGGGAACATCCGCGACCGGCTGGCCACCACCACCGCCAGCAGCACCGCAAGACTCGCCGTCCACCACGTGAACTCTGTGGCCAGCCCCCAGCCTGCAACGGCCGCCGCGATCGCTGTCGCCGCGGTGGCCACGGTCACGCTGCGGTGCGCGTTGGCCAGTGCGCTGGCCACATCGGTGCGGGCGACCGTGCCGGCCGCACTACGCCGGTCGTCAAGCACCGTCAGCCCCGACAGGGTCAACGCGACCCGCAGGAACAGGCTCAACAGCACCACGCAGGCCAGGGCCAGCACCACCCCGGTGTCGGCGATACTCAACCCCGCCAGACCACACCCCAGCCACACCAGCGCCAGCGCCAGCGCGACCGTTCCGCCGACCACACCGCCCCTGCCCAATGGCGAGGTCACGCCCAGTCCCAGAACGATCAGCCCCGGCAGCATGGCGAGGCCACCCCATCGCAGCCACCCCGGCCAGGCGTACAGGTCGGCGGTGAACCACACCGCGAGCACGCCTATAGCGCCGCCGCCAAGGGCCAGGGCGGTGCCCAGCGGTTCACGGCCCACCACCCCCAACACCAGGCCCACGGCCAGCAGCACTGCGGCCAGTACCGCCATGACCGCCGCGCCCGCGCCGTCGTGCGTTCCGTTCCACACCAGTGCCCCCAACGCCAGGCACAGCGCGCCGACCGCGCCGGTAGCGGTCCAGCGGGCCGCCTGTGGGCTCCAGTGGCCGGGATGGCCGTTCAACGCCTCGTCGACCGCTTCGGGGACCTCGTGCACCACGGGAGCCGGCAGCGGCTCGTCGCTACGGACCAGGCGCAGGACCGCGCCATCGGTGACGTCGCGTTCAGCCAGCGTCGTGTCGCCGGTGAGGATGCTTCCCGAGGCCGTCGTGAGGTGCAGTAATCGTGCCGGGCCACTCGCCGTATCGCCCAACAGCCGCAGCATCTCGGGCATCAGCTCCCCGATCGGCTCGCGCGCGGGGAGGACCGCGTCGACTCTGCGTTCCGGCCCCACCAGCGTCACCCTGCTCCACGCGGTCATGGCTCCTCCAGCCCCTGCCGTGTTCCAGTCGCCGCTGCGGCACCCCCCGAACCGTCCGCCGCACCCGCGGCTGCCTGCCCACCCGCCGCGATCCGCTCCAGATAGCCGTTGCCCAGCAGCCAACGGATGCTGGGCAGCTCTACCGGGCGGGAGAACCCGCCCGGCTCGACACTGAACCGGACCCCGCCGCCCGGGTGTTCGGCTGTGCTCGGCGCGAGCGAGGCGGTCACCTGGAACGGGTGGATGACCCGGTAGCGGTGGCGGCTCCGCGCCACGTCCTCGCTGTCGGCCGCCGCGGGCTCGTTGCGGGGGGAGCGCACGTAGTCGGGCAGGCCGCGCTCGTTGAAGGGCACCTCCTCCGGGAAGAGCAGCGAGCCACTCTCGGGGCCGAAAGCGTCGACGATCTCTCCCACGGCCAGGGTGTGGGCCACGGAGTCGCCGCTGGCCTCAGCGAGCTTGCCTTCGACTTCCTCGATCAGTTCGGCGCTGCGCGCTGCTGCCTGCCGTTCCTCGGCGGCACTGAGCTGGTCGGGTTCGGCCTCCTCCAGCACCAGTTGGCGGTGCAGCCATCGGGCGGCCTCGTTCATAGAGGTGAACTCCGCGCCGGTGCGTCCCTGCCCGAACTCGATGATGCCCACAGAGAAGCTGTCTTCGTCTTCGGTGAGCAGGTAGTAGCTGGCGAGGGTGCCCTCCGGCGGGCGCGGGTCTCCCGGTAGTACGTAGAGGTCGCGCGGCACCTCGGCTCGCCGCAGTTCCTCGCGCAGCATCGTGAGGGTGACCCGCGCGCCCACCCACTCGGCCGGTACCGGCGGCGGCGCGACGTTGGGCGGGCCCGCCTCGGCCTGCTCCCGTGCCTCACGCTGGCTGGTGAGCTGGCTGCTGACGAACGACCACCCGACCGTGCCCGCGCACGCCACCGCCGCCAGGCACACGCTCGCGATCACCTTGCCGACGCCTTCGTCCAACCGGCGGCGACTGCGTTGCCGACCGAAGAGCACGGCCTCCCGAAGCCGTTGCCGGCGCACCGCGACCGACTCCAGGAGCTGGCTGTCGTAGTCGCGTGCCATCCCGGTTCCTTTCCACGCCTCGAACGCGGTCGGTCACGAAGAGTCCGCCTCCGCGCGCCGCGGGAGGGGCGCCCCGTATGGCGGGGTTCCCCTCCCGCGGGTGGAGTGTGTCGTAAGTCGGGTCCGCTCAGATGCCCTGTACGGCGGCGCTCGCCCGGCTCAGCGCGGTCTGGGCGGTGCCGTCGTTGTTCTCCAGCGTCTGGCGCACCAGGCGGATGATCTCTCGGACCTCGTTGCCGGCATTGTGCCACTTGAGTTCTTTGGCGCTGTACTCGTCGGAAACGCCGGAGGCCTCGAAATCGGCCATAGCGTTACTCACGTCGACGTCATGCTCGCCGATCAGGTTCTCCAGGCGGGCCATGACGGCGTGAATGTTGGTCTGAGCCTCCTGTGAAGCGCCGATGTCGTAGCTGTTGCGTCCGGTGCCGCTCATCGGGACTCCTAGCGGATCGATGCGGTTTCAGGCGGTCTTGAACTTGGCGGCGTCGAAGTTGGCCGCGGCCATGTTGCGCTGGGCCTCGTCGGCCATGGCCTGGTTGCCGGAGGAGAAGGCCGTCTCCATGCCGTACTGACCCTCATTGATCGATCCGAGGCCGGCGTTGAGGTCGGCGGTGATCTGCTCCGAACGCGCCTTGAACGAGTCGAACGCCGCTTTCCCGGCACCGTTGAACCTGCCGACCAGCGGCTCGGCCGCGCTGATCAGCTCCTTGATCAGACTTCCCAGTTCATCTGTTGATCCCGAGGTATTCCGGGCCAGGGTGGTCAGCGTCTGGTCGCCATAGTCCCATCGTGACATTGTTCACCTGTTCCTCGGTCGCCTATCGGGCGGTTGGATGATAACCGGATTCATAGACGCACCCGGCGAGCGATTGGTTTCCGTGGTTCGCTACTGTTTTTCGCTGGGGCGGCAGAATTTCCTTGCGCTTCCGGTGATATGCATAATACAGCAGATAGCACGGGAGATACGGAGTCAGTCCGGCGGGCGTATCGGGGCATAATAGGCATGAAGTTCGAATTGGTTGATACCACCGACTGGAACGGTGTCCAATCGTCGCTCGACGACACTGGCGACCAGGGTGGACAACAGAGTGGCGAGGTGGAAGACAGCACGTCACAAGAGCAGTCGGAGCGCTCGCCCCGCGCCCGGCTGCACGCTTTCACCGCGCGGCTGGCCGGCTACACCAAGGGCGATGCCGCTCGCGCCGGCGAGAGTCTGGCGCTGCTGCGGCAGCGGCTGACCGCGGAGGAGGCGAGGCTGACCGGTTCCGGTCACTCTGCCCCGCCGCCCCCGCCCGCCAACTTTCGAGCGGACGTGTTCGCCGCGTCCGACCGTCAGCACCCGCCACGAATCGCTTGACACCACGCATCCGGAACCGCCCGCACGCAGCGGCTGGGGAGAGGGGAGCGCACGCGCATGTCCGGATGGGACATTCAGGCCGGTGAGGTCAGCAGCATCATGACCGAGGTGAACGAACAGCTCGGAGGCAGCGACGGGGAAGGCGGTCTGGTCGCTCTGATCGACACGTTCGCCGGTCACGTCGAGACCGCCGCCGGCGAGGCCGGCAGCGGCCCGATCACGCTGGCGCTCACCGAGTTCGCCGAAGAGTACGAATCCACGCTGAAAAGCATGGTCGCCAAAGGGTCGAGCGCGGTGGTCGGCTGCTCGAACGCGACCAAGGCGTATCTGGACGGCGATCTGGAAATGGCGGCCGAGGCGCAACAGAACGCTGGAGATATCTCTGATCTCGATCTTTAGAATTCCTGAGCCTGATTTCGGAAGGTAGGGGGCGTTATGTGCCTGTTCCGGTGGCCGGGCGTGCCTATCTCCGCTGTCGAATAAGGCGCGCGACGGAACGGAACCCGAACGGGTTCGCGTCCCTCTCACTCGGATGGGCGACCGGTTTCGTGTGCCGGCGATAACCCATGACAGATGAATAAGTCGAATCCTTTGTGAGGTTGTTGGGTGAGCGAGGGTGTGATCGATCCGAGTAAGATCGTGATTCCGGATGTGGACCCGGATGCGATCGAGGCGGCGGGCCAGGCGCTCAAGGCCGACGGGAGCGATATCGCTCAGGCGGGCCACGACATCGCAGCCTCCTGGGCGGGGTTGGCCGAGGTCTATCACGCCCCCGAGGCCGACACTTTGCTGGCCGCGATCGATCCGGTGGCTACCGCCGGCGACGAGGTGGAATCGGCGGCGGTGACCGCGGGCCAGGCGCTGGTGGACTTCGCCGCGGCGATCCGGCCTCTGCTGGCGCGCTGGCACACGCTCAAGGCCGACGCCCAGGACATGGCGGCCTTCGTCGTCGAGCATGAGGACTGGCGCAGCCAGC
>NZ_BAABDD010000030.1:0-56120 GCF_039539445.1 Salinactinospora qingdaonensis
TGCGCCTAGGGCGGGTGCCCTAGCGCCACGTCCCCACAGGAATCCGCCCCCCTGCTAAGGGCAAGCTGCGCCTAGGGCGGGTGCCCTAGCGCCACGTCCCCACAGGAATCCGCCCCCCTGCTAAGGGCAAGCTGCGCCTAGGGCGGGTGCCCTAGCGCCACGTCCCCACAGGAATCCGCCCCCCTGCTAAGGGCAAGCTGCGCCTAGGGCGGGTGCCCTAGCGCCACGTCCCCACAGGAATCCGCCCCCCTGCTAAGGGTGGGGTGTGCCTGGGGTGGGTGCCTTAGCCTTGCGTCGTCCTTCGGGGTATCTGCCGCAGGGGTTGTGCCTGGGGCCTAGCTTGGTGTCGCTTCTCGGAGTGTCGGGCGCAGGGGGGCATGCCGAGGGGCTCGCCTGCCACTTTTCGGGGGTGCCGCCTGCCCTTGGGCGGGTGTGCTCGCGCCTTGGCCACCGGGTGGGCCATGGCGCGGTCATGGCGCCGCCTGCCCTTGGGCGGGTGTGCTCACCGGGCCCCGTATCCGGGGAGGTTGTCGCCTGCTTGTTGTGTGTCGACCTAGCGCAGTGTTCCTTCGCCCGGGCGGCCACCGGCCTCGTTTCATGCCCCTTCGACTCCGGGGTGCCCGTATCGTCTCGCGCCACCTCAACCACCGCCCCCCTTCAGGGTGCCTCAACTACCGCGCCCCCACACTTCTCGTGTCACCCCAGCCACCGTGCCCCCACACTTCTCATGTCACCTCAACCACCGCGCCCCCTTCAGGGCGCCTCAACTACCGCGCCCCCACACTCACACTTCTCGTGTCACCCCAGCCACCGTGCCCCCACACTTCTCATGTCACCTCAACCACCGCGCCTCCTTCAGGCTGCTGAGATCGCGCAGCGATCGAGGCACGAGCGGACGACGCACTCTCCCACCCCGCCGAACACAACCACCCCTCGCGCGGGGAGCACGTCGCGGTGCCGTGTCCCTGGGGCGAGCCCGAAGGTCCATCCCCGCGTGCTCGGGGCTCACACACCCAGACATGGCAGAAACAACTTCACACCCGGTCCATCCCCGCGTGCGCGGGGCTTGGGGTGCCGCTGCGCGGGCGGGCAGTGCCAACGTCCCCCTCACGTGGGTCGATCGGCTCTGGGAGCCGCCGCTTGGACCGGCCAGTCTGGGAGGAGGAGCCTGCCGGCCCTCAGCCGGGAGGAACCGGCTAATCGAACCGGTGCGCAGCGGCCCGGAGGGAGCGTGCCCCGCCGGCATGTCTTGGGCCGGTCGCCCAGCAACTCCAGGGAGGAGCCCGTGAAGACGCAGCAGAGCGAGATCACCGCCGCACATCCCGTTCACGCCATCATGACGACCTCGATCTTCACTGTCGACGGCGGCGATCCGCTGCGCAGTGTCGCCGCAGCCATGACACACCATCGGATCGGCGCGCTCGTGGTCATCGAGGAGGAGGCTCCCACGGGGATCATCTCGGAGCGTGACGTGGTCGATGCCCTAGCCGAGGGTGGCGATCCCGACGAGGTGTGGGCGGCCGACATGATCGGTACCCACACTCTCTGGGCCGATCCCGAGGACAGTGTGCTCCACGTCGCCCGGCTCATGCGCGGAGCCGAAGTGCGGCACATCCCTGTGAGCCACGAGGGGGAGCTGGTGGGGATCGTGTCGCTGCGCGACGTTCTCGACGTGCTCACCGCCGCGGCCGAAAGCTAGGACATCTTTCTCGGCCCCACGGGGGACGTGGGGGTGGGGCCTGGTGCCGCGAGGGCGAGACGACACCCGACCGCCGGGGCGGACCGCCATGCGCGCAGCAAGGGAGCGTGCGCCGCGGGAACACGGCAGCACGACGGTGGCTGGGGCGGCGGTAAGCGGATTGGGCGCATCGGCGTAGCCGGTCAGGAGGTCGCCACGGGGTTGCCCTGCTGCGAGCCGGTGGCGGGCAGTTGGAAGGCGGGCAGGCCGCGGCGGCGGATCAGCCACTCGGCGACGAACATGTTGGGGACCCAGCACAGGAACGGGACGGCGTAGTAGGCGTTCTCGAACATGGCCTGCGGGTCGGCGCTGGGAGCGGCGAAAGGCACCTGGACCAGGATCAGCACACCCAACCACATCCGCAGCATGGGGGCAGCGTAGGTGAAGGCGTAGTTACGGATCATCCACGCCTGGTGGCTGGCGAAGTCTCGGGCGCGGACAGCACGGTAGGCCCGCAGTGCGGTGATCAGCCACAGCACAGCCAGGCCGCCGAAGCCGAAGAAACCCACCATGCCCGCGAAGTTGAACGGCGCCATGACCAGGGCCGCGACACCGGACACCGCGATCATGACCAGGTAGACGCGACCGCTGGCACGGTGGGCCGCGCGGAAGCGCCGCCGCAGCAGGGCGGAGAACTGCCAGGGGCCCAGCAGCAGCGCCACTGAGGCGGTGACGACGTGGACGTAGAAGGCGGCCTGGATAACGAGCGGGGCGGTGGCATAGGTCGAGGCCAGTCCCACGCCGCCTTGGGCCAACTGTTCCAGGGTGCCTTGGGCGTAGGTGTAGAGCGCGTAGGCGACGACGAACAGCGAGGTGAGGGTGACCAGGGTCCAGCCGAAGCGGGAGCGGACGGCAGGGCGGTCAGCCGAGGTCAGCGTGACCGATGGTGGGGTGGCGGGGGGCGCGGCGGACATGCCAATCTCCTCAATAGATACTGATGTATGAGCCATTTACAATGTGATGGTTTCTAACATAGGGCATGATGGAGCTGTGTCCAAGATGTCGCCAGATACCGGCAGCCGCACCTCGTACCACCACGGCGCACTACGGCAGACCCTGGTCGACAGCGCCCGCGAGCTCCTGATCGAGCGCGGCGACGCGGGCTTCAGCCTCAACGAGCTGGCGCGCCGAATCGGCGTGAGCACGGCGGCGCCCTACCGGCATTTCGAAGACCGCGAGGCACTGTTGCTCGCGGTGGCCGAGGAAGCCTACGAGGAACTGCGCGTGGCCTTGGACGCGGCATCGCGGACCACGGACGACCCGGCGGAACGCATCCTGCGCATGGGCGCGGCCTACGTCCGGTTCGCCGCCGACAACGCCAGTGTCTTCAGCATCATGTTCCGCGGCCGAGCGGCACGAGAACACTCCTTCGACCCGGCGGCGTTCCAGTCGCTGGTGGAGGCGGTGACAGTGGCCCAACACAGCGGCGACCTGCGCTCGGAGGCCTCGGCGCGGATGCTCTCGCGCTCCATCTGGGCCACCGTGCACGGCCTGGCCACGCTGCACCTGAGCGGCGGGTTCGTGCGCGTGGGGATGGACGACACCCCGGAACGGCTGGCCAGCGAGACCCTGGCCACCTTTCTGCGCGATCGCGACGGCCGCTGAGCCTGGGCGATGCGCAGGGGACGGCAGTGGGCTAAGGTAACCGGGTCGTGGTCGGGCCGGTCGGCTGGCTCTGGCTGTCCCTGACCGCGCCTACCGTCGTGCGCCATCCGTGACCGGCCCCTGTCCCCCGGCCACCACGGTGGCTAGGGGTCGCCCCGCCGAGCGAGGTGGCCCGCGAATCACCAGGGCCGGTTGCTCCCGGCCAGACGAGGATGGTGTCCAGCCCGTTGGAAGCACGCGAGGAACCGGCACCGCTGGTCGCCGGTGCCCGCCACGCGGCGCCCCCGCGCCGCAGCTCCCCGAACCGCGCGCCCGGGCGCTCACGGCGGCGCCGGGGGCCTGCTGTGTCGGGGCAGCTCCGCGTTCCGATGTTTGGCCGCCCTACGGTGGAGCTATGCGACTGACCGCTTTCACCGATCTCTCGCTGCGGATCGTTATGCGTCTGGCCGTCGCCGAGGGCGAGAAGCTGACCACGCGCGACGTGGCGGGGATGGTCGCCGTCCCCTACACGCACGCGGCCAAAGCGGTGGCGAGGCTGAGCGAGATGGGCCTGGTGGAGGCGAGGCGCGGCAGGGGCGGCGGGCTACGGCTCACCGAGACCGGCCGGCGGGCCTCGGTCGGTCACATCGTGCGGACCTTGGAGGGCAGCGGGGATGTTGTGGGCTGCGAGGATTCCCCGCCGTGTCCACTGCGCGCCGGCTGCCAACTGCGGCGGGCGCTGCACCAGGCTCAGGAGGCGTTCTTCGCCTCACTCGACCCGGTGACGGTGGAGTCCCTCGTGGCCAGCCCCACTGGCCCACTGCTGTCGGCGCTCCGGCCGCCCACCGCCGAAGCAACCTCGTGAGCGGCTGACTCCCCCGCGAACCGTACCCCCCACGCGAGTGGCGTGGCTCACGACTCTAATATTCATTTCAGATTCCAATTAAAGGAGTCGCCCCCCGTTTTCTGTCGAGGACGACCAGGAGGTCGCATGCTGTCCACGGAGTCCGCCACGCTCGTGCGCGCCACCCTGCCCACTGTTGGCGCCGCGCTCGACGCGATCACGGCGCGCTTCTACGACACGATGTTCGCCGAGCGCCCAGAACTGCTCGACGGGCTGTTCAACCGAGGCAACCAAGCCAACGGGCAGCAGCGCCGCGCGCTGGCCGGATCGATCGCCGGCTTCGCCGCCGCCCTCGTGGATTCCCCCGACGAGCGCCCCGACGCGCTACTCGCGCGCATCGCCCACAAGCACGCCGCCGTGGGCGTCACCGAGGACCAGTACGTCATCGTGCACAAGTACCTGTTCGCCGCCATCGCCGACGTGTTGGGGGAAGCGCTCACCCCGGAGGTCGCGGCGGCCTGGGACGAGGTCTACTGGCTGATGGCCGGTGCGCTCATCGCGCGCGAGGCGCGGCTGTACGCCGAGGCGGGCGCGGCATCCGGGGACACCTGGCGCACGTGGACGGTCGTGCAGCGTGTGACGGAGACCTCAGACGTGGTGTCGTTCACGCTGCGCCCCACCGGGGCCGAACCGGTGCCGCCGGCGCGCCCCGGCCAGTACGTCAGCGTGCGCGTGCGCATGCCCGACGGCCTGGAACAGCAGCGCCAGTACTCGCTGTCGGCGGGGGTGGGCTCGGACCTGCGCCGCATCACCGTCAAGCGCGAAGCGGGTGGAGCGGATGAGGCGGGCCACGGTGCGACTCCCCCCGGCGAGGTATCGAGCCTGCTCCACGACACGGTGGAGGTGGGTGACGCGCTGCGGCTGTCGGCGCCCTTCGGCGACGTGCACCTGGAGGAGGGCACCGCGCCCGTGGTGCTGGCCTGCGCCGGGATCGGCTGCACCCCCATCTCGGCGATGCTGCACTTCCTGGCCGCCCACCAGCCGCAGCGGCGCGTGCTGCTGCTGCACGCCGACCGCTCCCCCGCCACCCACGCGCTACGCCGCGAGACCGAGGAGCTGATTGGCGCGATGGACAACGCCGAGCGGATCTTCTGGTACGAGGAGGGCGGCGACGGCGACAGCCTCCCCGGTCGGATGCGTCTCGACGGCGTCGACCTCCCCACCGACGCCGAGGTCTACCTGTGCGGCCCGCTGCCCTTCATGCGCGACGTGCGTAGCCAACTCCTCGCCGCCGGCGTGCCCGCCCGCGCCGTGCACTACGAGGTCTTCGGCCCCGACCTCTGGCTCGGCGCAGACTGACCCCGACTCGTGCACGTGCGCTCCAGAAAAGCCCGGCCATGACTGGCCGGGCTTTTCGTTCGCTCCCCCCTCCCGGCGGCAGTGCCGCTTTCCGCGAATGTGGCAGGTGCCACTCGCCCCTACCTGCTCCGCGTACTTCCACCTCGCGGGCGAATCCCAGAGCAGCCCCCTGAACTGGGAAAAGAAAGCACGCAAGAGACCCAAGAGCTCTCCCCCAAAGAGAACATGAGAAATTTTCACCACAAAAATCAGTGAAATAAGTGACAAATGTCGCATTCAATGCAATTGCATCAGTAGCTAATAAGCTTATCTGGTTGATAACGGCCGGAAGATTCGAGACTATTTAAGGCTCACCACAGAACGGTGGGCCCTGAGGAGCGCTGACATACCTCAGGTGAACCGAACTGTTCTGTCGGAGGAACCGGCCGATGGTTGGCAACATCGACCAACAGCGGGCCGAGCTGGTGCGCCGCAAAGCCGATGACTGGGCGAAGCGACTCATCACCCTCGATCACCGCAATGGACTGCTGAATTTCAAGAATCCGAAGACCGCAAGCCTGGAGCTGACACACTGCGACGAGGCCACGCTGGATCAACTGTTGGGGGGCACCAAAACCGGGCTGAAGAAACTGTTCCCCGATGCGAAAAGCCACAGCGACGCCGTCAACCGCGCTCGGAACCTGCGCCGAAGGATTCGAGAGTTCCGCGAGGAACAGGGGGTCGGTGTCGGCCGGCTGGCTCACGGCCTCGTCTGCACTCCTGACGACACCAAGCGCGGGGCGAAGGCCCCGCTGCGGCTGCGGGCACCTCTGGTACTGCGTTCCCTGAGCATCGAAGCGCAGACCACCACCGAGAGCGACTTCAAACTGGGGGTGGCCGACGACCCTCAGGTCAACCAGGCACTGCTTTACGCGCTGCGCCAAGAGCACGGCGTGGAACTGGAGGTCGCCGAATTCGCCGGCAAGCTGGACGCTCGGCTGGGCGAGCTGGCGGCCCCCGAGGAGCAGCTCCAGACCGTGTTCGCCGAACTGGAGGCCGCAGCCCAGCGCCAAGGCGTACGGCTGGAACTGGAGAAGTCGATCGTCCTGGGCCTGTTCAGCTACCAGAAACTGCCCATGGTGGAGGACCTCCAGACGGCAGGCGAGCAGCTCGCCGCCCACGACTTGGTGGCCGCGCTGGCCGGAGACGAACCCGCCATGGCAACCACACGCGAGGCCGCGGCGGGCTATGCCCCGCCAGAGATCGACCGGCTCGCGCCCAAGAACGAACACCTCGTACAAGACGCCGACTCCTCCCAGCACAAGGCGATCGAGACTGCTCTGGCCGGTCACCACGTGCTGATCGAGGGGCCGCCCGGCACCGGTAAGAGCCAGACCATCGCGAACCTGATCGCTGGAGCCGCCGCACGAGGTCTGCGCGTGCTGTTCGTGGCGGAGAAACGGGCGGCCATCGAGGCGGTCACCGACCGGCTCGCAGAGGTGGAACTCCAGGGCCTGGTGCTGGACCTGCACCAGGTCAGTAACGGCAAGCGCCGACTGGCTGAGCAGCTCTCCACAAGCCTCGCCCGCTCCGCTAACGAGAGGCCGGTCGAGGTCGCCGAGACCCACCGCAAGCTCATCGACCGGCGGGAACGGCTCCTCTCCCACTCTCGGGAACTGCATACCCCGCAGGACCCCTGGGGTTACAGCCCATACCAGGTGCGGGAAGAACTGCTGCGCATCGGCGACGAGCACGCCGGCAGATGCTCCCTGCGCGGCCGGCAGCTACACGACCTCAACGGCGACCGGATCGTGCAGGTGGAGGAGGAGCTGCGCGAGTTCGTCGAACTCGGCGGGCTGCGCCTGGTGCGCCGGGAGTCACCGTGGTGGCAGGCCCAGGTGTGCGACACCGAGGACGCCAGGCGGGTGCTGGCTAAACTCGACGAGGTCACCGCGACGACCCTGCGCCGCAGCAACGACAGCGTCCACCGACTTCTCACCCAGGCCGGCCTGGCCGTGCCCAACGACCTCGCGGGCTGGGAGAAGGCGCTGAAACTGCTCGACAGCGTGGCCGAAAGCGTGGCGGCGTTCGGCCCTGAGATCTTCTCCCACGAGCTGGACGGGCTGTACTACGCCACCGCACCACGGGCCGTCCGCGCCCAGGCCCCGTCCCCCCTCACGTGGCGACAGCGCCGCGCCCTGGTCAAGCGGGCACGGCAATTGAGCCGAGCGGGCCTCACGAAGAAACCGGCGCTGCACGCCGCGCTGCGCAAGGCTGTGGAGCAGCGCGAACACTGGCGGGAATTGGGCGGGCCGCAGGCGCAGCCATCGAAGGTCAGCGGGCTCGACGAGGCCATGCGTGACTACCAGGAGCTGCGGCACCAGCTCGCAGCCGTAGCCGCCTGCGCCCGACTCGACGCACCGGAGCACCGCCCCACCGACGATGTCAAGGCCGATCTTGAGGAACTGCAACGCGAAAAAAGCATGCTGCCCCTCCTTCCCAGGCTCAACGAGACGCGCAGCCGGTTGTCGTCGTTGGGCCTGGAAACACTGCTGGCCGAGATCGCCGAACGCGACGCCTCCCCCGAGCAGGCACGGCTGATGCTGCGCCATGCCTGGCTTCGCGGCCTCGACGAGGAGTTTCGGCTGCGCAGCAGGATCATCGGCGAGTTCACAGCCGGACAGCACAGCCGGATCGCCGCGGAGTTTCGCGAAACCGACGTCGACCACCGCCGGTTGGCCGCACGCCGGGTACGGCGAGCGGTAGCCGAGCGGGCACGGCAGGTCCGCGACGAGCACCCCGAGCAGACGGACCTGGTCCGCACCGAGGCGTCCAAGAAGTCCCGCCACCTGCCGCCGCGCAAACTCGTAGAGAAGGCGCCCGACGTGCTGCTCTCGCTGCACCCGTGCTGGGCGATGTCGCCCCTCGTGGTAAGCCAGACCCTCCCCCAGGAGCAGCTGTTCGACCTGGTCGTCTTCGACGAGGCGAGCCAGATCCAGCCCCACGACGCCATCACCTCCATCATGCGCGGCCAGCGTCTCGTCGTCGCCGGCGACGAGAAGCAACTACCGCCCTCGACGTGGTTCGACCGGATGCTCGCCGAGGACGAGGGCGAGGACGACGAACAGGCGGACCTGGCCGACTTCGAGTCGATCCTGACCTCCACCCGCGCCTTCCTCCCACACCGGCTGCGGCTGCGGTGGCACTACCGCAGCCAGGACGAGCGGCTGATCGCTTTCTCGAACCGGGAGTTCTACGACGACGACCTGGTGACCTTCCCGGGAGCGACCCGGGCGAGCCCGGTACGGCTGGAGGTGGTGGAGGGGGTCGCCTCCCCCGGCCAGGACGGATCAGCCCCCGAGGAAGTGCGCCGGGTCGTGGAATTGGTGGTAGAGCACGCCGAGCAGCGCCCCGAGCAGAGCTTGGGTGTGATCACACTGGGTGACAAGCACCGAGCCCGGGTAGAGAAGGCGATCCGTGACGCCAGGCAGGACCGGCGGGACCTGGACGGTTTCTTCGCTGAGGACGCCGGCCCCACCAAACGGTTCTTCGTGAAGAACATCGAGACCGTGCAGGGCGACGAGCGCGACGCGATCATCCTGAGCGTTGGAGTGGCCAAGAAGAGCAACGGCACCGTTTCACGTACCTCGTTCGGACCGCTCAACCAGTCCGGGGGCGAGCGGCGGCTCAATGTGGCGGTGACCCGGGCGAAACGGCAGATAACCGTGGTGAGTTCGTTCTCCCCCGGCGAGTTGGCCCCTTCGGAGAAGGTCAACGGCACCGAACTGCTGCGGCGCTACCTCGAAGCGGCGCAGCGGCAGAAGTCACCCGATGCCGTGGACCGGATGACCGGCGCCGAACTCAACGGTTTCGAGCAGGACATCATGCATCGGCTGTCGGCGCAGGGCATCGCGGTGTACCCGCAGTGGGGCTGCTCGGGCTACCGGATCGACTTCGCGCTGGCCCACCCCGATGAGCCTGGGCGGATGGTCCTCGCAGTCGAGGCCGACGGCGACACCTACCACCGTTCGGCCAGCGCCCGCGACCGTGACCGGCTCCGCCAGGAGCACTTGACCCGGCTGGGCTGGCGATTCCACCGCGTGTGGGCCTCGGCCTGGTTCGACGACCCTGAGGCTGAGACCCGCCGCATCGTCGAGGCATGGCATCAGGCCGCCCAGGCCCACACGGCGGAACAGGAGCGGGCCGCAGAACCCGCCGCGAGCGACAGCACCGAGCACGTCCCAGAGGACGAGCAGGAGGAGCCGGCCACGTCGATCGGTCGAGAGCGGGGACCGCGCCCGCGGGTACCCAGTGGCCTCAAGACCAGCGAGTACACCGACGAGGAGTTGGTTGAGCTGTGTGCGTGGCTGATCAGCGATGGACTGTTGCTCGACCGTCGGGAGCGGGTGAGCGAGGCGCTTCAAGAGCTGGGGTTCCAGCGGCGCGGTCGCCGGATCGTCGAACGGCTGGAGGCCGCGGTGCAGGAGGCGCAGCGCCGTGCCGACGTAGAGGAGAGGTAGATGTTTCCCCTGGACACCAAGACCACGGAGCGTCTCGCGAAGGTGATCGTCGACATAGAGGGCCCCTACGAACGCAAAGGGTGGCAGATCGCGGAACTGCTGCGCAGCGCATCGTGGCCGGACGCACCCGAGTACGACGGCTCACCGCGCGTGCCCTGGCTGGCCGAGCTTTTGGAGGAGCGACGTGACGACCGAGGGGCCGTTGAGCGGCTGCTGTGCCGAGTGTGCGATCCATTGGAGTATGAGGACGGCATGGCCAGCGCCAAGGACTTTCAACAGGTGGTCAACGCCAAGTTGGAGCACGAGGGCTTGGCTGTCAGCTACGTTGAGGGGCGGCCCGTGCTGGGCGAGGTGGGCGCGGACGGGGCCACGCCAGTCCACTCGGCGCCGCCGGATCTGGAACGGCGGCTGCGCGCTTTGATCAGTGACGACGCCACTGCGGAGATGCAGGTGCGCAGGGCCAACGAGACCCAGTTGTGCGAGCACATCGGTGCGCACACGATGGCGATCATCGGCATCGGTAGCCTGGTGGAGGGGCTGCTGCTGGCCGTGCTCATCGAGCATGACGCCGAGGCGCGCAACAACCGGTTCATCAGCGGCAAGGGCAAACCCGTCCATACGGATCAGCCCAGCCTGGCGCTGTTGATCGACACGGTGCGCGCCAAAGGCTGGATTCAGCTCGACGCGACGAAGTTCATCCACCACGTTCGCGACTTCCGCAACTACATCCACCCCCGTAAGGAGCTGGCGGAACAGCCTGACTTCGACGCCGACAGCGTGGGCCTGTGCTGGGCCCCGGTGCATGCGATCCTCAACGACCTCGAACAACAGCTCAGGTGAACTCCATATCCCTAAGCGGGAAAGTCCGAGGCTCCGCAGCCCCCAGGCAGAGGTAGCGCCGACGGACCCAAAGGTCGGCGAGGAGCGCATCTAGCCCCTCGCCGGCCTTGGGTCCCTGCGGTGAGGGATAGTCCGTGTTCCACGAAGCGGGGCAGGTATAAGAGGCACACCGTCAAAGCAACTACGAGGAACGGTGTCGCGGCCGGCCGCCTATGATTCACTCTCTACTGGATACAGTAGAGGCTGTACTCAAAGATCGAGAGGTGTGGACCGTGCTGGGATGGATCGCGCTGGGAGGCTTCGCCGCGTGGTTGGCGGTGACCTTTGGGTGGCACACGTGGCGGCTGTACCGGCGCACCGGCGACACCGGAGTGCGCATGGCGGGAGGCCGCAGCGGCGTACAGCGGGCGGCGATGCTGCTGTTCGCCGTCGCGCTCCTGGCCGGGATCGCCGCCCCGGTCGCGGCGCTGCTGGGCTTTCCCACCCCCACCGGCCCGCTCGCGCTCCCCGTGGCGGGCGGGATCATCGTCGCCGCCACGATCGTGGCCACACCCCTGACCCAGGCGGCGATGCGCGACTCGTGGCGGATCGGCGTCGAATCGGACGAACACACCGCCCTCGTGACCAGTGGCCCGTTCCGGCTGGCCCGCAACCCGATGTTCACACTGAGCGCGGCCGTGAGCCTGGGGCTGGCGCTGCTCGTACCCAACGTGATCGCGCTCCTCGGCGTCACCGCCACCATCGCCGCGGTTCAACTCCAGGTGCGCGGGGTAGAAGAGCCCCACCTGCTCGCCGCCCACGGCCGCACCTACCGTGACTACGCCGCTGTCACCGGGCGCTTCGTCCCCGGACTTGGCCGGCTCACCGCTCCGGCGCCCGCTGGTGGGCGCCGGAGCGGATGAGCGCGACACCATCGGCCACGCACGCCCCCACGGGCGCGGCCGAACGTCTCCCCGGCTGGGCCCACCTGGCCACATCTGGCCTCCCCCAGCCGGCCGTGGGCGCCCACGGTCAAGACGCGCTGCTCACTTGGCAAGGAACGAGATGATTTCCTCAGTGAACGTGGGGGCACGGACCGCTCCCAGGTGGTCACCGGAGACCATACACAGCCTGGCCCCCGGGATCGCGTCGGCCAGCACCTCCGGACGTGCCGCGAACACGTCCTCGTCCCCGGCGAGCAGCAGCGTGGGGGCGGTGATGCGATCCAGTTCGATGGGCTTTTGGTGCATGGCGCCGGCCTGAGCCGCCAGGGCCAGCCGGTCGGCACCGGTGAAGTCGGCGAAGGCGCGGAACTCGGCGGCCGGCGGATCGTCGATCGAGGCGGGATCGTCGGCACGCAGCGCCGCGATCAGGTTGGCGCCGCCGATCACCCGACTGTCGACCCCGCCCAACTCGACCACGGCGGCGCCGACACCGCCGACGGCCAACCGGCGTACACACTGTTCCCGCGCGGCCACCAGCAGCGAGACGACAGCGCCCATCGAGTAGCCGACGAGGTCGACGCGGGACTCACCGAGCAGTTCCAGCAGGGTGAGCACGTCGGTCGCCATCTTCTCCTCACCGAAGTAGGCGGGGTCATGCGGTTTCTCGGAGTTGCCATGGCCCCGCGCGTCGATCGTGGCCACCCGCCGGCCGGCGTCGCGCAGCGCGTCGACGACGCCGGGAGCCACCCAGTTCGCCTCCCCGCTGGCGGCGAAGCCGTGGTGCAGCACAACGAGGGGAAGGTCGGAGTCTTGCTCCCAGAGTCGGTAGGAGAGGGTAAGCCCATCGGCGGAAGAGAAACTCGGCATGTCTGTGGTCCCTTTGCTTTCGAAACGACCCGAGAGTGGCGCCAGTGCCGCCGCCACCGGGGGCGGCTGTTCCGGAGTCGTTCCCCCGCGTATGACAGGGGTGGTTGTGGAGCTGTCCTCTCAACGATTCCCCTGTGGGCCGCAAACCCCAAGGACTGACATGGAAACTGGTGAAAACCCTGGGTAGAGGCGGTGAGGGGGGCCGGGGCCGGAATTCGGCCGGCTGCTTACACCCTTGCATTTACAGGGATTGATCGATGGAGCGCTCACAGACGGCGGATCTTTGCTTTCATGGGGATCTGAGGGTTCTCAGCCGTGAGGCCCGGAGCCCGCACGGGCTCGACCGCGGACCGTTCGACTACGGGGAAACAGGGATAGCTGTGTCGACAGCAAACACGGAGAGCAATCATTACATCACCCAATACATAGAGCGTGGCGAGTCGCCGGCGCCCGAGCCGCGAGAGCGGTGCAGCGCGACCGACGCGGCTCAAAACGCGGAACTCGCTCGCCTCATCCGGAAACTCGGCACCGTCCGTCCCGACATCCTCTCCGGCCATGGCATGCCCAGGCCCGCCGCGGCCACGGTCACCGCGCCGCACGCAGCCGAACCGGCCACCACCCAACCGGTGGACGAGACCGCCGAACCCGCCGCCGACACGGCGCCCGAGCCCGCCCGCGCCCACGATTCGGCGCCGCTGCCCGCTGGCGTCCCGTCCTCTTCTGAACAGCCCGTTGCCTGTCCTGCCCCCGCGCCGGCTCCCGGCGACACCGCGGGGCACGCTCGGCAGCCGACCCGGCTGCCTTTCCCACGTCCCCGGAGGCCGCTGGAGCCCGAATCGGTGACCGGACGCCGGCCCACCCGCGAGGACTTCCCGGTCGACCGCGACGCGCTGAACCGGATCGCCTGGCTGCGCGCCAACGCCGCCGGGAACGTGCGCCCGGGCGACTACTGGCCCGCCCACGCCAACGCGGCGTTTCGCGCCAGGATGGCCCGCCCCTCCCTGCGCACCCGCACCAAGCGAGCCGTCAAGAAGGGCATGAAGGACCTGTGCACGATCGTCGGCGCCTGCACCCTCGTGGCCGCCCTCGCCAGCGCCGCCATCCTGCCGTTCGTGCCCGCCGTCTGATCGCGAGAGTCCCGGCCGGCAGAAACGGCAGGGCCGTAAGCGTGGCGAGGGCGGGTGCCGGATGGACTCACTCGGTGTCGATATCGGCCTCCCCGAGGAGTTCATCGGCGTGCGCGGCACCGAGTTCGGCCATGAACCCGCGTTCAAGGTCGGCGAGGTAGTTCGCTCGCATATCGATGAAGCCCTGATCGTCGCCGCTGCGCAGCCGGTCGAGCGCCTCTGGCGGAATCCCGTGCGATTCGAGGATCTCATCGCGGATTTCACAGGCTCACCGGCTTCTCCGGTCCAGCGCTGAGCGACACAGAGGAGGCGAACGCCTCCGATCCAGCCGCGCGGTTGCTCGCTCGACGGTGACCTCTCGGTGGGGGCGGTGCATGGGCATTTCGGACTATTGCGTATCTTTTGCTGTTGCAATCCAATGGCGATTAGGCATGCTCTGAGAGGAGGGGCCGGATGCACGTCCCCGACGGGTTCATCAACGCCACGGTCTCGATCGGCGCCGGCGTCGTGGCGGCGGGTGGAGTGGCGGTGTGCCTGCGCAAGGCCCGCGGCGAGGTGGACGAGCGCCTCGTGCCCATGGCGGGTTTGGCCGCGGCGTTCATCTTCGCGGTCCAGATGTTGAACTTCCCGGTCGGGGCGGGCACGAGCGGTCATCTGATGGGCGGAACCCTCGCGGCGCTACTGGTCGGCCCCTACGTCGGCGCGTTAGCGGTGACCGTGGTCCTGATCGTGCAGGCGCTGCTGTTCGCCGACGGCGGGCTGACCGCACTCGGGGTGAACGTGCTCAACGTGGGGTTGATCACCGCCTTCGCCGGATACGGGCTCTTCGTCCTGCTGGTGCGCCTGCTGCCGAAGAACAAAGCGGTCGTGATCGTGGCCGGCGGGGTCGCTGCCGGGGTGTCGGTGCCGCTGGCGGCGTTGGCGTTCGTCGCCGAGTACGCCATCGGTGCGACCACGAGTGTGCCGCTGGCGACGGTGGCTGCCGCCATGGGCGGGGTGCATCTCGCCATCGGCGTGGGGGAAGGGCTGATCACCGCCGCCACGCTGGCCGCCGTGCTCGCCGCCCGGCCCGACCTTGTCCACGGCGCGCGCCATCTGCGCGCCTCCACCCGCCGTACCTCCTCCCCTCTCACTGCGGAAGGCTGACCCATGCGTGAAGGAATCCGCCCCTTCGTTATCGTGGGGCTGCTGGTGACGCTCGTGCTCGCCGGCGGCGTCAGCTACTACGCCAGCACAGCCCCCGACGGTTTGACCCGGGTCGCCCAAGACCTGGGCTTCATGAGTTCCGAGCAAGAACACGCCTTGGGTGACAGCCCGCTGGCCGACTACGGTACGGCGGGCGTGGGCCCGGCATGGCTGTCGGGCGCGATCGCCGGCGTCACCGGCGTGGTGGTCACGTTCGCCATCGCGGGCGGGCTGTTCCTGCTGGTGCGGCGCCGCACCGGCGGCTCGGGCGGCGCGGCGACCGCGGAGGGCTCCGGCGCTCCCGCCCGCGACGAGTGAGCGCGGGCCACCGCCCCCTGCTCTACCGCGAGGGGCACACCCCCCTGCACCGGCTGCCGGCCCAGTGCAAGCTGGCTGCGGCCTGCTGCTTCGTGCTGATCGTCGTGGCGACACCCCGGGAACAGTTCTGGGCCTTCGCGGTATACGCGGGACTGCTCGCCGGGGTGGCCGCGGTGGGCCGGGTGCCGCCCGGCTTCGTCGCGGCTCGGATGCTGATCGAGATCCCGTTCGTGGTGTTCGCCCTGGCGTTGCCTTTCCTGTCCACCGGCGAGCAGACGGTGGAAGTGCTGGGAGTCTCGCTGGTGGTCAACGGGCTGCTCGACGCTTTTGCCTTGCTGGTGAAAGGATCGCTGGGCGTGGCGACCTCGATCGTGTTGGCGGCCACCACGCGGGTCGCCGAGCTGCTCGACGGGCTGGAACGGCTGCGCCTGCCCCGGATCTTGGTGCTGATCGCGGCGTTCATGATCCGCTACATCGCGGTCGTGGCCGAGGAGATGGGGCACATGCGGGTGGCCATGGCGTCGCGGGGCTTCCGGCCGCGGACGCTGCGCCACCTGCCGGCGCTGGCGTCCCTGGCGGGCTCACTGTTCATCCGCACCTACGAGCGCGGCGAGCGGATCTACGTGGCGATGCTCAGTCGCGGCTACAGCGGGACGATGCCGGCGACCGCGGTCCCGGCGACACCGCGCGCATGGGCGGCCACGGCCACCCTGCCGACTTTGGCGCTGGCGGTCCTGGCCGCCGGCTGGATGCTACAGCTTTAACGGGAGCGGCTGCGTGACGGAAACGAGCGAGGCGGGGGCCGGTGCCGTGCCGGCGCTGCACATCGAGGACCTCACCCACGTCTACCCTGATGGCCACGAGGCGCTGGCGGGAATCACCCTCACTGTGGGGCAGGGAGAGCGGGTGGCGCTGCTGGGCTCCAACGGTGCGGGCAAGACCACACTGGCGTTGCACCTCAACGGCGTCCTGACCGCGACATCGGGGCGGGTGCGCCTCGGGGGGCTCGACGTCAGGCGCGAGAACCTGCACGAGATCCGGCGCCGGGTCGGCATCGTGTTCCAAGACCCCGACGATCAACTGTTCATGCCCACCGTCGGCGAGGATGTGGCGTTCGGCCCCGCCAACCACGGGCTGCGCGGTGCTGCGTTGCGCGAGCGCGTGGCGGCGGCACTGGAGCAGGTGGCGATGGCCGAGCACGCCGACCGCGCCCCCCACCATCTCAGTTTCGGGCAGCGCCGCCGGGTGGCGCTGGCGACCGTGCTCGCCATGCGGCCGGAGGTCCTGGTGTTGGACGAGCCGACCTCCAACCTGGACCCGGTGAGCCGCCGTGAACTGGCCGAGGTACTGGCTGCCCTGCCGGTGACCACCCTGGTTGTCACGCACGATCTGCCGTACGCGCTACAGACATGCCCGCGGTCGGTGCTGCTGGGCGGCGGCGAGATCGCCGCCGATGGCGCCACCGCCGACATTCTCAGTGACGAGACGTTGATGCGCGCCAACCGGCTGGAACTGCCCTTCGGCCTCGATCCGGCCGTGCTCCGCGCCCACTAGGTTGTTGTTTTTCGAACGGCTGGAGGTGGGGGCCGTGGGCAGTGTTCTCCGTTCGCTCGTGCCTCGACCGCTGTCCGATCTCGGCAGCCTACGGGGGCGCTCACCCGCTCGCTCTCGCCGCCCTTTTCAAAAAACAACAACCTAGCTGTACTTAGCCGTGTGAGCCCCGCCCTAGGTGTGACGTTCGGATGCGGGCGCGGGCCCGCGGGTGGGCTCAGCCGGCGCCGAGCAGGTGAGGGGCGGTGGTCACCGCGACGGCCATGCCCGCGGCCACCGTGAGCACGGTGACGGCGAAACCGATACGCAGGGGCGCGGCGGGGATGCGGGTGGCCACTCGGCCGGCGGCCAGCGAGGCGACCATGGCCGCACCCGCGAACACGGCGATGCGAGTGTAGTCCAGGTCGGGGGCCGAGCCGAGGTGGGCAGCCAGGCCAGAGACGGCGTTGATGACCACCACGACCAGCGAGGTGGCCACTGCCTCGGCGGGCGCCAACCCGAGGAGCAGGGTCAGCGCGGGGACGATGACGAAACCGCCCCCGACGCCGAACATGCCGGTGAGAAGGCCGACCCCTGCCCCGGCGGCGACGGCTTTGGGCAGGCAGCTCCGCCAGTTGACACCGCCGGAGCTACTACGGCACGCACCGCCGTGGCCGCCTCGGTCGCGCACCATACGCACCGCCACAACCGTCATGAGTACCGCGAACGCGCCCAGCAGCCAGCGTTCGGGTACCAGCCGCCCCAGTGCGGCACCGGCGAAGGCCGCGGGCAGGCCCGCCGTGCCAAAGACCAGCGCGACGGGCCAGCGGATCACGCGGCAGCGCAGCCGTGGCAACAGCGCGGCCACAGCCGAGGCGCCGACCACGACCAGCGATGCCGGGACCGCCTCCGACATCGCCATCCCCACCCCGAAGACGAGGGCGGGCACGGCCAGGATGGAGCCGCCTGCTCCCAGCAAGCCGAGTAGCACTCCGATGAGCAGGCCGAACAGTACAGCCATGACCATGGCTACCCCCTGCGTGTCGTGGCCGGTGTCGGAGCGTCCGGTCAGCGGGCGGCCGGTGCGGGCTCGGTGAGAGAGGCGATCCTGGCCGGAGCGTCAGGGGCGCAGCTTCGATTGAACGGCAGCAGCGCCAGCAGCCGGGCCATGCCGCAGGTGTTGGTGACAGCGGCGAACACCAGCCCCGCCCCCACGAAGGCGGCGACCCACTTAAGGGGGTCGAAGAGCAGGCTGGCCACCACCGCCAGCAGCACGAGAGAGCCGGCGGTCAGCCGCACCTGGCGCTCCATCGCCCAGGGGCCACGCCCGCGGGTAACGGGCGCGCCGGCGTCCTGCCAGGCGGCCAGCCCGCCGCGCAGAACGTGGACCTGTTCCAGACCGGCGGCGGTGACCAAACGCTGCGCCTGGTCGGCACGCGCTCCCGAGGCACACACCAGCACCACTGGGTCCTCGTGGGCGGCGCGCAGTTCGTTGCGGTGCTCGCGCAGCAGGTCCAGGGGCACGTTGTAGGAGCCGGGGATGTGGACTCCGGCGAATTCGCCGGGCGAGCGCACGTCGATGAGCCGCATGTTGGGGTGGGTCTCTCGGAGCCGGCTGACCTGGTCGACGTCGAGGGGCTGCGGGGAGGATGGCTGGTTCATGCGATCGTTCCTTAGGTGGTGTGGGTGTGGGATCTGGATGGGGCAGCGTGGAGAGCCGAATGTGGCTGGTCGCCTCGTGGCCCTCGTGGTGCCGCCCGGTGGGCGGAGCCGGCCCGCGCCGGTAGCGGGTCTGGCTCCGCCGCCTGGATGCCGGGCCGTCTTGGGCACGGCTCGCCGCTGCGCTGCGGCGAGCGCCCAAGGTTGGGGGCCCGAGGGCGGGTGGGCACAGCGGCGCTGTGTCCCTTCCGGGACGAAGGTGGGGTGGTGGAAGGCTATTCGGGCGTGACGGTGGGCACCCCCTTGTCGGCGGCGGTGGCGAACGTGTCGTTGATGACGATCGCGCACCGGTCGGCGGCGTCGAGCAGCGAGGCGGCGGCGGTGGCGCGGTAGCCACTGCCACAGTGCACCCACACCGCCCCATCGGGGATCTCGCCGATGCGTCGCGGCAGTTCGGGCAGCGGGATGTGCACGGCGCCGACGATGTGGGAGTCGCGCCACTCGTTGTTCATGCGCACGTCCAGCACGACGTCGGGAGTCGGCAGCCCCTCGGGGACGGTGCCGGACATGGCTTGGGCCAGCGCGGTGAAATCGGTGCTGGCCATGGCCCGAATCTGCTGGGGGGCGGCGGCCAACTCCTCCGGGGTGCCGGCGGCTGCGGCGGCGAAACGGTCGATGCCGATGCGCGCCAGCTCGCGCTGGGCCTGGGCGACCTGGTCACGGCTCTCCCCCAGCAGCGTCAGGGGAGCCCCCCAGTCGATCATCCACCCCAGCCAGGTCGTCATCGGCCCGTCCAGGCCCAGGCTGACGGTGCCGGCCAGGTGGGCGTCGAAGTAGGCCTTGCGGTGGCGCAGGTCGACCACCCACTCCCCTTCGGCTAGGCGCTGGCGCAGCCGCTGCGGCTCGGCCGTCTCGGGGGCGCGCAGGTCGATCGGGTCGGGGCCGGCGAGGTTCTTGACCCCCATGTGGGCGTAGTAGGCGGGGTAGGCGTCCAGGCCGGCCAGGGTCTCGGTGACGAAGTCGTCCTCGGCCAGGCGCAGGGCCGGGTTGGTGCGGCTCTGTTGTTCCAACGTGGAGTCCTTGCCGCTGACCTGGCCGGCCGAGCAGAAGCTGCCGAAGCCGTGAGTGGGCCACACCCGGGTGCCGGCGGGCAGCAGGTCGGCGAGCCGGCGCGCCGAAGCGTGCTGGTGGCGGGCCAGGGTCTCGGCGTGCTGCTGGCCGAGGAGGTCGGTGCGGCCGGTGGTGCCGAACAGCAGGGAGCCGCCGGTGAACACGTCCTCGGTGCCCTCGGGGCCGTCCAGGGCATAGGAGAGGTGGTGGAAGGTGTGGCCGGGGGTGGCGATGGCGTGTAGCCGCATGTTCGGGGAGATCTCCCAGACGTCCCCATCGGAGATGGGGGTGTGGGCGAAGTTCACGTCGTCGGCGGCGGCGACGCCGTAGGTGGCGCCGGTCAGCCGGGACAGCTCCAGCCCCCCGGAGACGTAGTCGTTGTGGATGTGGGTCTCGACCACGTGGGTGACGCGCACGCCAAGGCTGCCGGCCAGCGCCAGGACGCGGTCGACGTCGCGCTGCGGGTCGACGACGAGCGCGACCGTACCGTCGGTGGCGAGGTAGCTGCGGTCCCCCAGCGAGGAGGTCTCGATCACCTGAACATTGATGTGAGACGTCATCGTGGATACCTCTTCCTCTCGGTTGTTGTCAGTGGCCCTGCTCGACGGGTCGGCCGCTCTCGACCCAGGCCCGCGTGCCGCCGGCGACCGATTCGGCCTGACCGCCGGCTGCGGAGATCGCCTGCGCAGCGGTGTAGCTGCGCCGGCCGGAGGCGCAGATGGTGCGCACCGGCTGGTCGGTGAAGCGGTGGGGCTGTGCCCGCACCTGTTCCAGCGGCACGTTGCGCGCGCCGGGCACGTGCCCTTGGGCGTACTCCGCGGGTGAACGCACGTCGAGTAACGGGGGACCACTACCCATGGCCACGTCCTCCACTGAGATCTCGCGCACGGTCATGCTGTCCTCCCGTTGCAACTTCACACCCCCGGGGGTATCTAATGGTCAAACGTGTGCGCTTGCTGCGCACACGTAACGGTCAGGCCAGGGAGAGGAAGAGCTTCTCCAACTCTTGTTCGGTCATCGGCGGCTCCTCCCCCCGCTCTCGCGCCTCCTGGCAGTGGCGCATACCACTGGCGACGATCTTGAAACCCGCCCGGTCCAACGCACGTGAGACCGCCGCAAGCTGGGTGAGAACCGTCGTGCAGTCCTCGCCTTCCTCGATCATCGACACCACACCGGCCAACTGGCCCTGAGCGCGGCGCAATCGGGTGAGCGCATCGCCCACCAACGCCGGAGACATCTCCATACCGTCACCGCCTTTCGCGAGTTCCAACATACCTCCCCCCGTATGTGTTCCCGCCACCTTGAGATGCGTGACAGGCATCACCCCATGTCGCCGGGAGGGGAGCGACAGGGAGCATCGAACACCGTCCTTGGCCTCGCTCCACGGCACCGCCGTAACCGGTGTCACAGGGCACGCAGGAACGCGGCGACCTCGCGCGTGAAGGTTTCGGGAGCTTCCAGGTTGACCATGTGCGCGGCGCCGGGGACCACCCCCGTGCGCGCGCCGGGCTGGGCGGCGACGATCGCGTCGACGTTGCCGATGATGTCGCTGCTGTCGACATCGCCCACCAGGGTCAGCAGCGGTGCTGCGACCTCGGCGAGGCGTTGCGCCGCCCCCACCTCGCGCAGCGTCCCCGCCCCGAGACCACTGGCATGCCTGGCGACGTTGTGCGCGGCAACGGCACCGAGGCGCTCGCGCATCGCCGGGTCGACTTCGCTCGGTTCGCGGTGGGGGCCGTCCACCCACATCCGCAGAAAGTGCTCGACGAACCGCTGCGCACCGTCGGGCCGGCCCAGGGACGCCTGCTGGGCGCGGGTGTGTTCCAGCACGAACGGGTCGGCGAAAGCGCGCCCGCTGATGCCGGGAGCGGCCAGCACGAGCGCCTCGACGCGCTCGGGACAGGCGAGGGCGAAGTCCAGGGCCGTACGCGCCCCCAGGGACAACCCGACCAGCCGCGCGCGGACGATCTCGTGGTGATCGAGCAGGGCGCGCAGGTCCTCGACGTTGGACCAGTCGCCGGTGACCGTCGACGACGCGCCGTGGCCGCGCGCGTCATAGCGGAGGGTGTAGTGGCCGGTCGCGGCCAACGCCGCAAACTGCTCGTGCCACATCCCGGCGTCGAGCAGGCCGCCGTGCAACAGAACCAGAGCCGGCCCCTCTCCCGCGCTCTCGTAGGCAAGCCGACCGTTGTCGACTGGAGCGAAGCCGCTGCGACCGGCTGAAGAACTGACGTCCACCTTAGTCTCCTTGCCGGAGCTTGCCGCCGAGCGGACGGCGCCAAAAGGGCGAGCCGCAGCGACACCGATGTGACCGGCGGCACAGGCTACCAACAGGCGCACCGGCGCGGGAGAGATGTGGCACGCCCCGGCCACGGGGCCGGGAGGCGGCGCCGGCACTGCTGCGAACGGTCGACAACACGTTCTCCCGTATTGCATGCCATAAGGGAAAATTTCTGTCGCCGGCACGTCGCCTTCGGGGCGACGGTTCCGAATAGAGGTCGACTTGGCTTGCGCCGCTGGTTCCGGCGCTGCCGAGCCGACAGGGGGCGTGCGCCGCCGCGAGGAAGGGGCGCGGCGGCGCGCCGCTCCTGCCGTGATGTGCTGGTGCCGGCGACGACAACACTGACGACCACGAGGTGAGCATGAAGATCACGTTCCGCTCGATCGCCGCCGGCGCGGCGATCGTGGTGGGCCTGTCCGCCTGCGGTTCCCCCGACAGCAGCGTTTCCCCCGACAGCGCCCAGGAGAGCGCCAACTCCGCCCAAGGTAGCGAGGGCGGTGCCAGCAGCGACGACAATACCGGCAGCGCCGGCGGCAGCGGTGACAGCGCCGACAGTGCTGGCAGCGCTAGCAGCGGCAACGCCAGCGGCAGCGACGACATGCCGGTCGACGCACCGGGCGCGTCGGCGCCCCCGCCGGTGTTGAGCTTTGAAACCCAGACGGTCAGCGGTGACGACATCGCCGGCGCCTCCCTGCACGGCGACCCGGCGGTACTGTGGTTCTGGGCTCCCTGGTGTTCCATCTGCCGCGGCGAGGCCGACAGCGTGTCCGCCGCGGCGCAGCGCTACGCCGGCGAGGTCGAGTTCATCGGTGTCGCCGGCCGCGGCGAGGTCGACGCCATGAAGGGGTTCGTCTCCGACACCGGCGTCGACGAGATGCGCCACCTGGTCGATTCCGACGGTTCGATCTGGTCGGGCTTCGAGGTCACCAGCCAGCCCGCGTTCGCGTTCCTGCGCTCCGATGGCAGTTTCACCACGGTCGGGGGCAGCCTCAGCGACAGCGAACTCGACTCCTACATCGACGAAGAACTCTCGTGACTCGGCCGCCGGCTCGACCGCACCGCCGGCAGCCGTGGCCACCCTGGCCGGCCGTCTCGGCCACGCAGCCGGACCGTCGAGCAACTCCCGCTGGAGCGCGGGGGAGGGATGACTCTGGAGGCGACCGGTGAACGAGCTGCCCTTCGCGATCGCCCTGGTGGCGGGCATGCTCGCCGTGCTCAACCCGTGCGGGTTCGCGCTGCTGCCCGGCTATCTGGCGCTGCTGGTGGCTGCTGAGGACGACGCGGACGCGGGCGGTGTCGGGCGACGGGTGCGCTCCCTGGGGCGGGCGCTGGGCACCACCCTGGCCATGACCGGCGGTTTCGTCGCCGTGTTCGCCGGTTTCGGGCTGGTGGTGGCCCCGTTGGCCCTGTCAGTGGAGCGCTACCTGCCATGGGTGACCGTCGTCATCGGGCTGGTGCTCATCGGCGTCGGCGGGTGGCTCCTCAGCGGACGCGACATCACGCTGCTGCTGCCCAAACCCACCCCCGGCAAGCCGACCCGCTCGCTGCGCTGGGCCGCGACCTACGGTGTCAGCTATGCGCTGGCCTCGCTGTCGTGCACGATCGGGCCGTTCCTCGCACTGACCGCCAGTGCGCTGCGCTCGACCAGCGCACTGGGGGCGGTGGGCGTGTTTTTGGCCTACGCCGCCGGCATGGGGCTGGTGATCGCGGTGCTGACCATCGGCGCCGCGCTGGCCCGCGACACGCTGGCGATGCGGCTGCGCCGCTCACTGCCCGTGGTCAACCGGGTCAGCGGAGCGCTGCTGGTGCTGGCCGGCGCCTATGTGGCCTACTACGGCTGGTTCGAGATCCGGGTCCTGGCCAACGGTTCCGTCGACGACCCGGTGATCGAGGCTGCCACGGGCGTCCAAGCCGAACTGGCACGGTGGCTGGACGCGGCCGGCCCGGCGTGGGTGCTGGTGGCGCTGGTGGCGCTGGTGGCTCTGGCAACGGTGATCGGAGTCTGGCGTGGCCGGCGACGCCGTGCCACAACTGTCTCCCCCGCGGAGTGAGGGGAAGCGACGCTGCGCTCCCCGGTTCGATAGCCGGCGCGCCGGCCGGGTGCGGCCACATCGGGCCGGGGTCGCCACGGGCCAGATGACCAGCGAGAAAGCGAGGAACTCCTAGGCTGGAGAATATGGCAGCCACTCCGCTGACCGTGTTCTTGTGCGGTGACGTCATGCTCGGCCGTGGCGTCGACCAGATCCTGCCCTACCCCGGCGCCCCGGAAGTGCGCGAACCCTACGTTGCGGACGCTCGCGGCTACGTGCGCTTGGCTGAGACCGCGAACGGGCCGATCGACGTTCCCGTGGACTTTTCCTGGCCGTGGGGGGACGCGTTGGCGGTACTGGCAGAGACCACGCCCGACGTGCGGGTGGTGAACCTGGAGACCAGCGTCACTAGCAGCGACGACTTCATGTCGAACAAGCTGGTGCACTACCGGATGAACCCGGCCAACCTGCCTAGCCTGAGCGTGGCCCATCCCGACGTCTGTGCCCTGGCCAACAACCACGTGCTGGACTTCGACCGCCGGGGATTGGCGGAAACACTCGACGCGCTCGCGCACGCCAGCCTGCGGACGGTGGGGGCCGGGTTCGACGCGGACCAAGCTCGGCGGCCCGCGATCGTGCCCACCGGCGCCGGCACTCGGGTGGTGGTCTTCTCGTTCGGCATGGCCTCCAGCGGCATCCCGGCGCAGTGGGCCGCCACCGAGGAGCGAGCCGGGGTCGACTTCGTCTCCGCCCCCTCCCCCGCGGCGGCAACGGAGATCGTAGAGCGGGTCGAGCGGGTGAAACAGCCCGGCGACGTGGTGATCGCCTCAGTGCACTGGGGCGACAACTGGGGATACACCGTCACGCCCGAGCAGACCGACTTCGCCCACGCGTTGATCGAAGGCGGGGTCGACATCGTGCACGGGCACTCCTCGCACCACCCCCGCCCGGTGGAGCTGTACCGCAACGGGCTCATCCTCTACGGCTGCGGTGACTTCATCAACGATTACGAAGGCATCGTCGGCCACGAGCAGTACCGCGACGAGCTGCGACTGCTGTATCTCGTCTCGGTGGAACCCGGCCTGGCAGCTCCCACGGAGGTGCGGCTGGTGCCGATGCGGGCGCGGCGGATGCGCCTGGGCCACGCCGGCCACGAGGACACGCGGTGGCTCCAGTCGACCCTCGACCGGATCAGCCGCGACTTCGGCTCTCGAGTCGGCATGACCCCCGACGGCGCGCTCACCGTACGGCGAGTATGACTACCGAGGACGGCCCCGAGGCCCTGGTCCGCGCCGCCCGCGCCGCGGGGGTGCATGACGTGCGGGTGCTGGCGGCCATGCGCGCTACGCCCCGGGCAAAGTTCGTGCCCGCCGCCCACCGGGCGCTCGCCTATATCGACGAGCCCGTACCGATCAACCACGGCCAGGTCACCACCCAACCCTCGCTGGTCGCGCGCATGGTGGCGGGGGTCGCCCCCGCCGCCGACGAGCGGGTGTTGGAGGTCGGCACCGGCCTTGGGTTCCAAACCGCTCTGCTGGCTCACCTGGCCGCCGAGGTCATCAGCGTCGAACTGTGGCCCGACGTGGCCTGGCAGGCGCAGGCGAACCTCGCCCGACACGGCGTGGACAACGCGGAGGTCCGTACCGGGGACGGCAGCCGCGGCGCTGCCGACCGAGCGCCCTTTGGCGCCATCGTGGTCTCGGCGGCGTTTCCTGAGGTCCCGCAGCCGCTGGCCGAGCAGCTTGGGGCGGGTGGTCGGCTCGTGCAACCCATCGGCCCCGGCGGCCAGGAGGAGGTTACCCTGTTCCGGGCCGGCGAGCGGGGGGTTGCGCGGCAGGTCGTGCTCGCTTTGGCCAGCTTCGTCCCGCTGCACGGGGCGTACGGTTTTCCGGCCTAGGTTTGTTTTTGGGAAGGGCGGCGAGAGCGGGCGGTGGGCGGAAACGGGTGAGCGCGTCTGTCGTCGCCCCCGCAGGCTGGCGAGATCGCGCAGCGATCGAGGGGTGAGGAGGCGAAGAGCACTCCCATAGCCTCCGCACCACAGCCGTTCGAAGAACGGAATCCAGCGCGCGGTGGTACTAGTTCTCCTGCGCGCGGGGCCGCGCGAGGTCGTCGGCGAGGCGTCGCACCCGCACGTCGATGGTGTTGCGGATGGCGCGCACCTCGTCGAGGGGGCGCCCCAGCGGGTCGGAGAGGTTCCAGTCGAAATAGCGCTTGCCGGGCAGCACGGGGCAGGCGTCACCGCAGCCCATGGTGACGACGATGTCGGCGGAGCGCAGGATGGCGCCGGTCAGGGGCTTGGGGAAGTCCTCGCTGAGGTCGACGCCGATCTCACGCATGGCGGCGAGAACGGTGGGGTCGATCTGGCCGTGCGGGTGGGAGCCGGCAGAGTGCACGGTGACGCGGTCCGGGAGCCGGCGGGCGAGCAACGCGGCGGCGATCTGGGAGCGGGCGGCATTGTGGTCGCACACGAACAGTACCGTCGGGTGCTCCTTGGGCAACAGACCCTCGGCACGGGCCACGGAGGTGAGCTGCTGGGCGGCGAACCTCTCGGTGATCAGCGGCAGGTGAGCGTGGATGGAGGCGGTGGCGGCCAGCGAGCGGTAGGCGTCGTCGACGTAGCGCTGCACGGTCTCGGCTGCGAAGACGCCGGTGAAGTGGGCGGCGAGGCGTTGACTGACGCGGCGCAGGACGGCCTGGGGGGACAGCAGGCCGGGTAGAGGTGGCTGGCGGCGCATGGTGGGCTCCCCGTACTGGACGAACGGACGTGCGATGAAAACCGTCTTTTTCATTGTGGTGATGCGTCGCTGCGGGGGCCGCCCAGGCTGTCGCGTCAGCGGCTCGGGGAGACACCCAACTCCGCGAGGAGCGTCTCGACGCGGCGGGCGATCTCGTCGCGGACCGGACGCACGCGCTCGATAGGCTGGCCGGCCGGATCGTCGAGCTCCCAGTCGAGGTAGCGCTTACCGGGGAAGACCGGACAGGTGTCACCGCAGCCCATGGTGATCACGACGTCGCTGGCCTCGACGGCGTCTACGGTGAGGGGCTTAGGTTGGGCGGTGGTGAGGTCGATGCCGATCTCACGCATCGCTTCGACGGCCACCGGGTTGACGCTCTCCGCGGGAACCGAACCGGCCGAACGGACCTCAACGGCGTCACCGGCGAGGTGGGTGAGCAGGCCGGCGGCCATCTGGGAGCGACCCGCATTGTGGACGCACACGAACAGCACGCTGGGCTTGTCCGACACGGTGGTGACCTCTTTCGTTGCGCGGCTGCTAGCGGTGCCGGCGGGAAGCTAGCAGGCCAATGGGAAAGCTGCGACCCTACCGACACCCCACAACTTATCAGCTTTGACTGATATCAAAAAATATTGATGTACAGTGAGCGCGGCAACCACGGTGACCGACGGAAGAGAGTAAGGCATGGTGCGAGCCGAGACGAGCACGCACGCCCCCGAGCAGGGGCGGCGGCTGTCGACGCTGGACCGGTTCCTGCCGGTGTGGATCGCGCTGGCGATGGCCGCCGGACTGCTGCTGGGCCGGGTGGCACCGGGGCTTCAGGCGGCGCTGGACTCGGTGAGCGTCGGCGGGATCTCCCTGCCGATCGCGCTGGGACTGCTGCTGATGATGTACCCGGTCCTGGCCAAGGTCCGCTACGACCGCCTGGAGAGCGTCACCCGCGACGCGCGGCTGCTCGTGTGGTCCCTCGTGCTGAACTGGCTGATAGGGCCGGCGGTGATGTTCGCCCTGGCCTGGATCTTCCTCCCCGACCTGCCGGCATTTCGCACCGGGCTGATCATCGTCGGACTGGCGCGCTGCATCGCGATGGTCATCATCTGGAACGACCTGGCCTGTGGCGACCGTGAGGCCGCCGCTGTGCTCGTGGCACTGAACTCGGTGTTCCAAGTCGTCGCCTTCGGCGCGCTGGGCTGGTTCTACCTCGACCTACTACCGGGCTGGCTCGGGCTGTCGCGCAGCGGGATCGACGTCTCCCCCTGGCACATCGCCGCGATGGTGCTGGTCTTCTTGGGTATCCCCCTCGTGGCGGGCTACCTCACCCGGCTGACCGGCGAGCGCTCCAAGGGGCGGGCGTGGTACGAGGGGACGTTCCTGCCTCGCATCGGCCCGCTGGCGCTGTACGGGCTGCTGTTCACCATCGTGATGCTGTTCGCGCTACAGGGCGAGGCGATCACCTCCCAGCCGTTGGACGTGGCACGCATCGCCGTGCCGCTGCTGGTCTACTTCGCGTTGATGTGGGGACTGAGCATGCTGCTCGGGTGGGCCGCGCGGCTGTCCTACGAGCGCACCACGACTCTGGCCTTCACCGCCGCCGGCAACAACTTCGAACTGGCCATCGCCGTGGCCATCGGTGTGTTCGGCGTCACCTCGGGCCAGGCGTTGGCCGGGGTGGTCGGCCCGCTCATCGAGGTGCCGGTGTTGGTGGCTCTGGTCTACGTCTCGCTGTGGGCACGCCGTTTCTTCGCCGGCCGGACTGTCGATGCCCCCGGCGGAAGCGACAGATAGGCGAAACCACGCACAAAGTCCCACTAAGGGGACACACCCTCACACTCGACCACATCCTCCACCAAGAAAACCACCCTCCGTGAGAGACTTTCACATACTGTGTCCACAGTGTGTCGGGGAAACTCACGGAGGGGGAGACCAATGACCACTCTCATGCCGGCGCGGCTGGGCTGGCATGTCCGGAGTGCGCTGGGCGTGGCCCTGACGGTGGCGGCTGTGGCCACCGGCGCCGCGCCGGCCACCGCACAGCCGAGTGCGCCGTCGGAGCGGGAGAACACCCACCTGCGACCGTGCCGAAGTGACGACTTCACGATCATCGAGGATGAGCGCGGCGCGGCGGCGGGAACCATCTACATCGAATTCGCGATGATCCGGACCGGCGGCGACAGCGAAGCCGCCACGCAGCCCTGCGAACTGTCCGACCGCGTGGACGTGTACTGGACCGAAGAGCCGGGCGGCGCACGGGTCGGCTCCTGGGCCGAGTACAGCTCTGACACGCGAGGCCGAACTTTCGTCGTGGAACCGCAGGGCATGGCTCTGTTGACCCTGGCCCAGCCCAACCCGCGCAACTATCCGACCAGGGCGTGTCGCCCCGTCCCTGTGTCGGGGATCGAGGTGTTCGTGAACGTCGGGGATGGCAGTGGCAGCAGCTACGCCCCCACCGGCGGCAAGGACCTCATGTGCTCGGCCCAAGGGGTGGGGGTTCCGCGCGTCTCCGTCGCCGAGTGGCCCTACTGAGGCCCGATGGTGGTGTCCCGCCAAGCGCTCGGGAGAGGGCACCGCCCCCTGGGATCGCCTCAGCGAGGGGCGGAGGTCGCCGGTGCCCGCGTCGCCCGCCACTCCCGAGGGGTGACGCCGTAGGTTTCGCGGAACGCGCGACTGAAGTGCGCGGGGTCGGTGAAGCCCCATCGGCGGGCGATCGAGGCGATCGTGACGGCCCTGGAGGTGGGCTTGGCCAGCGCCTTGCGGCACTCCTCCAGTCGGCGCGCACGAATCCAGTCGCCCAGGCTGATCCCGGAACGCTCCAGCAGCACATAGAGGTAGCGCACCGAGATGTTGTGCGCTCTGGCGATCCGAGTGGCCGAGAGGTCGGGCTCGGCGAGGTGCTGGCGCATGTACTCCACGATGCGGCCGGTCATGCTCTCGTGCAGTGGCTCGCGAGCAAGGCCGAGGTGGTCGACGTGGGTGGCCAGCAACGCGCGGACCAGCTCGACGCTGGGCTGGGCCAACTGCTCGGCGTAGCTACCGGTACGCAGCTCGGGGGCCTCGGCGACCCGAGTGAGGTGGTTGGAGGCCAACCCTTCCATGGGGGTGCGCTCCCCCATGGAGACGGCGCAGATCCGGCGCAGGGCGTCGTGGGGAAGCGCGACCTCACTGAGCGGGATGAAGTAGAAGTGCGTGTTCATGCCCTGTTGGAAAGCCAGCGTGTAAGGGAGCGTCGTGTCGCACAGTGCGAACTCGCCGGGACGCAGTACCGCTTCCCTGCCGCTTTGGAGCACCATCCCCGTTCCCGACCGTTGCAGAGCGAGCACGAGGGTCGGTGGCGTGTCGTCTCGGGCCTGCTTGGAAGTGCGCCGCCCGATAAGACCGCTGGAACGCGCCGAGCACAGCCCGGTGCTCCCAAGGTCACTCAAGGCCAGCCGCACCTGGATGTCCTGGGGTGGGACCTTGTGGTCCACCTCCAGTGGCCCGATCTCGGTGCCCAGGAACTCGCGCAGTGCATCCGCGCGCTCCTGCGGTGGCATGGATGAGGCGTCCCAGATCGCTGTCATCGTTGCCCCCACGATTCGCCGATCCCTCCTACTTCTCTATGGTTATCGCAGGTCAGAGCGGACACAAGAGGCGGTATGGGATTCAACTGTGCACACCGAGCATAGGGGTATGCACATGTATCAACCTTTTGAGCTGGGGTTTCACCTAAATTTTCGGTAGTGCCGAAGAGATGGTGGGAAGAAGCAAAGAGAGGGTGAAAACCCACCCGCCCCACCACCAACTGTTCCATCATCGAAGCCCTCAATGGAGAGAGCATGAATCCCCGAACCACTGGCACGATCGTGTTAATCCATGGCCCGTGGCTGACCCCGGCCGCCTGGCACCCCTGGGTGGCCCGCTATACCGCTGCCGGCTACCGCACGCTGGCGCCCGCCTGGCCCGGCATGAGCGACAACGTGGCCGCGCTGCGGCTGGCTCCTCAGGGGCTGGAGGATATTGGCGTCGGTGAGATCGTCGACCACTATGAGCGGATCATCCGCGACCTGGACGAGCCCCCGATCATCATGGGGCACTCCCTGGGCGGTGCGGTAACCCAGATCCTGCTGGACCGCGGTTTGGGGATGGCCGGTGTGGCGATCAACTCCTCACCGATCAAAGGGGTGCTTCGCCTCCCCCTGCCGACCCTGCGCAGCGCGTTTCCGATCCTGCGCATCCCGAAGAGCCGCACGGGGACGGTGGGGCTGAGCCTACAGGACTGGCACCAATGGTTCTGCAACACGCTGGACCGGGAGGACTCCGACACACTGTACGCGCGCCACCACGTGCCGACACCGGGGCGGCCCCTCTGGCAGGTCGCCACCGCCAATCTGACTCTCCATCCGGCGACGGAAGTGAACCTGGACAACAACGAGCGGGCCCCGCTGCTGTTGATTTCGGGAGGCGCCGACCGGCTGAGTCCCCCATGGCTGAGCCAGGAAACCGTAAAGCGCTACCGGGCCCCCGACGTCACCACCGAGCACAAGGAGTTCCCCGGCCGCCCTAACTTCACCATCGGCGTCTCAGGCTGGGAGCGGGTCGCCGACTACGCCTTGAGCTGGGCCGCGCCCCACCACTCGATCCGCTCTCGGCTGCCCCAACCCTGAACGGGTCACTGTGGCCGCGCCCGGCAGCGGGCCACGGCTCACTTGCGTGGCAACTGGTTGCGCAGCCCCAAGTCGGTGGGGAAGGGCGCGAGGTAGGTCTGCTGGCTGGCCCATGCGACACGTTCAGCGTTGCAGTGGTGCCGGATCAGCGACAGCGGCAGGGTCAGCGGCACGTGGCCGGCCCGGTAGTCGTCGATGGCGGCGAGGATGTCGTGGCGTCTGCTGTCGTCGAGATAGCCACTGACCATGCCGAAGGCGTGTTGTAGCGCATTGACGTGCTTGCCGGGAGAGGTGGGGGTGGCGAGCACACTGTGGAAAGCGGCGGTGTAGTCGGCAGCGATGTCGGAGCGCTCGCCGGTGCCGGCCTCGGTGACGATCCGCCCCAGCGAGCGGGCCCCCTGCGGGGAGTGCGACAGCAATTGGAGCTTGTGGCGGGCGTGGAAGTCGATGAGATCGCGGGGGCGCCACGCCGACTCCAGCAGCGCCCGCAGCCGGGCGTGGGCGAACACGCGCTCGACGAAGTGCTCGCATAGATCGGCGTCGGTAAGCCGCCCCTCCTCCTCTGCGGGCAACTCCGGACACAGGTCGAGGAGCCGGGCGGCGAAACCGCCGCGCCCCTTGCCGTCAACGCGCTTGCCCTCCTCGAACACCGGCAGTCCGAACAGGCCGCAACTGGGGGACTTGTTCTTCAGGACATAGCCGTCGAGGGTGCGCAGCACCGCCAGATGGGCGTCGGCGACGTTACGGATCGCGTCGGTGTGGTCGGTTCCGCTCTTGGTGGCGCGTACCCGTGGCTGGGCGCCACTCGGGGCGTCAGTCCGCTCCAGACGCAAGGTTTCGCGCGGCGTACCCAGACCGATCTCGGCCTCGGGGCAGATCGCGACCCACTCCACGTGGCGTCCCAGGACGTCGGTGAGGAAACGGTTACGGCAGTGGCCGCCGTTGTAGCGGACGGGTTCGCCCAGCAAGCAACTGGACACCCCGATCCGCGGGCGCTGGCCGGCCGTTGACGGCGTGCCCGAGCCGCTGCTGCGGGAAAGAGCCGACGGCCCCGTGGCATCGCTCCTCATAATCCCAGCGTAGGGGCGCTTCGCCGGCAGCGTCGACCCTACAGCGCCCCGAGCGCGCCGGTTCAGGTGCGGCGGTTTCCCGAAGCGACCTCGACCAGTGCGCTGCCGATCCGGTTGAGCCAGTCGGCGATCAGCTCCAACTGCTCCTCGGAGTAGGAGTCGTGCAGCGCGATCATCGCCTCACGCATCCCCAAGCCGGCGCCGCCCTCGATGACCTCGGCGTCCTCGTCCAGCTCGACGACGACCTTGCGCCGATCCTCGGTATGACGGGCGCGGCGCACGAGACCGCGCGCTTCGAGACGGTCGATGACGCCGGTCACCGAGCCGGTGGCGAGCTTGAGGCCCGACGCGATCTCCCCCGGCGTCATCGGCCCGCCGATCTTAAGGAGCACGTAGCACTGGAAGTCGGTCGGGTTGAGATCCACGTTTTCCGACATAGCGTGGAGCAGGCGGATGAGCCCCGTGGCCAGCCGCTGCCCATCGACCTGAATGGCGCGGTAGAGCGCCTCTCGCGAGCGTTGTCCGGCGGTGTCGTCGTCCCGGTGGGCCGGTTCCGGACTCCTCGGCCGATCGGCCCGCGAGGCGTCCGGTGCGGTATCCATACGTCTCCCACATAGTCGTCAGCCGCGACCGGTTCTCGTCGGCCGGCCGCGTTCGTGCGAGTCGTAGGCGGCCACGCGCGCCGAGGTGCGGTGTGGCCGTCCTGACGCTGACCATGCTTTCACGCCCGAAACACGGGCCGGCCGAGGCGATCGCCGGGAACGGCCCGGCGCGCGATCAGCGCCTGAAAAATGATTGTAGGCGGCGGCAGACGTGTGCAGCGCCGCAACGGACAGCGGTGCCGCACGGGGGCGCGACCGGGGTGCGCACCCGGTTCCCGTACCGGTTTGACCAGGTGCGGCGCGTCACGAGCGGTTCTTCGCACCGATCGGATACCTAGCAAGGGGACACCAGTGAATCCCGAGAACAGAGGTGGAGCACCATGACCATATGTCCTTGGGTGGGCGATTGCTTCCCCCTTCCGGAATCACCAAGAAAATGTTTGGAAATCAAGAATCATGAAAAACAAAATTAAGACGAAACGTCCCACGACCACTGACCAGTAACCCGGCTCCGCCCATATCGCCCAGGAGGCTCAGCATGTCCGCGACTCGCCGTAACGACTTCGACGTCGCGTCGCCGGCGCCCAGCGCCTCGCTTACGTCCTCCGCGGAGCTGGATGGGCACGTCCCCGGCGCTGTCACCCACGTCCTCAGCGACTACTTCGCGGCGCGCCGGAGCGCGGCGAGCGAGATCGATCCCCACTTCAGCGAGGAGGTCGTTGCGCGGCTGGAACACTTCACGCTCGGCGGTGGCAAGCGCATGCGCCCCGTATTCGCCTGGTGGGGGTGGCGCGCCGCCGGCGGCTCCGGGAGCGGCCAGGCCGCGACAACCGCGCTGCGCGCCGCCTCGGCGCTGGAACTCATCCAGGCGTGCGCGCTGATCCAAGACGACGTGATGGACGGTTCGGTGCTGCGCCGCGGGCAACCGGCGATACACGTGGCCTTCGCCGAGGCGCACCGCCGCAACGGCTGGGCCGGCTCGCCCGAACGCTATGGCGAGTCGCTGGCGATCCTGGCCGGCGACCTGGCGCTGATCTGGGCCGACGACATGCTCGCCGAGGTCGTCGACGATCCGGCCACGCGGGCGCGCGTGCGTGCCCCCTGGCGGGCGATGCGCACCGAGATGATCGCCGGCCAGTTTCTCGACCTGCGTGCTCAGGCCCGTCGCGACGCCTCGGAGCGCACCGCCCTGCGGGTCGACGCGGTGAAGACAGCGGCCTACAGCGTGGAACGCCCCCTGCACTTCGGTGCCGCTCTGGCCGGCGCCGACGAGGAACTGGTGGCGGCGCTACGCGGTTATGGCGCGGAGGTGGGAACCGCCTTCCAGTTGCGCGACGACCTGTTGGGGATCTATGGCGATCCCGCGCGGACCGGCAAACCCATCGGCGACGACCTGCGTGAGGGCAAGCGCACGCTGCTCCTGGCAATCGGGCTGCGGCGGGCTGAGGAGCGCGACAGCTCCGCCGCCGAGGCACTGCGCGCCGCGGTGGGCGACGCCGAACTTACTGACGACGATGTCCGCGTCGTCGGCAAGCTCCTCGACGAGCTAGGCGCGCGCGAGGCCGTGGAACGGCAGGTGCGGGAACTGCTCGACAGCGGCCTGCAACGCATCGGGAAGGCGCCGATCAAGGCCACCGCCCGCGAGGCGCTGCGGACCCTGGCGCTGGAGGCCACCTCCCGATCCGGCTAGGTTCTGTTTGGGGGAGCGGGCGAGGGCCGGCGGCGGGCGCACGCGGGTGGGCTCCTCCGCCGTCGCCTTCCCATGCTGGCGATATCGCGGCACGAGCAAACGAAGAGCACGGAGATCCCGGGGAGCCACTGCCGCTCCCGACTCCCCCGCAGGGCGTTAAGAGGTGGGGGTCCGGCCGATGAAGGTGTGGACGATGCCGCGCTGCCAGCCCGGCATGGGCAGGGCGCGGACGTTCTCGAAGCCGGCGGCGCGCATGCGCCGGGTGACAGCGGTGGCACCGTCGAAGTCCATGACGCTGCGCCATAGGTAGCGGTACAGGTCGGTGCGTCCCGTGAGGAGCCGGCCAAGCGGGATGATGACGCCCCAGGCCACCAGCGACCACACGGCTCGGGCAGCCGGCGCGTCGGCCACCGAGTACTCGTGGAGCGCGATCCGGCCGCCGGGGCGCAGCAGGGAACCCATCGTCGCCAACGCCGTGTCGGGGGCGGGGCAGTTGCGCAGCAGATAGCCGGCGAGCAGCGCGTCTACCGGGCCGCCTATCTCCGGTGGGGTCAACTCCTCGACGCGGGCGTGGTGGAACCGCACGCGCGGGGTCCACGGTTTGGCGCGGGCCACGGCGAGCATCTGCTCGGAAGCGTCCACGCCGACGATCTGGGCTTGCGGAAACACCTTGGCGAGGGCGGCGGTGGAGGCGCCGGTCCCACAGCCCAGGTCGAGAATCCGCAGCCCCGTCCCGCCGGCGGGCAGCCCGAGCCGGCGGGCCGATCTCCGCAGGTTGCGGTGGTAGCCGGGGTTGGCTCCCACAAGTCGGTCGTAGGAGGCGGCGGCGTGGTCGAACTCGCCGATGACCGCTCCACGTTTCATATCCCGCACCGAAGCGCGCATGGGTCTCCCGTTGTCCGTGTGGCCGTTGCCGGCGGGCGCCTTGGCTGGCAGACGGTGGTGGCTCCGATGCCGCCGGGCGGTCTGACCCGGCTTGCCTCAGCACGGCCGGGAAGTGAACCCGCGCGGGCCGCCACCTCGTCTTCGACGGCGTAACCGCGGCGCTGCGTGGCGCCGGCTCCCCGAGTACACCACCTCGCGCTGCCGGAGTACACCACCGCAGCGCTGCCCGTTGCGGCCGGCCCGAGGGTCACACCGACCGGGCCTGTGCGGCTGGTAAGCTCCCCATTATTAGCTCGTTTTCCAAGAAGCTTTTTTTGGTTCTTTTTTGGGGGTTCCCGGTGAATTCCGTGCATCACTCCGCTGCTGGGAAGGGGCCTCCGGGCGAGCGAGCGGCGCAGCGGTCGTCGAGGCCGCCGCGCCGCCGGAGGCTCTGGTACGCGGCGGCGATCCTGCTGACGCTGGTGTGGCTGCTGGGGGCGGGACCTCTCGGTAGCTTCATGGGCAAGCTCTCGGAGGTGCAGAGCAACGACGAGGCCACGTTCCTGCCCTTGGGTGCGGAGTCCACCAAGGTCCAGGAGGTGGCCGCGGACTTCGCCGACCGTGAGACCGTGCCGGCGATCGTGGTCTACTCCGCCGACCGGACGTGGACACCGCAACGGCTGGCCGAGCTCTCCCAAGACGCCGAGCGCATCGCCGCCGCCGACGGGGTCGCCGGAGAGGTCACGGGACCGATCCCCGGCCCTGAGGACGACACGGTCGCCCAACTCGTCGTTCCGCTGTCGGAGGATGTCGACACCGCCGAGGCCACCGACGAACTGCGCGAAGTGGCCGGCGAACAGGCCGGCGCGGGCGTCACCGTGCAGGTGACCGGGCCCGCCGGCTTCGCCGCCGACCTCTCGGCGGCCTTCGCCGGCATCGACGGCACGCTGCTGGCCGTCGCCCTGGGAGCCGTGCTGGTGATCCTGGTGGCGGTGTACCGCTCTCCGCTGCTGCCCTTTGTCGTGATCGTCGCGGCGATGCTGGCGCTGGTGCTGGCTGCCGCGGTTGTCTACGTCGCTGCGGACACGGGCTGGTTGCAGCTCAACGGGCAGAGCCAAGGCATCCTGTTCATCTTGGTCGTGGGCGCCTGCACCGACTACGCGCTGCTGTTGGTGTCGCGCTACCGCGAAACGCTGGTCGAGCACCGACGCCCGGTCGACGCGGTGGTCGCCGCCGTGGGCGGCACCGTGCAGCCGATCCTGGCGTCGGGAGGCACCGTCATCCTCGGTGTGCTGTGCCTGCTCGCCGGAGACCTCGCCTCCAACCGCAGTCTCGGCCCCGTGGCGGCGCTGGGGATCGCCGCGGCGCTGGCCTCGGCGCTGACGTTCCTGCCCGCCGTGCTGTTGCTGCTGGGGCGGGCGGCGTTCTGGCCGGCCCGGCCCCACTACTCCCCTTCGGCCCAAGCGCAGGCAGGGCCGCTGGAGGCGGTGTACCGCCGCCACGGGGTGTGGGCGCGCGTGGCTCGAACGGTGGGCCGGCGTCCGCGCCTATGGTGGATCGGCGCGACGCTGGTGCTAGTGGCCGCCGCCGCGTTCGTGCCGCAGTTTCGCGCCGAAGGCACCTCCCAGTCCGAGATCTTCCGCACCGAGGTCGAAGCCGTCAGTGGTCAGGAGACGCTGGAGCGCGGTTTCGGCTCGGCCTCCACCGCGGCACCGGCGCAGATCGTCACCGACGCCGACCGGGTCGAGGAGGTGGTGACCGCCGCCGAAAGCGTCGATGGGGTCACCGCGGCCACGCCCGTTCCCGAAGGCGAGGCCGCGCCGCAGGACGGGCCGGCAGGTGTCCAGCCTGAACCGAAGGTGGTGGACGGGCGTGCCCTAGTGCGCGCCACGCTCGCCGAAGAACCCCAATCCACCGAGGCGGTGGAGGTCGTGCGGGAACTGCGCGCGCAGGTCGGCGCGGTCTCAGGCGCGAACGCCCTGGTGGGGGGCACGACAGCGGTGCAGCTCGACACTCTCGACACCGCTCAGCGCGATCTGACGGTGATCGTCGCGCTGGTGTTGGTGGTGGTCCTGCTGGTGCTCATCGTGCTGCTGCGGGCGCTCGTGGCGCCGCTGCTGCTCGTAGCGACGACCGTGCTGTCGTTTGGCTCCGCCCTAGGGGTGGGAGCGCTGGTCTTCAACCACCTGTTGGGCTTTCCCGGCGCCGACCCCGTGGTGCCGCTGTTCGCGTTCGTGTTCCTGGTGGCGCTGGGGATCGACTACAACATCTTCCTCATGACGCGCGCCCGCGAAGAGACCCTGGAGCACGGCACCCGGGAAGGGACGCTGCGCGCGCTCACCGTGACCGGCGGGGTCATCACCTCGGCCGGAGTGGTGTTGGCCGCGACGTTTGCCGCGCTGGCCGTCATCCCGCTGCTGTTCCTGGCGCAGTTGGCCTTCCTGGTGGCCTTCGGGGTGCTGCTCGACGCTTTGCTGGTGCGTTCGGTGCTGGTGCCCGCGCTGGCCCTGGATGCCGGTCGGTGGATCTGGTGGCCGGGACGCGCCTTCCGCCGAGAGCCGGCCGGCAGCTCGTGACGGCCACGGTAGTGACTCGGTCCTGGGGCCCGGTCCCGCCCCAGGCATCGACACCTCCGGGCGCTGGAGCAAACGCTGCCGCGCCCCGGCCGGATGGGCCACGGGGTTACCGCCGAAGCTGGCGCGCGCGCAGCGCGATCTCAAGTTCAAAACGCTGGTCGGGGGTGTGGAGCTGATCTCCGAAGAGCTCCTCAAGCTGGCGCAGCCGGTAACGCACGGTCTGCGGATGGACGTAGAGATGGCTGGCCACCTCGTTGGCGTTACGGGAGTACTGCAACCAGGCGAGCAGGGTCTCGGCGAGGCGATCCTGCTGGGCGGGGCGGAGCTCCCGCAGCGGCGCCAGCCGCGTCTGGACGAGGGAGTCCACCAGCTCCTCGTCTGAGAACACGAACAGGGTGGCCATGTGCTCCGAACAGCGGATAGGGCTACTGGTGTCGATGATGCCGCGCTGGCCCAGCTTGAGGGCCTGGCGCGCGCGGCACAGCGACATGGGCAGCGCGTCCAGCGGCACGGTGGGGCCGATCGCGGCGACCCACCCGCTCAGCGCGGCTTCGATGGTCTGGGGCCGTCCGGGGCCGTCCGGGTCGGGGATCACCAGACGGGCATCGAGCCAGTTGAGATCGACGAGCACGTCGGGAGGTAGCCCTCGGGCGGACAGTTCCTTGTCGCCGTTGCCGGCCACCGCCACCGCGGCGGCGGTGTGGGGGAGCTGCCAGCCGGCGGCACGGGCTTGACTGGCGATGGTGTTGGGATCTGGTTGGGGGGCGGTCAGCAGTAACTGGAGCAGTTGTCTGCGGCGGCGCTCCTGCTCTTCGACGTGGCGGGTTTGGGCTTCGGCGTAGCCTTCGGCGGAGGCGCTGGCCAACTCATCGAGGTGGCGAAAGATCGCGTCGGCGACATGGAAGAGGGTCTGTGGTGGGATCTCGAACAGTTCGTTGTTGTCGACCAAGAACCGCAACGCCACTCGACCGCCGATGCGCAGTGCCGACTGTAGGGTGTCGAGGCTGCGGCCCTCCTTGAGTTCGGCACGGCCGATGTCGCGGTAAAGGTCGACGAGCGACTCGCGCGGCGCGTGCGGGTCTTCGATCTGGTCCCAGAAATGGTGAATCGCCCGCTCCACGCCCCGGTGGAGCCGCCTGCCCAGGCTGCTCTCGGGAGGACGGGCGAACTCGGGGATCTCGCGCTGGATCTGCTCGGTGATCTCCTGGGCACTCTCACCCAGGTAGGGCCTGATCCGGGCGGCCAGCTCGGAGGGGACACCCATCGCAGGGCGAGCTGAGGGGGTCGACCGGTGAGGCGCTGCGTGAGCCATATGTCACTTCCCGGAGCGGAAGGCTTTCACGTTGGTTTGTGACAGCAAGGTAACTTTCTGTTCCCCAGATATCCACACGTCATGGCCTCCACCGTGGCGCGCTTGTTACCGATGCGGCAACTCCGGCGGTTTTTGGCGCTGACGGCGGTGGCGCGGCGACACCGCCGCGCTCCCAACTCTGCACCCGTGTCCCCCTCCACGGCGGCGATAGCCGCCCAGCGAGCCGTGACGGCGGGCGAGGACCGCGGCAAGCCTGTGAAATGGGGGGAAACCTGAATCTCTGCTCCCTGTGCCATCCAACCGAAAAAATTATTTCCCCAGGCTTCACACTGGACAACAGAAAGACCACACCCCCAGCCGATCCCCCCGGAGACCAGCGAAAATAAATCCGACACACAGAGAAACAGAGGAACTACTTGATAGTCCCAGAGAGGACGACTACGATCCTAGTTCGGGGCGAAAAAATGAAAGCGTGACCTCGGGGGAGCCAACCAACAAGAAACAGATATTCTCATCACTCACTTCTTGACGGCTCGCGCTACTTCTCCACATGCCACACCACGGTGACATCGATCGCAAAATCCCTGCTCAAAAGCTTTTACGAGCTTCTTTTCAGCGTTAACGCCACACAGCCGCGGCGCAATCGAACGACGTCTCGGCATGCACTCCGTCGTGCCCAAAACCGGAAATTCGAGATGCGAGAACAACGAAAACCGTTCGGTTTTTCGAAGCAACGAAACCGGTCCCTAAGGCTCTCCGCTGCCCACGAAAACCCGATAAACCAACCGGCGACAGAACCAGTCAAATCACCAGACAGCCATTTCCCAGAGCAGTGAGGAGAGTCGGTGAAAATTTCACAAGAGGATCTGCCCTATCGGGATTACGCTTTATCTCATTCCTTGTTTCCCGGTTCCAGACTGGAGGAGATCTTCGAGGCCAGGGCTGAGGAGCACCCCGAACGCGATGCGGTAACCACTCCTGACGGTTCGATGACCTACCGAGAACTCGACTCCCGCGCTACCGTCGTAGCCCGCCGGCTGACCGGCCACGGTGTCGGTCCGGACGTAGTGATAGCGCTGTACACCGATCGCAGCGTCGAAATGCTGGTGGGCCTGCTTGGCATTCTCAAGGCCGGCGGCGCCTATCTGCCCGTCGACTCCACCGCTCCCGCTGCGCGCGTGCGCTGGCTGCTGGAGGACAGCGGCGCGAGCGCGGTCGTGACCGTGTCCCGGTTGGCCGCGACGCTGGGCGACTGGGCGGGAAAGCGTGTCCTCGTCGACGGCGAGGCGGCCGAGGACGGTGCCCCGGCGCCGGAACCGAGCATGCCGAGGGCGGCCACCGACCTCGCCTATGTGATCTATACCTCCGGATCGACAGGCACCCCCAAGGGCGTGCTGGTCGAACACCGCAACATCGTCGGGCTATTCGAACAGACACGGCAGCAGTTCGACTTCGGCCCCGATGACGTCTGGACGATGTTCCACTCCGTGGCGTTCGACTTCTCGGTCTGGGAGATCTGGGGAGCACTGCTGCACGGCGGTCGGCTGGTGATCGTGCCTGACGAGGTGTGCCGCGCTCCCGCCCGGTTCCGGTCGCTGCTGACCGAGCAGGGAGTCACCGTGGTGAACCAGACCCCATCGGCGCTGCGGCAGTTGATCGGGGCGGAGGTCGCCGCCGACGATATCGGGGGTCCGCGCCTGCGGTGGGTGATCCTCGGCGGGGAACGGCTCGATCCCGGCATGCTCGAACCGTGGATCGCACGCCGAGGCGACGAACAGCCGCGCCTGGTGAACATGTACGGCATCACCGAGACGACCGTGCACGCCTCGTTCCGACGGATCACGCGCGAGGATGTGGACCGGCGCGGCGTCAGCCCGATCGGGGTGGCGCTGCCAGGGCTGGAGTTCCTGGTGCTGCGCGAGAGCGGTGAGGCGACCGACACAGGCGAGGCCGGTGAGCTCTACATCAGCGGTACCGGGGTGGCGCGTGGCTACCTCAACCGCGCGCAGCTAACGGCAGAGCGTTTCGTGTACCCCTCGCAGGCCGACGGCCGACGCTGCTATCGCACCGGTGATCTGGTCGCCCGCGACGACAGCGGCGAGTACCGCTACCTCGGCCGTGTCGACGACCAACTCAAGGTCCGTGGTTTCCGCATCGAGCCCGGCGAGGTCGAGGCAGCCCTCAACACCCACCCCGGTGTGGCTACGAGTGTGGTGACTGCCTGGGACTATGGGGAGGGGGACGTCCGGCTGGTCGCCTATCTCGTCCCCGCCGGCGAGCCCGTCGAAGCGGCGTGGGGACAGCAGGGGCCGGTCGACGCGCTCACCGCGCTCCCCAGCCACATGCACCCCTCGGCGTTCGTAACGCTGCGGAGCCTGCCGATGACGGCCAACGGCAAGGTCGACAGGAACGCTCTGCCCGACCCCAGACAAAGCGGCGATGGCACCGAAGGCAGTGGGCTCTCTGCCGTCCAAGCTGAGATCGCCGCGATATGGCGCCAGGTGCTGGGGGTGGCCGAGGTCGACCTCGACGGGGACTTCTTCGACCTCGGCGGCACATCGCTGACCTTGGTGCGGATGTTCGACCGGGTCAACGCCCACTTCAACACCGACCTCGACATCAGCGTGCTGGTGGACGAGGCCACCGTCCGTTCACTCGCGGCCAACTTCGAGTAGGCCCGCGCGCTCCGGCAGCACCCCCCGATACCCACGGAGGTAACAGCAGGTGAGCATTCAGCCGACACAGAGCACCGACTTCTCACTGAGCGCCGAGGAACTGCGCGAATTCCACGAACGCGGCTACGCCGGACCGTTCACGCTCTACGAGCCCGAAGAGATCAAAGATATCTGGCGCCGGGAACGGGTCAAGCTGCTCGACCGCAGTGCCGCCGTCTACCAAGACGAGGAGGCGCATTCGGGCGTGACCAACATCGCCAACTACGACCGGCACCTCGATCAGACGTTCCTGGCCGAGCACATCTGTCGTCCCGAGATCGTCGACCGGGTGTCGAGCATCCTCGGCCCCGACGTGCTGTGCTGGCGCACCGAGTTCTTCCCCAAGTACCCCGGTGACGAGGGAACCGACTGGCACCAGGCCGACACCTTCGCCAATGCCTCGGGGGCACCGCAGATCGTGTGGCCTGAGGACACCGGCTTCGGCGGAACGATCACCGTGTGGTGCGCCTTCACCGACGCCACTGTTGACATGGGCTGCCTGCAGTTCATCCCCGGCACACACCAGACGATGTTCTATGACGAGACCAAGGGGATGCACTACGACCCCGCCACGGTGAACGCGGTGGACAAGGACGGTGTCCGACGAGGGTTCTTCGGTTATGACTACCGGGATCTCAAGATCGACCCCGATTGGGAGCCCGACGAGTCGCAGGCGGTCTCGATGGACATGGCCGCCGGCCAGTTCATCGTGTTCTGGTCGACGCTGATGCACGCCTCCCATCCCCACCAGGGCAAGACCAACGACATGCGCATGGGGTTCGCCTCGCGCTACGTGCCGGGGTCGACCCACGTGTACCCCGACACCGAGGTCGTCGAGGAGTACGGGGGGCGAGTGAGCCTCGACCGCTACGGCGCCGTGGTCGTCAAGGGCGAAAACCGCAACCCCGAGAACCGGATCGCCACGGAGACCACCCGCGGCGTGCCCTTCTCACGGCGCCACGGATAGGACAGGCGCGCCACCGGAGCCGGCGGCACGGGGCGAACAGTTCGTGACGAGAGCGGGAAAGCGGGTTGAAAAACGATGGCGGAGTCCCCACCGACAGTGGACGACGAAACGTTCGACGGCGCCGACGCAGTGGCGCGGCTCGCGGCGGACTTGGCCGCCACGGCACCGCTCGCCGGCGCGCTGGAGACGGTGCCCCGGGTGGCACCACTGGGAGGCAACCGGGTGGACGGGGAGGCCGGCGACGGGTTCGACGCCCTGGAACGGCTCCTCACGCGACTGGCGCGGGAGCTGGGACTGCCCCCGCTACGGCTGGTCCCCGAGCCACAAGGGTTGACGGCGCCCGAGCTCGCCATCAGCGGACGGCTCGCTCTCGGTGCGCTGCTAGAGCAAGAAGCAGGCGTGGTCGACACCGACGACGACCACCTCAGCCGCGCCGCCGCACGAGTGGCGCGGCCCTGCCCCCGGCTGGCCCACAGCAGGGACGGGTCTCCGATCCACTGTTACGAGGCCGGCCCGACCGACGCCCCGGCGGTTGTCCTCGTCACGGCGTGTGGCATGCCGGTGAGCCTGGTACGGCGCTGGATGGCCGAACTCGGGGACCGGTTCCGGGTCCTGACGTGGGAGAGTCGAGGGCTGTTCGCCCCCGATCCCGGCTTCGACCTGCGCGGTCACGACGTGGCGGCCCAAGCCGAGGACCTGTACGCGGTACTGGACACGTTCGGCGTCGAGGCGGCACACGTGATGGGACTGTGCGGTGGGGCCGCGGTGGCGTTGGCCGCGGCCCCCTCACCACGGGTGCGTTCGCTGAGCCTGTGGCACGGGGACTACGAACTGGGCGATGAGGCCCCCAAGACCGAACACCAGCAGGATGTGCAGTCACTGATGGTTATGGCGGGGGAACGGCGCGAACGGGCCGCGAACCTGCACAAGATTCTGCGACGACCCAATACGTTGGACAAGCTGCGCGCCGACATGGCCCATGAGCTGATCTACCCCTACGCCACTGCGGAACTGCTGCACCGCTATGGCCGGCTCAACGGCGCGATCATGACCACCGACTGCCGGCCCCTGCTGGCTGGGGTGCACCAACCCACCCTGGTGGTCACCAGCGATGCCGACACGACCGCTCATCCGGCCGGATCGGCCTTGGTGGCCGAGCGGATACCGGGTGCGCGGTTAAGGACGCCGGCGCGCGGCGATCACCTGTCGGCCTTTGACGCCGCCCCCGCGGCGATCGCGCTCGCCAGAGCGTTCATGGACGAGGTGGGTTTCGAGGGAGGAATGTGAGCACAGGCATGCATGAAGACGCCGAACGGGAGATGGCGGCGCGGCTGCTGGAACATCCGGCCGTCGCTGAGGCGGTGGTTCGCGGCGGAGGGGAGCGCGTCGCCTATCTGGTTCCCGACGCGCGGCACGCGCCGCTGCTGCACCGCGCCTGCCGGCTCGAAGCCGAGGGCCGGCTGGACGGGCTCTCGTGGCACGAGCCCGAGGGGGCGCTTCTCGTGGCGCAGTTGAATCGGACCGAGACCGACTTCCTGTACCGGGAGATCTTCAGCGACAACGCCTACCTGCGCCACGGGATCACGATCCCGGCCGATGGCGTAGTCGTGGATGTGGGAGCCAACATCGGCATGTTCTCGCTGCTGGCCGCCGCGAGCGCGCCGGGAGTGCGGATTGTAGCGGTGGAGCCGGTGGCGGAGCTGGCCCGCGCGGCTGCGGTCAACGCCGAACTGCACGGGGCCGACGTCACCGTACTCAACCACGGTCTCGGCAGTGACGCGGGCGAGGTGGACTTCACCTACTACCCCAACAACAGCGTCATGTCGGGAATGTACGCTGAAGCCGCCGCCGATCGTGATGTGCTGCGCTCCTACCTGGTCACCGGTGACGGCGCACAACCGGGACCGCAGTTCGACCGGTTGGTGGCGGATCGCATGACGACCGAACCGCGCCGCTGCGCGGTCACCACGCTGACCGACGTGGTCGCCGAACAGAAGTTGGAGCGTATCGACCTGCTGAAGGTCGACGTGGAGAAGGCCGAGGCCGACGTCCTCGCCGGGATCGATGCCGCGACCTGGGAACGGATCGACCGGCTCGTGGTGGAGGTCCACGATCTGGAGGGGCGGCTGGAAACGGTTCTAGCACTACTCGACAGCCTGGGGTTCGAGACCGCGCACGATCGTGACAGACGGCTGGAACTGACTCCCTGCTACAACGTCTACGCGCGCCGCCCAGCGGCGCAAACCGCCACGAGGACAGCACCGCACCCCGCCCAGGAAACGCTCACGGCACTCAGCTCGGCCGTTCTCCGACGCGCCGGCGACGAGCCCGGCGAGGCGGCGGTCCCGGACCGGTGCGTGTGGGTGGCCGATCTGTCGCAGGCCGAGGGCTATGCCGCGCCGATGGCGCGACAGCAGCCGGGGGACGCACCGAGGGCGCTGACCGAAGCGTGGACCGAACTGTTCGGCGCGGGGTCGGCACGGCCCGAGGCCGACTTCTTTGACTTGGGCGGCGACTCGCTGACCGCTGTGCGGCTGCTGGCGAGGCTGGAGTCGCAACTCGGAGAAGAGGTCGTCGAACCCGATATCGTCTTTACCGCCAGCCGCTTCGGCGATCTGGCGACCGCTGTCGAGGCGGGGCTGGCGAAGCGGGGGCGCGCGGGGCCAGGGTAAACCCCGGATGCGCCGACCGAGAGCCGACCCGTAGAACAGGGGCGCCAACGTCCATGGCTTCGTTGAAAAGCGTGCTGCCCGACATTCCGCTGTCGACGGTCACCGCGGGGTTCGTCACGGTCCTGGTCGGGATCACCAGTTCGGCAGCGATCGTCTTCCAGGCGGCGCAGGCGGCGGGCGCCACCCAGGGGCAACTGTCGTCGTGGCTGCTGGCGCTGGGTGTTGGCATGGGCGTGACCTCGATCGGCCTGTCGCTGCGGTACCGGGCGCCCGTCGTCACCGCCTGGTCGACTCCGGGGGCTGCGCTGCTGGCGACAAGCCTGAACGGCACCCCGATGGCCGAAGTGATCGGCGCGTTCCTGTTCTCGGCGCTGCTGATCGTGGTGTGCGGGGTGACCGGCTGGTTCGGCCGACTCATGGGGTACGTGCCGATGCCGATCGTCTCAGCGCTGTTGGCGGGGGTGCTGGTCGAGTTCGGGATGGGGGCGTTCACGTCGCTGGGCGAGCAACCCGTGCTGGTGCTGGGGATGCTGGTGGCCTATCTGGTGTGCAAACGGCTGCTGGCGCGGTACGCGATCGTCGTCGCGCTGACCTCGGGGGTGGTCATCGCGATCGGCCAAGGGCTGCTGGACTTCGCGGCGCTGCGCTTGGAGCCGGCCGCGCCGGTGTTCACCATGCCGGAGCTCTCCTGGACGGTGGCGGTCAGCGTGGGGATTCCACTGTTCGTCGTAACTATGGCTTCGCAGAACATTCCCGGTGTGGCGGTGCTTCGGGGCTCGGGGTACGACACTCCGGTGTCGCCGCTAATCACGGTGACGGGTGCGACGAATCTCGCGTTGGCACCCTTCGGATGCTTCGGGCTGAACCTGGCCGCGATCACGGGGGCGATCTGCTCAGGCCCGGAGTCGCACGAGGACCCCGCGCGGCGCTACCTCGCCAGCGTGTGGGCCGGTGTGTTCTACCTGCTCGTGGGGGTTTTCGGTGGAACCATCGGAGCTTTGCTCACGGCCGTCCCCGAAGCGCTCGTCCTGACCATCGCCGGGTTGGGACTGTTCAGCACCATCGCCAACTCCATGGCTACGGCGCTGCGCGAGGAACGCACCCGGGAGGCGGCGATCATCACGTTCCTGATCACCGCTTCCGGGGTGACTCTCCTGGGAATCGGCTCAGCCTTCTGGGGGTTGGCCGGTGGGGTGGCCGCCTGGACGGTGATGACCGTCAACCGCCGTTCGAGACAGGAGGTCGCCCATGCCGAATGACGGCGGCGAGAGCACGCCCCCGAACTCGTGGCTGTGGCGCCCGCTGCCGCGCCCCGAAGCGGCGTTGCGGCTGGTGTGCTTCCCCCACGCCGCGGGCAGTCCCCTGGTGTTTCGTGGCTGGAGCGAGGCGTTGCCCGCCGAGGTCGAGCTGTGCGCGGTTCGGCTGCCGGGGCGCGACAACCGGCTCGGTGAGACGCCCTACGACGAGTGGAGGCAGCTACTCGACGCGCTGGAGACGGTGTTGGCACCGACCCTGGCGCGGCCCTACGCGCTCTTCGGCCACAGCATGGGGGCGATGGTCGCCTACGAACTGGCGCGACGCCTGGCCGAACGCGCTGCCAGGCCCGCCGTGCGGCTGCTGGTGGCGGGGTGCCGAGGGCCGGACGTGCCGATCCTGGTGCCGGCCATCCACGAGATGGGGGCAGCCGAGTTCAAAGCCAACCTGGGGCGAGTTGCAGGTACCCCGGCGGAGGTCGTCGAGAGCCCCCGATGGTTGAAGACGTTCGAGCCCCTGCTACGGGCCGACCTCAAGCTCGCCGAGACGTGGCCGCCCGCCGCTCCCTCCCCGGTCGGCATCGCCACCACCGGCTTCGCCGGCAGCGACGACCCGATCGCGCCGCCATGGAGCATGCGCTCCTGGAAACGTTACGCCGATCCGTTCGTGCTGCGGGTCGTGGCCGGAGACCACTTCTTCCCGCACGCTGCACGCACTCTCCTTGACCCGCTGAGCGACGAACTCCGCGCGGCACTGGCCGAAACCGCTTGACGAGCAGCAAAGGCAAGATCGTGGACACAATCTACTTCTCAGCCGAGCACACCGATTTCCGCGGCGAAGTCGAGCGGTTCCTGCAGCGTGAGGTCGTGCCGTTCGCCCACGAATGGGAGGAGCAGCGTCGGGTGCCGCGCAGCGCATGGAAGTCCCTGGCCGGGCAAGGACTGCTCGGCCTGTTCCACTCCCCTGAGGTGGGAGGCGGCGGTCGGGACCTGTTCACCACGGTGGTTTTCCTGGAAGAGTTGGGCCGAACCGGCTATGGCGGGGTGCGTGCGGCCGTCTCGGTCCACGCCTACATGGCGACCTACTACTTGGCCCGGGCCGGCTCGGCCTTCCTACGCGAGACCTACCTCGCCCCAGCCGTGGCCGGTGACAGCATCGCTGCGCTCGCGATCACCGAGCCCTCGGCCGGCGCTGACATGGCCGGAATCGCCACAACCGCACACCGGGAAGGGGACCATTTCGTCCTCAACGGCCGCAAAAGCATGGTGAGCAACGGGTCCAGCGCCGACTTCCACGTCGTCGTGGCGCGCACTTCCCTCGACAGCCTCGGAGCGGCGGGGTTGTCGCTGTTCGTCGTCGATGCTGCGACCCCCGGGATCACTGTGAGTAGGCAGGAAACCCTGGGATGGCGCAGCGCCGACCCGACCATGGTCGACTTCGAGGCGGTTCGCGTGCCCGAACGGCAACTCCTCGGCCGGCCGGGGAGCGGGTTCTACCACCTGATGCGGGGCTTGCAGATGGAACGGATCGTGGCCGCTGTCCTCGCCCTGGGCGGGATGGACGCCTGCATGCACGACCTCCGGGAGCACCTGCGGCGACGTGAGGCGTTCGGTGCGAAACTGGGAAGCTTCCAAGCCATCCGCCACCGTGTGGCCGATCTCGCCACCGAGCTGACCGCGGCACGCCAGCTCGTCTACCACGCGGCGTGGCGTTACCAAAACGATGAGATGGCGGCCGTGGACGTGTGCTCGATGGCCAAACTACAGGCGACCGAACTCGCCGTGCGCGTGGCCGACACGAGCGTGCAACTGCATGGTTCTCACGGCTATCTCGACGACACCGCCGTCTCCCGCGCCTACCGCGATGCCCGCGCAGCCACCGTCGCCGCCGGACCGAGCGAGGTGATGCGCGACATCATCGCGCGCATGGCGATCGACGAGGCAGCGTCGCGAGGCCACTGAGGCGAGCGCGGCCAGGGCTGTCACCTTGACCGCGAAAATCACCGGGAAGGGCCGTTTTCCCAGCACATGTGGGTAGGGAATCTTCGCGGGTAGGGGAACGCTACCGCAGCTTTGGGCGGGCGGGAGCGTTACGCCCCTCCAGCCCTGGAGCTCCTGGCGGGGAGAGTACCCACAGAAAGGGGGTGAGGGCCGATGCCGCAGACAAACGACGCCGGCGACACCATCCGGGTGTTCTTGGTCGATGACCACGATGTCGTGCGGCGAGGCATCGCGGCGCTCCTGGCCGAAGAGGCCGACATCGAGGTCGCGGGCGAGGCCGCGACGGCGAGCGGGGCCATCGCGCGTGTCCCGGCGGCCCGGCCGGACGTCGCTGTGCTCGACGTGCGGCTCCCCGACGGCAGCGGGGTCGAGGTCTGCCGCGAAATCCGATCGGCCCTGCCGGAACTGACGTGCCTGATGCTGACCTCCTACTCCGACGACGAGGCCCTCTATGAGGCGGTCATGGCCGGCGCGTCGGGCTACATCCTCAAGCAGATCCACGGCTCTGACCTGGTGGGGGCGATCCGCACCGTGGCTGCGGGCGGCTCGCTACTGGACCCGGGCAGCACGGCGCGGATCATGCGCCGGATGCGGGAGACCGCGGCGCACGAGGACCCGCTGGCGGAACTGTCCGCTCAGGAACGACGCATCTTCGAGCTGATCGGCGAAGGGCTGACGAACCGCCAGATCGGGGAACGCATCTTCCTGGCCGAGAAGACCGTGAAGAACTACGTCTCCAGCGTGCTGTCGAAACTCCAGATGCAGCGCCGCACCCAGGCCGCCGCCTACGCGGCACAACTCAAGGCGGAGTCGTCGCATCAGTCCTCCAATTGAGCGCGGCCCGGCCAGGGTGCGGGCGGCGTCCGCTGCGGGCGCTCCCCCAGCCCCGCAGCGCCAAGCCCACTCATTCGGGCAGCAGCATGCTGGCGAACGGCGAGAGGTCGTCGGCGGCGTACTCGATGCGGTCGTCGACGTGGACGGCCCCTTCGATGTGGCGGATCGCGCGACGCAACGCGAGCGAACTGGAACGCAACCGCACCCGCCCTGTGAGGGTGACGACGCCCCTGTCCACGCTCGCCTGAACCTCCGGGAGGTCGAACTCGATGAGCAGCCGTCGGGAGATCGCATCCTGAATCCAGGCGTCGGGCCGCGTGTAGACCCCGACCAGATCGCTGCGGCTGAGGATGCCGAGCAGTGCCCCCGAGGTGTTGACCACGGGGAGCCGGTTCACCCGGTAGCGGTGCATGAGGGTGGCGGCCTGCTCGACGGTTTCCTCGGGCGCCGCGGTCACCACGGGGGCGGTCATGAGCCGCCACGCAGTGGTGGCGGTGGCCTTAGAACGGTCGTGGCGGGTCCAGCCGTGCGTCATGTGCCAGCTCTCCCCGGTCAGCGGATCAGCGAGCCTAAGCAGTAGGTCCGACTGCGAGACCAGTCCCACCACACGGTCGTGATCGTCGACCACAGGCAGGGCACTGACCTTGAACCGGTGCAACAGGAGCGCGATCTCACGGATTCCCGCCTCTGCCGAGATACTCACGACGTCGCGCGTCATCAGGTCGCGCACGCGGATAGTCATATGTCCTCCCTGGGATCGTCTGAGGGGTGGCTCCTCTCGGTGTGGGTGGAGCCGTGGCCGCCTTCGCTCTGCGGCGGCAGCGAGGTTGTGCTCGATGCTGACGGCGGGGACTCGCGCTGCGTCATCATTTGCGACGAGCGCGAGCGGTCGCGCTGGCCGTTGAGGAAGCGAGACTCCAGGCCGGTGATCCGGAACAGCCGCTTCACCTGGGGAGGAGTGCCGCACAGGGTGAGCGCCCCACCCAGGTGGGCGGCGCAGTTGGCCACCCGCACCAGCACCGCCAGCCCCCGAGCGTCGCAGAAGGTGACCGCGGAAAGGTCGACGGTGAGATCAGGACCGACCTCAGCGATGGTGTCGATCAACATGGCGGCCACCTCTTCCTCGGCCGCGAGGTCGAGTTCTCCCGACACGTGCACAACGTTGCCGCCGCCCCGCTGGACATTGGCGAGAACGGAGAAAAATCCGTGCGGACCCGCGGGCGGGTTCGGCTGGTCATCCGAACGCATCATCGGTGACCCCCTTCGCTGGTTCTTCTACAGTGCCCCCCGCCACCCACCAAGGCGAGGGACGAATGTCCTGCTCAGCACTGTCCTTTCGACTGAAATGCCTCCCCTGGCGCGGGGTAGGGGACTCGATGACAAGCCGATACGAAAGTCCGTGACTCCACATCCTGGGAGCACCGTCAGCAGGCCTGCTCACGCGAGGAGCATGAGGACAGGAGGCGGACAAGCCGAAAGGGGTTTGGCCATGACAGGCACGAGCGGCTCGGCGGTCCTAGTGACGGGAGGAGCACGCGGCATCGGCGCGGCCGTGGCACGTGCCATGCTCGACACGGGAGCCGGTGTGGCTATCGCCGACGTGCTGGACGACGAGGGCGAGCAGCTCGCCAAGGACCTCGGCAACGGTGCCCACTACATCCATCTCGACGTGACGCGCGCCGACAGTTGGACGAACGCGGTGGCCGTGGTCGAAGGCGAGATCGGACCGTTGACGACCCTGGTCAACAACGCGGGCATCCTCACCGTGACGCCTATCGAGTCGCAGCCCGAGGCGGAGTTCCGGCGAGTGCTGGACGTGAACCTGGTGGGGGCCTGGCTAGGGATGCGCGCCACGCTGCCCTCGCTGCGCCGCTCCGGCGGGGGAACGATCGTCAACATCTCCTCGACGGCGGGGTTGCAGGGCTACGCCAACATTGGCGCCTACACCGCCAGCAAGTGGGCACTGCGGGGCCTGACCAAGACGGCGGCGTTGGAGTTCGCCGCCGACGACATCCGGGTGTGCTCGGTACACCCCGGGCTGGTGCACACCCCCATGACCGCCGCGATGGCCGACTCCCTCGTAGCCGACCAGCCCATCGCGCGCTTCGGGACGCCCGAAGAGGTCGCGCGCATGGTGCGCTTCATCGCCACCGAGGCCACCTTCTCGACGGGAAGCGAGTTCGTTCTCGACGGCGGGACCACCACGGGCACCACCCTGCCCCTACCTCAGGACTGACCGGTGAGCCCTGCCGCCCCGCGAGCGACGCCAGGGCCAGTGGAGGAACAATGCTGGTACGAGAAATGATGGCGCCGTCACGTACGCTGCTGGCCAAGGATACGCCGCTGCGCGAAGCCGCCCGCCTGCTAGCCGAATGCGAATGTGAGGCCGCGCCCGTGGTCGACGACTCCGGCGTACTGGCCGGGATCGTCACCGAGATCGACCTGCTGCGCGACCGGTTCGAGCCAAAGCCCACCGGTTACGCCCGATGCGTGCCTGGGGCGAGCGGAACGCACCCACACACGGTGTGCGAGGTCATGACCAGGGCAGTGGTCACCGCATCCGAAGGTGACGACGCCGACGAACTCGCCCACCGGATGATTGAGACTCGCCTGCGGTGCGTGCCAGTGCTGCGCGGGGGCACGATCGCGGGAGTGGTGCGTCGCCGTGACGTACTGGCCGCCTACCTTCGCCCCGACGCCGAGATCCACGAGGAACTCTTGGCCGCGATCGCGCGGCGCGTGCCCACGCACGAGGAGATGACGGTGACCGTGGATGACGGCGTCGTGACCGTCACTGGCCCAGCCCCCGCAGGCACCGGGCGGGTGGTGGCCGCCTTGGGGGCACGGTCCCCGGGGTCCGTCGCGCCGAGGTCGCCTTGGAGACCGTGGCGGCGAGCGCCCGTGCCGACGACCTCGCCCGGCTCCGGTCGTGAGTTTGGCTGAGCGGGCTCAGCCGGATCGCCCGGAGCAGACCAGCGGCAGGCCAAGAGAGCTGGGAGGACAGCACAGTCCATCCCATTGAACACACAGGTGAGGAGGCGTCATGCACAGCACCGTGGGTGACGTGATGACGAGTGACGCGGTTTGGCTCCACAAGAACGCGGGATACAAGGAGATTGTCGAGACCCTGTTGGAGCAGGAGGTCAACTCCCTTCCGGTGACCGACGACACGGGCAGCGTGGTCGGGGTAGTCTCCGATGAAGATCTGGTGCGCAAGGAAGAGTTCTACGGCGAAGGCGTCGCGGACGACTACCGGCCCGCTATCCGTGCTCACCTGCGGTCCATGCTGGGCAGCGGCGGGTTTCACGGTGAACGGGCCCAGAAGCGGGCCCTGGCGACCACGGCCGGCGAGCTGATGACACAGCCCCCGATCACGATCTCGACGTCGGCGTCTGTCACCGAGGCAGCCCGCGTCATGGAGCGCTACGGGATACGACGGCTGCCGGTCGTCGATCGTCATGGCGTGTTGGCGGGGGTGGTCAGCCGTCGGGATCTGCTGCGGGTGTTCCTGCGCGGCGACGACGACATCGCCCACGAAGTCAGGGAGGACATCGCATTCGCCAAGAGCACCATAGAGGGCATCGACGTCACCGAGACGGTTGAGGACGGCGTGGTCACGCTCCAGGGGGCGGTGCCCAGCCGCAGTGTCGCCCACATGCTCACCCGCCAGGTCAGTCGGATCGAGGGCACGGTATCGGTCATCGACAACCTCACGTGGAAGGTCGACGACCTGCTGTATCCTCACCTGCGTTGAGCAGCCCTTACGGGTGGGCTCCCGCCCGCTCCTGCCGCTGATCGGGCGATCCCCGGTCCGAGGGGATCGCCGTTGCGGCTCCCGGGCGGCCTACCCCGCCGCTCCTGCACTGCGGACCCGCCCAGCCTGCCGGAGCGTCCGACCGCCATAGCACCGCGGCAACCAACTTCGCTCGGGCGGCTGAACTGGCCGCGGCAGCCACCCCCGCGCTGGGGGCGGCTGCCGAACGTGGCAAATGGCGCCCAGAGATGCAGACTGGGGAGACTGCCGTCCGTGGGGAGGACGGCCAGTCGGTGGAGCGGGTACCGAGCCCGCGCGTGCGGGGGTCTCCGCCATCTCCGGTTACACCTGTCTGTGCTGGCGTGCGCCCCGTGTTCAGGGACGATCCCGGCGTTTTCGGTGCGTCCCGCTCCTCATCGGCGTGCTCCCCGCGGAGGGATGGTTGTGGCTGGCGAGGGTGGAAAGTGCGTCGTTCGCACATACCTCGACCGCCACGCGATCTCGACACCCTGAGGAGGCGCGGTAGCTCGGGGGGCGTGAAGCGATGCGGGCGGCCCCGACGCGAAGGACGTCGCTACACCTCGAGGCACGACAACGGGTAGCGACCTCTTGGGTCGGGGCGGCAGGTTGGCGCAGTCCCCCGAGAAGCCGCCCCATGACAGGGTGCGGCCTCTCGGGGGCGGCAGATCGAGGTAACCACCCAAGGCACAACCCACCCCTGGGCTCTCGAGATCGCCCAGCGATCGAGGCAGGAGCGACGGGAGACGCCGCGCGACCTCCTCAGCGCCAACCCACACCCCACCGCAAGCCCCGCTGCACGCGGGAAGCAGGACCCCCGGCCCGGTATAGAGCCGGGAGAACGTCAGTTCTTCGCGGCTTTGGAGCGCCCGTTGGAGGTGCCCGAGGCCGCGAGTTCGGCGGCGATCTTGTCGGCCCAGGCGTCGATGTCGGCCCAGTCGCGGAAGTCGGCACGACCGCTGCGCATCAGTCGGGAAAGCAGCCGGCCGGGCAGGGGGAGCTGCTCCTTACGCAGGGCACCGGCGAAGAAGCGGTGGCCGCGCGGCCGGATCTTGCGCTGGATACTGGTCACGTCGCGCGGCGGGTTAACCGGCGCGTTGAAGCGGGCGCCGACGGCGCGTGCGGCTCCGACACTGAACAGCCACGCCGGGCGGGCCGCGAGCGCGGTGGCGTTACGACGCACGTAGGCCGTGGCCTCTTTGAGCCACCGGGAGTAGTACACGGCGCTCCCCAGCACGATCACCTCGTAGGCGTCGGCGCGCCGGGCGCGAGCGAAGGGGCGCGCCTCGGCATTGTGGCTGTGTTCGCGCAGCCGTTGGGCGACCCGTTCGGCGATCTCGCGCGTGGACCCGTGCTTGCTGGCGTATCCGATCAGTACCCGCATATCCACTCCTCCCTGCCAAGATCATGGCAGGTGCGACCCAACGCGGGCCGACAGCGGAACGAAGACGCGGAACCCTCCGGTTAAGAGGGCGTGAGGACGGCGGGTACGGCACACGATAACCGGGTCGCATCCGCCGTCTCTAACCGATCAGCTTGGCGTGCCCTCATGGCCGGCCCCTTTCGGATGGGTACGCGGCACCATGCTCAGGTCGGTGGCGATGCTCTCCGCCCAGGCGTCGACGTCGGCCCAGTCGCGGAAGTCACCGTAGCGTCCCCGCATCAGCCGGTAGAACACGCGGCCGATGGGGGGAAAGTGGTCGTGTCGGATGGCGCCGGCGAAGAGGTGGTGCTCGCGGGAGCGGATCGTGGTGCGGAAGGTGGCGACCGCTTTGGGGTCGCGCACGTGCTTCTCGAACCAACCACCGACGACGCTCGCCATCCCGACGCTGAACAGCCACAGCGGGCGGGCCGCGAGCAGGTCGGCGTTGCGGTTGACGTACTCGATGGCCGGCGGAAGCCAGTCGCCGCCATGGATGGCACTGCCAATGACGAACGCCTCGTAGCCGGCGGCGTCACCAGCGCCGGTCAACTCTTGCGCGTCGGCGTTGTGGCCCCCGTCGCGCAGCCGTTGAGCGATCCGTTCGGCGATCTCGCGCGTGGACCCGTGCTGGCTGGCGTATCCGATCAGTATTCGCATGTCGGTCCCCCTCCGTATGCGTTGTTATTCTTTTCCCTCCTACTGCCCACCGAACGCGCCCGCGAATAGCCGAATCTTCCCTCATAGAAAGGGCTAAGGACTCTTGGCGCCCTCGAGAGGCGGCGGCGAGGGGGCACGGGGCCATGCCGGCTTGGCCGGAAAAGCCGTCCTCGTGGGGAGAAGTCCGCGCCACCGGGGCGATGTGAGGGCGGGGCTGGCCCCACCTGGGCACGCGCTATAGCCACGGCCGTGCTCTCCGGGGCGCCCGGATCGGTTGGGGCGACTCTCGCCATAGCCGCCGCGCCCCTGCCGGCCCGGCGCTACCCCCGGGAGGCGTGCGGCGGGGGAGGGCTCTGGCTGGAGGAGAGTGCGCAGGGTTTCCCGTGGCTCGTGCCTCGATCGCTTCGCGATCTCGGCAGCCTGGGGTGGGCTATGGCTGGGGTG